>CAZNMF010000263.1:0-10619 GCA_964573795.1 uncultured Solibacteraceae bacterium
CCTGAATCGACGAGAACATGCCGCGTGACGGATCGACGTTCACGACCGCCGACACGCGCGCGTCGTGTACCAGCCGCGCGTCATGCAGCGCGTCGGGACGATCGACCACGACGACCACCCGCTCGAGACCCGCGTCCAGCAGACAGCCGATCGTGCGATCGATGAGGACCGTGCCGTCGATGCAGGCGAGCAGTTTCGCACTGCCGAACCGGCTCGACCGCCCGGCCGCAGGGACGATGGCCATGACAGACGAAAGCCCGGGCACCGGGAGATTCTATGCATGCTGGGGCTCTCGATCGCCGATGCCCCTTAACGTCCACACCGCTGCGGTACGGCAAAATTGCCCCGAGGGCGCCATTTCGAGCTTCGAGCTTCATACTTCGAACTTCGCAGGGTGCACTTCCAAGCAGCCTCCCCGGCGGAAAGGACGACTGTGCGACGCTTCTCTGCGCTCATCCTCCTGGCCTTCGCCTCCGCGTGCTCGACGGGCGGGCCGCTCCCGCCCAAAGCCACACAAGCGACGCCGGCCGGGCCACCCAATCCGTTCGTGGACGCCGTCAAGGCGCGATGGTCCGGCGCGCGCGTGGCTGCGCTCGACGCGCCGTGCGTCAACGGCGCCGAGACGCCTGCGTACGTCACCGGCGATTTCGACGGCGACGGCGCGACCGACGTCGCGGCGCCGATACGGCAGGCAGACGGCGTGCACCTCGTCGCGGGCCTGCTGCACACGTACGGTTACACCGTGATGGACGTCGTGCCGTCGATCGCCGGAAGCACGCTCGCCGTGCGCCCGCGCGGCATGCGCTACGCGATTCCCGGATCGATCGTCGACTACTACTTCAGCGCGGACACGATCGTCGTGTCGCCGTGCAACGGCACGCCGACGGCGCACATCTGGAACGGGACGACGTTTCAGGCTCAGGCGTTGGCGAAGTAGAGGGGGCGGGGACGAGGGGACGAGGACGAAGACTTACGGCTTATGACTTACGGCTTACGTGACACGCGTCGTAAGCCCCAAGCCGTAAGCCGTAAGCCGTAAGCCATTATTGTCCTGTCCGCCGCGTCGCCAGATACCCCTGGCGCGACTTGATTTGATAGTGCAGCGCTGGATCGGCCGTCTCGACCCGGATCTGGCGCCAGGCCCCGTCGCCGAACGCGCGCGTGGGCACGTAGCCGAGCACGTACTGATTCGACAGCTCCTCGGCGATCTCGGAGAAGTGATCGCGCGTGTCGCTCATCTTCGACGCGAAGAATGCCGCGCCGCCGGTCTCGGTTGCGAGCGTCGTCAATTGTTGCTGCAACGCGGAATCGGTCGAGGCCTTGCCCTGCGCGATCACGTAGAGGACGACGTTCGCGCCCTGCAGCGCCTGCCGCGCCGTGCCAATCGACGCGCGGCTCGCGACGTCGTCGCCGTCGGTGAACATCACGATGGCGCGGCGCTCGGCCGCCGGCGGGAAGAGATCGACCGCCTGAATCATGACGTCGTAGAGCGCCGTCGTGCCGCTGGCGCGCAGGCGATCGAGCGCCGCGATGCTCTCGGCCACGTTCGCGCCGCGCGGCGACAGCACGTCGATGGCCGAGTTGAAGACCGTCACGGTGACGTTGTCGTTGCGCGGCAGCGCGTCGAGGAACGCGCGGGTCGCGGCGCGCAGCTCGGCCAGCGCGTCGGTCATGCTGCCGCTCCCGTCGAGCGCCAGCACGACGTCGCCCCCGCTCGACACGGTCGTGAACGTCGCGATCTCCTGGGGCATCCCATCCTCGAGCAGACGGAAGCTGTCGGCGCCGAGCCCGCGAACGAAGCGGCCGTAGCGGTCCTGCACGCGCACGGCGACCGTCACCGAGTCGACGCCGGTGCGAAAGGCCGCCACGGTCCCGCGCGTCCGGACCGTGTGCACCGCGCGCGTCCCGTCGGCCAGCTCGGCGACCGCTCGCACGTCGCGTACGCCACGCACCGTCGCGCTGTCCCACTGGCACCGGAACGGCGCGGACGCCGCCGTGCACGCACGCATGCCGTCGACGAAGAACGTCACGGTGCGGACCTCGACCGTCGCAGGCGTGATCTCCGCCGATAACGTCACGACGCCGCTGAGCACGTCGTCGACCGTCGGACTGGTGATCAGCAATTGCGCGTGGGGATTCTGCGCGACCACGGTCGCGGTCCACAACGCACCGGCAGCCATCGCGCGCAGCAGACCTCGCATCACGGCACGGCCTCCTCGATCGGCGCGAGCACGCCGGTGGACACGAGCTGCATCAGATAGGCGTCGATCGCGTCGACGTCGAGCCGCTTCGGCCACAGCGTCAGCGCTTCCCAGTCGTCATTGGCGTACGGGTCGGTACGCGCGAGCCAATCGCCCGCCGCGATCGGCATCAGATCGTTCACGACGATTGGCGGCACACCGGCCGTCTTCGCTGCCTCGGCGAGCCGCAACGCCAGGACGTCTGCGACGGCGGCCATCGTGCCGAATTGCCAGTACGCGCGAATGTCGTCGGCCGGCCACGACGGTCCGGGCGCGAGACAGATGCAGCCGTCGATCGTCTCCATGGCTACGGGAATCGACTCGCGGTCGCCGGCCGCGCCCAGCCCCGCAATCTCCGCCATCGTGAGGCCGGCCTCGAGGCGCGCCGGATCCACGCCGGTGGTCCACAGCGCGAGGTTCACGCGCAGGCGGCTCATGCCGGCGCGCTCGAGCGCGAGCCGCACGGCGGATCGATCGGGCGGCGTCCGCCGCCAGTCGACGAGGACGCGGCGGCCGCGCGCGACGCGATCGGCGGCATCGCCGGCGCGGGTCGCCGCCTCGCTCGCGTGCGCGCGCACGGCGACGTCGTGGATCATCGCGTCGCGGACGGCCGACGCGAGCAGGTTGGACTGATCGAAGCGCCGCGGCACGATCGCATCGGCCAGCGCGAGATCGAGCAGCAGCCACGATCCGACCATCGCGCTGCCGCCGCCGTCCCGCACCTGCTCGGTCGCCGGCTGCCACGCCGCGCGCCACCAGTCGTCGTCGGCAACAGCCGCCGGCAACAGGCGATGGAAGCTCCACGCTTCGGCCTGCAGTGCGGCCGGCTGATGCAGCGGGGTCATGGCGAGGCCGTAGAGGATCGGCTGCACGATCGCGTCGGCCGCCGCGCCGAACGCCTCGGACACGTCCGGCATGTCGAGCACGGACGTCTTCGTCACGTCCCCGCGCAGATCGCGCAGCGCGCGCGCCGCATTGGCGAGGGCCCGATCGAATCGCGCGATCGCCGGCGACGGCGCGTCCGGCAGCCCGGAACGGACGACGTCGAAGTCGGTCGCGATGTCGCGCGCGTCTTGCGTCGTGCGAACGCCGCGATCGATGCGGGCGCGAACGGTCGCCAGTGCCCGTACGACGTCGCTCTTCACACGTGGCCCCGCCTGCAGGAGGCCGTCGAGATCGCGCAACGCCACGCGCAACGGATTGCGCTCGTAGATCAAGCCCTCCCACGTGACGCGCGTGCCGGCCGACGCGCGGCCGGCCGCAATGGCGCGGACGACGGCGTCAACGTCGAACGGTGCGGCCGCCGCGCTCGACGGATCGAGCGCGGGCAGCGCCGCCGTCGTCAGCCAGCGCAAGAGGGCGACGGTCGCGCGCGGCGCCGGCTGTTCGGCCGCGTCGGCCAGACCGGACACGAGGCGCTCGACGTCCGGCATCGGGATCGGCCGCAGGCGCGACGTCTGCTCGATCAACGCCAGGCACATCTGCCACCGCGCGAGGACCGGCGCGATCGTGTCGCGATCGCCCGATCGGCCGAGCCCGTAGGCGGCGCGGCCGACGCGCGCGACGAGCGCCGGATCGCGCAGCCCCATACGCTCGAGCGTCGCCGCCAGCGACGGCAGGTCGCGGAACGTGCGCAGCGCGATCTCGGCGTCGGCCGGCGATGTCTGGTCGAGAAGGCCGAGGCGCCGCGCGAATCGCAGCAGACGGACGCGCGCCAGGATGTCGTCCGGCCGATCGAACAGCCAGCGCGCGAGCCACTCGACGTCGCCGGACGGCAGCGCCGATGGCAGCGCTCTCGGCGTTGCCGGCCAGGCGTCGCGCGCCGTGGCGCGCGCGAGCACGGCCGGCAGCCACGCGGGACCGCCCAGCGAATCGCCGCGCAGATCCACGAGCGCGAGCGCCCAGGCGGGATCCTGCAGCGGGCGCACGAACGGCTGCCGGTCGACGACCCATCCGACCGTCGCGCCGTGAAACGCCTGGAAAATGGCCGCCAGCGACGCGGGCCGTGCGACCGCGCGTTTGACGATGGCCGCCCGCGTCGCCGCCGGCGCGGACATGACGGCGTCGAAGAAGTGCAGGCGTCCGCCGTCGGCATCGGCGATCAGCGCCTCGAGAAACGCCTCCGGCTCCGACGGCGATTGGCCGAAGAGCGATCGCCATGCGTCGGCGGCATCGCTCCCGCCCGGCACGTCGACCGCGCCGCCACGGATGCGGACGCTTCGCGCGAACGCCGCGAACACCGGCGCGCGATCGCGAAGCCGATCGACGACACGGCGATGCTGATCGAGCCAGACGAGCGTCTCGTCGTCGAGCGCCATCAATCCGGTGTAGAGCAGCGCCGACGGCCGGTCGCGCACGATCGTGGCGACCGCGATCGGCGCGTCCGGGCGACTTCCGCGCCAGTACGCCGGAAGCGGCACCGGCAGGCGCGCGATCGGCGCGTCGATCCGCACGGCGCGATCGCCGCTCCACTGGCTGACGAGGTCGTCGACGCGCACGCCGAGGGCCGCCGCCCATTTCGCGCGCTCACCACCGGTGGCCGACGACGACGCGACGAGCTGCCAGCGCTGCCCGCTGATGCGCGCGTCGATGCCGAGGACCGCCGCGAGACTGCGAAACGCGCGAACCTGCTCGTCGGGGCTGTCCACCGCCGGCGGACGAACGCCGTCCGGCGCCTGTGCCGCGGCGCGCGCGATGACGTCCATGACGGCCGTGTAACGGGCGATCTGCGCGGCGATGGCCGGCCAGCGATCGCCGGTCCCATTCCGGCGGACGAGATCGACGATCCATTCCGCGTCGAAGCGGCCGTCGTTCGAGCCGAGGCCGAACGCCTGGCGCGCGGCCGATGCGCCGCCGGGCAGCGGCACGTCGCCCCAGATCTCGTCGGCGGCCGCGCGCGTCGACGCGGCGGCGACGATCCAAAACGTCAGCACGAAAGCGCGTGCGGGTCGAACCATGCGGGCGTTCAGCCGTGACTTCCGCTGTCCGCTACACGCTACCCGGAATCGCGGCCCATCGGACGTGAATTGTTGTGATTTGCGGTCCCGTTCGGGCGAGAGTCTACTCCGGCTTCCGCGCGCGCGTCCATTGCACGGCCAGCCAGACGAAGCCGGCCAGCAGCAGCCCGCTGACGGCCAGCGCGTTGGCGTGAGGGACGTCCGGCCAGAGCTGCAGCGACAGCGCGCCGATGGCCGGGCCCGCGCAGATGCCGATGCCGATCGCGGCCTCGTGCAGCCCGCCGTGCTCGCCCTTCGCGTCGCTCGCGTCCATCGCATAGAACAGCGAGGAGTAGTAGATCAGGCCGGCCGCGAGACCGAAGAACACCTGCGCGGCGACGATGACCGCCAGCGACGGCGCCAGCAGGATCGCGGCAAAGGACGCGATGACCGTGAGGAACGCCGCGGCCATCCAGCGGAATCGATAGTGCCAGCCCGTCCAGCCCCACAGCAGGCCGAACGCCGCGACGCGGCTGAACATCCACACCGAGCAGAAGAGCCCGACGCGCGTCGGCGACAGGCCGAGCCGCTGCGCGAGATCGGGCATCACCGCCAGGACCGTGTACATCGCCATGTAGGCGAACGGGTTCGCAATCCACGCGAGCTGCAGGAACGCGGCCGGCGGCACGCGCTGGCGCGACGCGCGCGCCTCGGGATGATGCGGAGGCTCGGGCGGCAGCGGTGGCAGCGCGTCGACGACGCGCGCGGCTCTGGGACGCAGCCACCAGACGAACGCGCACTCGGCCGCGAAGATGGCGGCCGGCACGTAGAACACGGCGCCCGTGCCCAGCGCGTCGTAGAGGCTTCCGCCCGTGAAGTACGCCACCGTCGTCGAGAGCGACCACGTCAGGTTGTAGAGCCCGACCATGTGCGGAATGCGCCGTGACGGCTCGTGATCGGTGACGAGCGCCTCGAGCGCCGGCCAGATGCACAGGAGCGCCAGCGTGTACGGCACCAGCAGCGCGACCTGCACGCCCGGCGTCCGCGCGAACGCGGCGGCGAGCGTGCAGACGGCGAGCCCGCCGAAGCCGGTGGCCAGCGCGGTCAGATAGCCGCGGCGCTGCGCGAATCGTCCGCCCAGCCAAGCCGCAAAAATGTAGACGCCGCCGTGCAGGGCGGCGACAAAGAGGTTGCCGCGATTGCCGAAGCCGTAGCGATCGCGCAGATAGAAGAACAGATAGTAGAGCGAGTACGCCTGCGCAACGGTGTTGAGCGCGGTGAGGCCGTAGTAGACGGCCTTGAGCTGACGAAGAGTCATGCAGGGAGCGCGCGCGCCGGACGTATGATAGCCGACGCGAACGGAGCCGTTGTTCTCATGCCGACGATTGCGGAGTCCCTGCTGCCCGAGTTCGATCACGAGATGGCGAATACGCGCCTGACCCTCGCGCGGGTGCCCGACGATCGTCCGGACTTTCGTCCTCACGAGAAGTCAGCGACGCTCGCGCGCCTCGCGGGACATCTCGCCGACATCCCGTGGTGGGCGGTCGCGATCCTGACGCGCGATGACTACGACGTGCTTCCCGACGGAACGCCGGCGCGAACGACGTACGTGATGACGACGCGCGACGCGCTGCTGCAGCGGTTCGACGCGGAAGTCGACGCCGCGCGCGCGGCGATTGCCGCGACGACCGACGCGGCGATGACGCAGTCCTGGACGTTCAAGCGCGAGGGCCGCACACTCTTCAGCCTGCCGCGCGGGTCGGCGCTGCGCCGCTTCGTGCTGAGCCACGCCATCCATCATCGCGCGCAGCTCGGCGTCTACCTGCGCCTGAACGACGTCCCCGTCCCGTCCGTCTACGGCCCATCGGCCGACGAAGGAGGCCTGTGAATGGCGAGCTCCGCGGATGATCCCACGTCACATCCGGCGCGCGGCTTCGGCCGCACGGATCTCCTGATCCTCGCCGGCGGCGCCGCGCTGGCGACCGCCGCCGCCGTGATCGCGCACCTGGGCGTGCCCAAGGCGCAGCCGCTCGTCGGCGCCATCGTCATCCTCGGCATCGCGTGGCTGTGCTCGACGAACCGCCGCGCGATCAGCCTGCCGACGCTCGCGTGGGGACTCGGCCTGCAGATCGCGTTCGCGATCGTCGTGCTGCGGACGTCGTTCGGCCAACGCGCGTTCAGCGCGCTCGGCGGCGCGGTCACGCGCATCCTGAACCTGTCGACGGCGGGCACGACTCTGGTGTTCGGACGGCTCGGCGACGCCGGACAGTGGGGCGAGGTGGTGTCGAAGGCGCTCGGCACGCCGTACGGGCCGGAGACGATCTTCGCCTTCCAGGTGCTGCCGATCATCATCTTCGTCGCGGCGCTGTTCGCGGTGCTCTACTACCTCGGCGTCATGCAGCTCGTCGTCCGACTCGTGGCGATCGTCATGCACCGCGTCATGCGCGCGAGCGGCGCGGAGTCGCTGAACGTCGCGGCGAGCATCTTCATGGGCCAGACCGAGGCGCCGCTGACGATCCGGCCGTACCTGCCGGAGATGACGCAGTCCGAGCTGATGACGGTGATGACGGCCGGCATGGCGCACATCTCCGGCGGGATCATGGCGGCCTACATCGCGTTCGGCGTCGAGGCGCAGCACCTGCTCACGGCCGTGATCATGACGGCGCCCGGCACGATCATGATGGCGAAGATGTTCGTGCCGGAGACCGAGTCGCCGAAGACGATGGGCGCGGTCGAGCTGAAGGTTCCGCGGACGGACGTCAACGTGATCGACGCGGCGGCGAGAGGCACGAGCGAGGGCCTGCACCTCGCGCTGAACGTGGCGGCGATGCTCGTGTCGTTTCTCGCGCTCGTCGCGCTCGTGAACGTGATTCTCGGGCTGGCGCACCTGAGCCTGCAGCAGATCTTCGGCTGGGTGTTCGCGCCGGTGGCGTGGGCGATGGGCGTGCCGTGGCGCGACGCCGGCACGATCGGCAATCTGCTGGGCACGCGGATGGTGCTGAACGAGTTCGTGTCCTACTCGATGCTGGGGCCGATGAAGGCGACGCTGGATCCGAAGTCGTTCACGATCGCGACGTTCGCGCTGTGCGGCTTCGCGAACTTCGGATCGATTGGCATCCAGCTCGGCGGCATCGGTCCGCTCGCGCCGAACCGGCGTCAGGATCTCGCGCGCCTCGGCCTGCGCGCGATGTTCGCGGGCACGCTCGCGAACTTCATGACGGCGACGATCGCGGGGTTCCTGCTCTAGCGATTCAACATGGAGGCATGGAGGACATGGAGGCAGGCGACCTGGCGAGCCCGGCTACGCCGGGCTGCGCGTGGCGGAGAGTCTCACAGACACGAACGCGTTGGAACGAGAGGTCTCGCGTTCATGTCCGTGAGACTCTCCGTCACGCGTCGCCGCTGAAAGCGGCGCGCCAGGTCGCGACGTCACTCGTCTCCGTCCATGTCCTCCACGACTCCATGGTGAACTAGATCGTCGCGAGAAACTGCTGCGTCCAACGCACGCTGGCCTCGACGTCCTCGAGATTGCGCGCGAGCGCCTCGGGGCTCGGCGTGCCACGGCCGCCACCGCCGCGCGCGCCACCGCCGCCCCGCGCACCGCCACCGCCGCGGCCGGCGCCTCCGCCCTGTCCGCGGCCCTGTCCAGGCGGCGGGAGCGGCTTCGGCTCGCCTTTCTCGGCCAGCGCGAGGAATCGCACGAACTCGTGCGCGGGCGTCGTCTGATAGAGCGCCCAGGCGTTCGGGTCGTGATAGTTGAATATCCGCCAGGTGTTCTGGACGATGACCTCGAGCGAGACGGCCTTGCCCGGGCACTTGGCGATGTAGGTGCGGAGATAGTCCTCCATGCCCATGTTGCCGTCGCCCATGCGCGTCCACTGCACCGCGATGCCCTGCGGCGAGTTGAACAGATAGCTGTCGCGCATGTGGCTCGTCAGCACGTACGGCGCGAGCGTCTCGAGCGTGAGGTGCGGATCCTCGATCGTCCACACCGGATTACCGGAGTCGAGGCAGACGCCGACGTATTCCGGGCCGGCCTCTTCGATCAGATGCTTCAGCTCGCGCGCCTGCTGATCGCCGGCGTGATTTTCGATCGCGAGCTTGACGCCGGCATCCATGATGCGCGAGCGATTGGCCTTCAGGACTTTGATCATGTCGGCCTGATGGCTCTCGATGCCCGGCGGGTTGCGATCGGCCTGCGTGCCGAGCACGCAGCGCACGATGGGCGACCGTAGCGCGTTCGCGGCGACGAGCATGCGCGCGATCTGCTCGTCGGCGGTGCCAAGCGTCGGATCCTGGCGCTGCGCGTTCGCGAAGTCACTCGAGGTCGGGCAGAGCGAGCGCATGCCGATCTCGAGCTCGAGGCCGAGCTCGTCGGCGCGGTCGCGAATCTTCTTCAGGTTGTCGGGCGCCAGCGCCTCCTGCCAGCGCGGGCTCCCGAGGAATCGCACTTCGCTGAAGTGCAGCAGCTTGACGTTCGTCTTCGCGGCCCAGTCCAGCACCTGAAACGGCGTCCAGTTCTGCTGGCCGAGGCTGAACACGTCGACGCCGAACCTCACGTTGGCGGCAGAAGCAAAAGTCGGCATCGGCATCCCCATCGCAAGCGTCGCAGCCCCCATCGTCTTCAGAAACGTACGGCGATCCGCAAACGAGGCGGTCTTGTCATCGTTGGTCATGGCCATTCTCCGGAGCGCCCTTACGATAGCCGCGTCGCACGGCCCTTGCCAACGCTGGTCCGGGGTATGGAGGCGATGAGGCGGGCTACTCGTCGATGACCTGATCTTTGCGCCACGTGGCGAAGTCGCGAACGCCCCGAAGGAAGGCGACGGCTCTGGCACGATTCGTCCACGCTCCGCAAAATTCTCGAGGCTCGCGGCCTCGGCGAGCGCTGCGACCAGCACGCGCTGGGCATTGGCGGGTGAGTCTAAATTGATGTAGCTGACGGCTTCGTCAAGCGCAGCTTGCGCGGACCGGGACCAGGCTACCGACCGAATCCGGTCAGCCACTTGCGCCGCATCTCCGCTTCGACCTGAGTCCTGTTCGTTGAACGCCGGAATGATCACGGAGAACGACGGCCCTGCAGCCACCATCACCGCTCCGCGATCTGGTGGAAGACGTCGGTCCGGATCTGCGATGGGTCGGCGTTCCATGCGTCGATCCAGTGGCCGTAGATCTCCCAGCTCGGTCCGGCAAGGCGATGGCCATTGGCGGCGCACCAGCCGCGCACGGCATCGTGCGCCGCGCCAAGCCCGCCGTACGGCCCGAAATGCGTCGTCCACGCTGTCAGTCCCGCGGGCGTCGAGGAGATCACGACATCGTCGCGTTCCGTGAACGGACCGAAGAGCTCGACGCCGACTTCGAGACGGATCGATCCGTCCCAGTAGATCGCGACGTGGCGTCCGGCCTTCGTCTGCTGCGCGCGGACGGCGTTCCACACCAGTCC
>CAZNMF010000264.1:0-4798 GCA_964573795.1 uncultured Solibacteraceae bacterium
GCCGGCGCGGTCGGCGCTGCCAAGAACGATCGGCGTGCCTGGCTGTGCGAATCGAGTCGCGCCGTACGCCATGCGAACGTACGCGGGCTTCTCGGCGCTGAGCAGGTACCGGCCCGCAGGCAGCCGATCGAACTGAAAGCGTCCGGCGGCGTCGCTCGTCGCCGATCGCGACGAGCCGTCGTCGCTCGTCAAACGCACCGTCGCGCCCGCGAGCGGCGCGACATCTGTGGATGACGTCCGTTCGACGACGTCGCCGGAGAGGGCCGCGGTCGCGTCACTCGCGCGGGGCGCTTGCCGGCCGTCGAGCTGCGCGGACGCCGCGCCCAGCACGCAGGCCGTCAGGCACACGACGGCGAGGCGCGCGAGCCGCGTCGATGCGAGCATGCTGCCGAATATAGCCGTTTTCGGATGCGGTGGAGAGGTCGGCTATCGTGCGCCGTGTACTCGCGGGACCTGGACCTGGCGCGTATCGCCGAGCGCCACGCTGACGGCGGCCGCGTCAGCCACGAGGGGCTCGAGCCATTCGGGCGTCATCCACGCGTCCGGCATCTCGCCGTCGACCGCGGCGACGTAGTAGTCGCCGGGCAGAACGGTCGTCGTGAAGCGGCCGTCGGCGCCGACGAACGCCTGCTTCACGCGCCGGAGATCCGGGACGATGAGGTACTGGCTCCGCTCGGCGCGGTATTGCGGAAAGACAATCACACGCGTACGGTCGGCGCGCGCCTGCACACCGCCGACCGTGCCGGCGATCGTCGTCACGCGATCGACGAGGGTGACGACGACGTCCGACACGTCGCCCTGGATCGACAGGGCGGCGCCGATCGTCTCCCGTCCGCCCACACGCATCGACGTCATCGTCCAGTCCGCGATGCCGGCTGCGGACGGATGAACGAAGATGACGTAGTCGCCGGGTGGCAGGCCGGCGGTACGAAAGGTGCCGTCCTTCTCGACTCGCGTCTGCGGGAGCTGGCCGAGATCGCGTCCGTCGGCGGGCCGCACATCGATGGGAATCGTCGTGAAGCGATCGCTCGCTGGCGGTGAGGCTCCATCGAAACGCACGCGTCCGCTCACGCGTCCACCGGGCCGCAGCGTGGCGTCGATCGTCGCGGGACGTCCGGGCTCGACGACGACGGGCTCGTCGACGATCCACGTGGGATCGGCCGGCGGTGGCGTCAGCTCGACGCCCGCGCGAGGACCGTAGAACGTGATCGTCCGAAAGAAATCGCCACTGGCGGTGAACGCATTGGATTGCGGCGGAAAGCGCCACGCACGCAGGCGGTAGGCCCCTGGCGCGACGTGGGCGAATTCGAAGCGTCCATCGGGGCCGGTCTCCGCCGTCATCGGGAACGGATCGACGCCGGCCGATTCGTCGGCTTGTGTAAGGCGAATGACGAGGCCGCCGAGCGCATCCGGCGGGCCCGTGATCCGTCCGTCGAGTCGTCCGTCGGGCAGATCGCGATCGAGATCGACGTCGGCGGTCGCCTCACCGCCGGCGCGAAGCCGCGCGACGTTGGCGCCCGTCACGCTCAGGGAAGACGGCGCGTACGTCACTTGCGCACCTTGCGTCCGCCGGCGAATCGCCACGATGTAGTCGCCCGGCGGCAACTGGTCGACGCGATACAGGCCGCGATCGTCGCTGCGCTCGCTCCGCGACCGCGCTGCGATCCAGCGCCAGCCGGCGCCGGTGTACGTCTTCGCCAGTGCGACGATGTCGGCGCGAACGACGGGCTGACCATCCCGATCGCGCACGGTGCCGCTGATGACGCCTTCGCGCGTGAGGCGCACTTCGAGATCGCGGCCGTCGACGCCCAACACGTCGACAGTCACTCGCGCGGCGGCGATGTCCTGCGCGCCGAGCTGGCCGAGATAGCCGGGTAGATAGCCGGCCGCCTGCACGAGCAGCGCCGCCGATGCGGGGCGCGCGGGAACCGTGAACGAAAACCGTCCGTCGGCCGTCGTTTCGGCGAGCGTCGTCTCCGAGGCACGCGACGCGCGATCGCGGGTCGTGAGCGTCACGGCCGCCGCCGCGACCGGTGCACCGCCTGCATCGTCGACGACGCGGCCGCGAACCGTGACGCTCCGCGGTTGTTGCTGCGCGTGAAGAGGAGACGTGCGGATCGCAAGCGCCGTGGCGCCCGTCGCGACGAGCGCCGCACACACCAGGATCGTTCCACGCAGCAGGCGCATTCGCGTCTAGTCCGCCGGTGCGGTGATCCCGCACTCCTTCATCTTGTTGAGCAGCGTCTTATAGCTGACGCCGAGCGCGCGCGCCGCTTTGCGGCGGTTCCAGCGAAACTGATCGAGCGTCTGTTGAATCGCCTGGCGCTCCACGGCGATGGAGGCGCGACGGGCCAGCTCGGGCAGCGACACGCCGGCCGTCGACGCGGCCTCGTCGGCGGGCGCGGTTGCGCTGACCGGACGTTCGCCGTTCAGCGCCGGTCGCGGCTCGCGTTCGGCGTGGGCCGTGACGTCGTGCGCGCCGGCGTCGCCGTGGAGCCCGGGCTCGAACGCGCGCGGGCGTTGCAGCTCGGCGAGCACCAGCTCTTCGTCCTGGAGAATGACGAAGCGCTTGATGACGTTCTCCAGCTCGCGCACGTTGCCCGGCCACGGATAGGCCAGGAACGCCTCGCGCAGCTTCGCCGACGGCCGGAGCGCGGTGCGGCCGTACCGCGCGGCGTACTTGATCAGGAAGAACTCGGCGAGCGGCACGATCTCGTCGCGCCGATCGCGCAGCGCGGGCACGCGGATCTCGATCACCTGCAGGCGATAGTAGAGATCCTCGCGGAACGTGCCGGCGCGGATCATCTGCTCGAGGTCGCGATTGGTCGCGGCGATGACGCGGACGTCGACCGACACGGGCCGGTTGCTGCCGAGGCGCGTGAACTCGCGATCCTGCAGCACGTGCAGTAGCTTCGCCTGGAGCGAGGCGGGCATCTCGCCGATCTCGTCGAGCAGGATCGTGCCTTCGTTGGCGAACTCGAACTTGCCGATGCGCATGACCTGCGCGCCGGTGAACGCGCCGCGCTCGTGGCCGAACAGCTCGCTCTCGAGCAGCTCGGCGGGCAGCGCCGCGCAGTTCACCTTGATGAACTGGTGCGCGCGCCGCGTCGACCGGCGGTGCAGCTCGCGCGCGATGACCTCCTTGCCGACGCCGCTCTCGCCGGAGATCAGCACGCTCACGTCGCTCTCCGCCACGCGCTCGACCATCGTCAGCACGTTGCGCATCGGCAGGCCCGCGCCCCAGCAGGGCTGCGCGCCGTCGGGATCGTCGGCGACCTGCGCGCGGAGGCGCGCGACCTCGCTCGTCAGCCGCACCTTCTCTGCCGCGTTGCGGATCGCGATCTCGAGCGCCGCTTCGCCCAGCCCTTCCGGATCGTCGGGCTTGACGACGTAGTCGACCGCGCCGAAGCGGACGGCGTCGACGATCGTCGACGGGACCTGCGTGCCGGACAGCATGATGACCTGCAGCGCGGGATGCGCGGCGCGCGCGGCCTTCAGCGTCTCGAGCCCGTCCATCTGCGGCATCAGCACGTCGAGCAGCACGACGTCGGGCGGCTGGCCGCTGCCGAGCGCGCGCAGCAGCTCCGGTCCGCTCGAGAAGCGGCTCACGTCATAGCCCCACGCCGTGAGCAGCGTCGACAAGTACTCGGCGAACGCGGGGTCGTCGTCGACGATGGCGATTCGGGTCGGCGTCATGAGGGCCGCTCCGCTGGAAGATGCACGACGATCCGGCCGCCGCCGTGCGCGGTCGTGCGCGCGCCGTGCGCCTCGAGCACGTACGAGGCGACGACGAGCGACAGTCCGAGCCCGCCGCGATCGAACGCGACGCACGTGCCGCCGCCGGCCGCATCGACCGTCGCCTGGCCGGGCTCCGTGCCGGGCGCGATGGTGACGCGGACGTCCGCGTCGGACGCGCACACCGCGACCACCGCAGCCTTCTCGCCGCTGTCGCGCATGACGAGATCCGTCAAAGCAGAAATCGCGCCGGCCAGCAGCTCGTCGTGCGACGTGGCGATCGTCGCCTCCGCCGCGGAGTCGCCGCAGGGCTCGATGGTCACGCCGCTCGACACGCGCCTGGCGATCTCGGCGACGAGCGCCTCGACCGTGACCTGGCGTCCGGCCGACGCGGGCGATTTCAGGAAGACGGCGAGATCGGAGGCTTGACGTCCGATCGCAGCCAGCCGGCCGGTCGAATCCAGCATCGACGCAAGCATGTTCGTTTCGGGATCGCCCGGCGTCCGGTCGCGCTGCAGCAAGCGGATGTAGCCCTGCAGGACGCTCAGAGGACTGCGAAGCTCGTGCGCGAGCACGGAGAGCAGATCTGGAAGCTCGACCGGCATGACGATCAGGACGTACGGCTCCATCTTGCCACGGCTCGAGGCCGGGCGTCGCGGAATGGGCAAGGCCCTTCCATTCCTCGGTAGGGCCCTGCCGCCGCCGCGCCGGACGTGCTTCGTCCCGCCGGGCACGACACGTGCAATACCGCCCGCGAGCGTTCGTCATGCGGCGAGCGCGTTCGAGACAAGGAGCTTCTCATGCTGACAACCATTCTGGTGCTGCTCCTCGTGCTGTGGCTGCTGGGGATGGTGAGCTCGTACACGCTCGGCGGATTCATCCATGTGCTGTTGCTGATTGCGATCGCCATGGTGCTCATCCGCATCATCCAGGGACGGCGTCCCGTCTGACGCACGCGAAGAAGTTACGCACGGCGCGCGACGCGCGTCGTGCGCGCGCGCCGTCGGGCGACGACACGCGCACACGCGCTCGTGGCACATGGCTTGAAGAAATGCGAGTCGGG
>CAZNMF010000265.1:0-4735 GCA_964573795.1 uncultured Solibacteraceae bacterium
TCCTTGAGGCGATCGAGGCCGGAGTGATCGGCGTCGAGCACCTGCTTGGTCCGCACGAGATCGATGACCTCGTCGGTCCGTTTGGCCCACGGCAGCGCGACGAGCCAGTCGATGTAGGTCCGTGCGACGGTGTACTCCGCCGCGGCAGCGGGCATCTTCGACAGCCGATCGAGCTCGCGCAACGCTTCTTTCTTCACCTCGTCGGGCATGCCCGCGGCGTCGATCTTGGCGCGCAGATCGTCGAGCTCCTTGGCCTGGTCGTCGCCCTCGCCGAGCTCCTTCTGGATCGCCTTCATCTGCTCGCGCAGGAAGTACTCGCGCTGCCCTTTGCCGACCTCGGACTGCACCTGCGACTGGATCTTCGATCCGAGCTCGAGGACCTCGAGCTCTTTCGTCAGGATGCGGTTGAGCTGGTCGAGGCGCGCGCGCACTTCGGACGTCGCGAGCAGCTCCTGGCGCGTCGCCGTGTTGATCGTGCTCAGGCTCGACGCGATGAAGTCGGCCAGGCGCGCGATGTCCGTGATGTTGGCCGCCAGCGCGGTGAGATCCTCGGAGAGCACCGGCGACAACTGGACCACCTGGCCGAAGTTCGCACGGATGTTGCGCTCGAGCGCGTCGATCTCCAGCGCGTCGGACTCGCGGACGAGGTCGGGCACCTCGCTGATCTCGGCGCGGAGGTACGGACGCGTGGCGAGCACATGCGTCAACCGGATGCGCGTGAGGCCCTGCACGATGAGCCGAAGGCTGCCGTCGGGCAGCTTGAACATCTTGTGAATGTGGGTGAGCGTGCCGATCTCGTGCAGATCGGCCTCGCCTGGATCCTCCTGTCCCGGATCCTTCTGCGTGAACACGCCGATGACCTTTGCGCTGGCGATCGCCTCGTCGATGAGCTTGACGGACGATTCGCGCGCCACCGCGAGCGGCATGAAGGAATTCGGGAACAGGACCGTGTCGCGAAGCGGAAGCACCGGCACGTCCGCAGGAACGGAGAACGACCGTTCCGATGTGCTGGTCTCGACGCGTGTCACCTGGTCTGCCATGACAATCCCCTTTCTGATTCGACACCGCAGCGAGCGCCGTGGCGCCGAAGGTCAGCGTGGACGCTGACCGGTCGTGCCTTGCTGATGAGTGACGGGGGGAAAGCCGCGATCGGGTCGCGCAAGCCCCGCCGTCCGGCGGAACCTGCGCGACTAAAGCGAAGGAAACGCCGGGCTCAGTTCAAATCGATCAGGAAGCCCGCCGAGCGACGCTGCGTCAGCGTGCGCTCGCGCTGCTCGGCCAGCTCACGCGCCTCCTCGCAGTCCTTGCAGCGGACCGCGAAGGGCAGCGCGCGGAGGCGACGCTCGGAAATCTCGTCGCCGCACTCGAAGCAGTACCCGTAGGTGCGCTCGTCGAGCCGGGTGAGGGCCTCCTCGATCTTGTGAAGCGTCTCGGACTTCATCTGGATGAGCGCGAGCTCGATGTCGTCCTGGATGTCGGCTTCCGACGTCTCGGCGGCGTCGAGGACGCCCTGGCCTTCACCGGACGCCCCGAAGGCGCGGACATCGCGCATCTTTTCCTGGACCTCGTTGAGGATTTCGCGCCGGCGATCTTCGAGGATGCGCTTCAACTCGGTGTAACGCGCACCGGCCATCTGATTCGTGGTCATTTTGGAACTCATTGCGCCCCCCTCTCAGTCGACGTGCCCCAAGGGTCTTATGATGGTTTCCTGCACAAGCAATAAAAATGCCAATACTAGCAGAATCGAGAAATCACTGCAAGCCCGCTTGGCACCTCGTGGCCGTCACGTGCGGGTGTCATTCCTTCCACATCCCGCCACCAGCACGTCCGCGAGTCCCGGCATGAAGGAACCGAAGTTCCAACGGCCCGGACCTCGTAGTGTGAAGCGTTAGACGTTGCCTCTCCGAAATCGGTTCTTTTCGGTCGCCATCAGACGCACTCGAACGCTCTGCTATACTGGGGCGTTTTTGCTACGCGGGATTGCCCCGCCGATGTGAGTCATCATGGCCAAGCAGTGTGAGATTTGCGGCAAGGGTCCGGTCGTCGGCCGGATCGTCAGCCACGCCCATAACGTCCGAGCCCGCCGGTTCGAGCCGAACCTCCAGACCGTGCGCGCGCTGATCAACGGCGGCATCCGGCGCATCCGCGTCTGCACGCGATGCATCCGGTCGAACAAGGTCGTCAAGGCGGCCTAGGGGTCGTCCCATGGCGCGCCAGGCCGTGACGACCCCGCACGCGCCGGCGGCAATCGGGCCGTACAGCCAGGCCATCCGTGCCGGCCACCTGCTCTTCGTCTCCGGGCAGGTTCCGCTGGATCCCGCGACAGGGGCGCTGGTGCCCGGCGGCATCGACGCGCAGACGCGCCAGGTGCTGCGCAACCTCGAGGCCATCCTCGAGGCGGCCGGGGCGGGCTTCGACGCCGTGGTCCGCACCACGGTCTATCTCACCGATCTGTCGGATTTTGCGGCGATGAACGCCATCTACGCGACGTTCGTCCGCGAGCCGTTTCCGGCGCGCGCCACCGTGCAGGTCGCGCGGCTGCCGAAGGACGCGCGCATCGAGATCGACGTGATTGCGGATCTCGCGCCGGCCGATCCCCGGACTTGAAGGTCTGACTCCGCCGGACCTGAAGGTCCGGCGCTCCGAAGAGCGTGTCGCGACGGGCTCATCAGGCGTGTCGCGACGAGCTCATCTCGTCGCGCGCTCCACCGCCAGCACGCCGTCGACGCTCTTGATCGACTTCATCACGCGATCGAGGTGCCGCACGTCGCTGATCTCCACGGTCATCCGGATCGATCCGCGGTGATCCTCGCCGACCGTCGCTTCCACGTCCTTGATGTTCGTGTTGATGCCGGCGATGCAGGACGTGACGTCGGCGAGAATGCCGCGGCGATCTTCGACGCTGATCTTGAGTCTGACGGTGTACGGCAGCGCGTCCGTCCCCGAATCCCACTCGACGGCAATGCGCCGCTCGGGATCGAAGAGCAGGTTGAGCACGTTCGGACAGGTGGCCGAGTGCACCGACACGCCCTTGCCACGCGTGATGTAGCCGACGATCTGCTCGCCGCGGATTGGATTGCAGCAGCGCGCGCGGAACACCATGATGTCGTCGATGCCGCGCACCTTGATCTTGTGCTCGTCGGCGCCCGCCCCCGGACGTTTCGTTGCCGACGAGGCCGGCGCGCCGGCTTCTGGCTCCCGCTCCTTGAGCTGATCCTGTCCGACCAGCCGCGTCAACACCGCGCGAACCGTAACCTTGCCGTAGCCGATCGCCGCGTAGAGGTCGTCGACCTTCGTCGATCCGAAATCGCCCGCGACCTTCGACAGCGCCTCGTCGGTCAGCAGTGCGCGATCGACGGCGAATCGCCGCACGTCCTTGTCGAACAGCCGCCGGCCGAGCTCGACGCTGCGCGCTTTCTCCTCGGACTGGATGAAATGCCGGATCTTGTTGCGTGCACGAGACGTCGCGACGAAGTTCAGCCAGTCCCGGCTCGGCGCGTGTCCCGGCTGCGTCAGGATCTCGACGATGTCGCCGTTGTTCAGCCGCGTGCGCAGCGGCACCATCCGGCCGTTGATGCGCGCGCCGACGCACTGATGGCCGATGTCGGTGTGGACGAGGTACGCGAAGTCGACCGGCGTCGCACCGCGGGGCAGCGACTTCACCTCGCCCTTCGGCGTGAAGATGTAGACCTCCTCCGGATAGAGCTCGATCCGGAGGTTCTGCATGAACTCCTGCGGATCGCGCACCTCCTGCTGGAGCTCGAGCAGACGCCGCAGCCACGCGAAGTACTGCTCGTCGCGCTCGGCGCCGACGCGGCCTTCCTTGTATTTCCAGTGCGCCGCAATGCCTTCCTCGGCGATGCGGTGCATGTCCTCGGTGCGAATCTGCACCTCGAAGGGAACGCCGCCGTCGCCGAGCACCGACGTGTGCAGCGACTGGTAGCCGTTCGGCCGCGGCATCGCGATGAAGTCCTTGAACCGGCCGGGCACGGGCGACCACATCTGGTGGATGATCCCGAGCACGCCGTAGCAGTCCTTGACGCTGGTGGTGATGACGCGCAGCGCGATGAAGTCGTAGACCTGATCGAGCGAGATCCGCTGCCGCTGCAGCTTCTGATGGATCGACCACAGGCGCTTGATCCGGCCGTCGATGCGCACGACGGGCAGCTGCGCCTCCTTCAGACGCGCGTCGAGCTGACGGATGAGCGCGTCGATCAGTCCCTCGGTCGCCTGGCGCTTGCGCTCGACGTCTTCGTGCAGCGCCTGGTACGCGGCCGGCTCGAGATACTTGAACGCCAGCTCTTCGAGCTCGTTCTTGATCTTGCTCATGCCGAGCCGGTTGGCGAGCGGCGCGTAGATGTCGCGCGTCTCCTGCGCGATGCGCGCACGGCGCTCTTCGGGCAAGTGCTGCAGCGTCCGCATGTTGTGCAGCCGATCGGCGAGCTTCACGAGGATGACGCGGATGTCATCCACCATCGCCATCAGCATTTTGCGGAAGCTCTCGGCCTGCCGCTCTTAGCTCGACGCGAACTGCAGGCTCGACAGCTTGGTCACGCCTTCGACGACGTGCGCGACCTGCTCGCCGAACAGCTCTCGCACTTTCTCGATCGTGTTCGGCGTGTCCTCGACGATGTCGTGCAGCAGACCGGCGGCGATGGCCACGACGTCCAAACGCATATCCGCGAGGATGTCGGCGACTTCGAGGGGATGGACCAGATACGGCTCCCCCGATCGG
>CAZNMF010000266.1:0-4162 GCA_964573795.1 uncultured Solibacteraceae bacterium
GGCCGACGCGATATCACTGTGATACCATCCGGTCGAGGATAGCCATGCCCGATGTCCTGGTTCGCGACCTCGATGACGACGTCCTGACACAGCTCAAGGCGGCGGCCAAGGCGAACCACCGGTCCCTGCAGGCGGAAATCCACGATATCCTGCGCCGCGCGACGACCCGCAATCTGGCCGAGACGCGTCGTCTCTCCGCCAAATGGCTGAAGCGGCTCGGCCGCTCGAATCACTCCGACAGCGCTGAGCTCATCCGGGACGATCGAGACGCTCGGTGAGCGTCTTCGTCGTCGACGCCAGTCTGGTCGTCAAGTGGCTCGTGCCGGAAGTCCATTCCGAAGCTGCTCGGAAATGGCTTCACGTCGCACATGACTACGTCGCGCCCGAGCTGATCTTTCCTGAGGCCGGCAACGCCATGTGGAAAAAGGTTCGACGAGGAGAGCTGACACCGGAGGACGCGCGACGCCTGGTGACCGACATCTCGACGATCGCCGTCGAGGCCGTGTCGATGCGCGCGCTCGTTTCGGACGCACATGCATTGGCGGTCGCAACCGACATCACCGTCTACGACGCAACGTATCTGACGCTGGCCATCCGCCTCGAGACACAGGTCGTCACCGGCGACGACAGGTTCGCACGGAAGCTCGCAGAGCATCCGCTCCTTGCGCCGCATATTCGCTCGCTCGAAGACGTCGTCCTCGAATAACGCTTGTGGGGCCGACATCCTTCCCTCTCGCTTGCATGCCGCTCCGCACGCCCTTCTCCTTCCACTCCACCGCTGACGAGGTCATCGCCGGTATCGATCTGACCGGCCGGCGCGTGCTGATCACCGGCGGCGCGTCGGGGATCGGGCTCGAGACCACGCGCGTGCTCACGGGCGCGGGGGCGGACGTGACGGTCGCGGTGCGGGACGTAGACGCGGCGGCGCGCGCGCTCGCGGACATGGGATTGGATCGCGCGGTCCACATCGTCCATCTCGATCTCCTCGACCGAGAATCGATCGCCGCCTGCGCGGCGGCCTGGCGCGGGCCGCTGCACGTGTTGATCAACAACGCCGGCATCATGGCCCCGCCCGATCGCAAGACGCGCGAAGGCTGGGACATGCAGTTCGCCGTCAACCATCTCGGCCACTTCGCGCTGACGCTCGCGCTCCACGATGCGCTCACCGCCGCTGGACACGCGCGCATCGTCGTCGTGAGCTCGAGCTCGCATCAGGTCTCACCCGTCGTCTTCGACGACATCCATTTCGATCGGCGGCCGTACGATCCGATCCTCGCGTACGGACAATCGAAGACCGCGAACGTGCTGTTCGTCGTCGGCGCGGCGGCGCGATGGGCCGACGACGGCATCACCGCGAACGCGCTGATGCCCGGCGCGATTCCGACGCCGCTGCAGCGGCACGTCGGTGGCATGAAGACGCCGATCGACCAGCGCAAGACCGTCGCGCAAGGCGCGGCGACGTCCGTGCTGCTGGCGGCCTCACCGCTCGTCGATGGCGTGACCGGACGCTATTTCGCCGACGGCCAGGAAGCCCGCGCGCTCGCGCCCGGCGAGAAAGACATCGCCGGCGTCGCGCCGCACGCGCTCGATCCTGTCAGTGCGGATCGGTTGTGGGAGGAATCGCTGCGGCTGCTGCAACAGTGGCGCTGATTGACGGCGCGACGGGCCGTAGTTACCGCTTCGGTCGACGTCCGCGCTTGATGTCGACGACCGCGAGACCGCTCGCCTTGGCGACGGCGAGCTGCCGATCGTCAGCGGACACGAATCGCGTGCACTGCAGAGTGTGGGCCGCGGCGACATGAAGGAGGTCCAGACTTCGGGTGAGCAGCTTCGCGGTGTGCTCACGCGAAAGGTCAGCCGCAGTGTCGAAGACGTGATCGAGATCGACCGCAATCGACAGCAGACGCTGACTCTCGATGTCCTCGTGCAGTTGCCGGTGCACCACACGGCTCTCGTCGCGCGTCAACAGGCCTCGGCCGACGAGCAGCTCGAACGCGTTCGGAACTTCCAATCGGTGCAGCACCGTAAATGGCAACTGCCCCGCCCCGCGCACCGCCGCCCTGGCGGGACCGGAGAAGGACTCCGGGACATACACGGCGACAAGGGCGCTCGAATCGACGTACGTCGTCACCGGTCGCCACGATCGCCGATGACGACGGCCGAGCCTCCCGACCGCAGAACGCGGTCGCCGAATACAGCCCGCGTCCTGGCTTCCAGATCGGGCCATGCCTCGGCCGGAGCCGCTGGCCTCACAGGCGCCAACCTGGCGATCGGCCTTCGACGCCTCGTGACCTCGACGGTCTCGCCGCGCTCCACACGCCCCATGACCTTCTTGAGATTCTGCTGGAGCTCTCGCACGGATACGGTAGCCCTGCTCATGTCATACATTTTGTCCGACAACGCTTGGTGGGTCAAATATGCCGCTTGGCGCAGCGGTAACGATATCGGGCCGCCACGGGGGCGGCCCCTACAGTGTTGCTGATGTACGGGCGGCCCCCTGTGGCCGCCCGCGATCGCCCGCGGACCGCCGCCCGTAGCCCGTAGCCGCATATGATATTTCCCGCCGTGACGAACCCGACCCTGGCGCGACTCGCTGCCGACACCGCCAAACTCCGCGACGAAGGCCTCTTCAAACAGGAACGCGTGCTCACGACGCCGCAAGACGCCGTCGTGCGCGTCGACGATGGCCCTGACGTCATCAATCTGTGCGCGAACAACTATCTCGGGCTCGCGAATCATCCGGAGATTCGCGCGGCCGTGCGCGATGCGGTCGATCGCCACGGCTACGGCATGGCCTCGGTGCGCTTCATCTGCGGCACGCACGCGATCCACCGCGAGCTCGAATCGCGTCTCAGTCGGTTCCTCGGCACCGAGGACACGATCCTCTACTCGTCCTGCTTCGACGCCAACGGCGGCCTGTTCGAGACGCTGCTCGACGAGAGCGACGCGGTCATCAGCGACTCGCTCAACCACGCGAGCATCATCGACGGCATCCGGCTCTGCAAGGCGCAGCGCCTGCGCTACACGACCGGCGACATGGCCGATCTCGAGCGCGCGCTCCGCGAGGCGGCCGGCGCGCGCACGCGCCTCGTCGCGACCGACGGCGTGTTCTCGATGGACGGCACGATCGCGAAGCTGCACGCCATCTGCGATCTCGCCGAGCGCTACGACGCGCTCGTCATGGTCGACGACTCGCACGCGGTCGGCTTCATGGGCGCGCACGGCCGCGGCACGCACGAGCACTGCGGCGTGCTGTCCCGCATCGACATCCTCACGGGCACGCTCGGCAAGGCGCTCGGCGGCGGCAGCGGCGGGTACACGTCCGGACGCCGCGAGATCGTCGCGTGGCTGCGACAGCGCTCGCGACCGTACCTGTTCTCGAACAGCATCCCGCCGCCGGTCGCGGCGTCCGCGATCAAAGCACTGGATCTCGTCGAAGCGGACACGACGCTGCGCGATCGGCTCTTCGACAACGCGCGGTTCTTCCGCGAGCACATGACCGCGGCGGGTTTCACGCTGCCGCCGGGTGAGCATCCGATCATCCCGGTCATGCTCGGCGACGCGAAGGTCGCGGTCGCGATGGCAGATCGCCTGCTCGCGGAAGGCGTCTACGTGATCGGGTTTTCATTTCCGGTCGTACCGAAAGGCCAGGCCAGGATCCGCACGCAGATGTCGGCCGCGCACACGCGCGCGCATCTCGAGCGCGCCGTCGACGCGTTCACGCGTGTGGGACGCGAATTGGGCATCGTCTAGTCACACGAAGTCGAAGTTCGAAGTTCGCAGTTCGAAGTTTGCAAGGATCTCCAAAGGACTCCATGAAGGCTCTCGTCAAAGCCCGCGCCGAGCGCGGCATCTGGATGCAGGACGTGCCCGAGCCGTCGATCGGGCACAACGACGTGCTGATCCGCGTGCGGCGCGCGTCGATCTGCGGCACCGATCTCCACATCTTCAACTGGGACGCGTGGGCGCAGAAGACGATCCCGGTGCCGATGGTCGTCGGCCACGAGTTCTGCGGTGAGATCGTCGAGGTCGGCAGCGAGGTCGCCGGGCTGCGTCCAGGCGATCGCGTCGCGGGCGAAGGTCACGTGACGTGCGGTCACTGCCGCAACTGCCGTGCCGGACGCCGGCATCTCTGCCGCAACACCGTCGGCGTCGGCGTCAA
>CAZNMF010000267.1:0-1781 GCA_964573795.1 uncultured Solibacteraceae bacterium
CAGGAGCATGAGCACGCTGCCGGCCATCGTGTAGAGCAGGAACTTGATGCTCGCGTAGATGCGCCGGTCGTAGCCCCAGATGCCGATCAGGAAGTACATCGGGATCAGCATCGCGTCCCAGAACACGTAGAACAGGAACAGATCGAGCGAGATGAACACGCCGATCATCGCCGCTTCGAGCAGCAGCATGAAGAACGAGAACTCGCGCACGCGCTCGTCGACCGACTCCCACGAGCACAGGAGCGCGATCGGCGTCAGGAACGTCGTCAGGACGACGAGCAGCAGACTGATGCCGTCGATGCCGACGTGGTAGGAGACGCCGAAGTCCGGCAGCCAACTGTGCTGCTCGACGAACTGGTACGCCGCCGCGGCGGGCGACGCGTCGAAGCGCGCCCAGATCGCGACGCTGATCGCGAACACCACGAGCGAGACCGCCAGCGCGAGCTGCCGCGCCAGGCCGTCGCGGCCCTTGCCGAGCAGCAGGACGAGCAGACCGCCGACGATCGGCAGCACGACGAGGGACGTCAGCACGCGGCCTCCCGCAAAAGTTCGAAGAGACCGATTCGGAGGGCCGAACCTTCAGGTTCGGCCACAACGGGCGGACCTGAAGGTCCGCCCCTCCGAAAAGCGCAGCGAACCTCGATACGCGTTCCTAGCGCCACAGGTAATACCCCACAATCGCGACCACGCCGACGAAGAAGGACATCGCGTACGCGCGCACGGATCCGGTTTGCAGCCGGCGCAGCACCGCGCTCCAGCCGCGGACGACCAGACCGACGCCATTGACCGTGCCGTCGATCAGGCCGGCATCGACGCCGCGCCACAGCAGCGTCGTCGACGTGCGCTCGATCGGCCGCACGACGGCCGCGTCATACGCCTCGTCGACGTAGTACTTGTTGAGCAGCAGACGATGGAGACCGCTGAAGCGCGCGGCGATGGCGGCGGCCATCCCTTCGCGCTGACGGTAGATCACCGTGGCGAGCCCGATGCCGGCGAGCGCGACGATCGTCGAGAGCGCCATCAGCGAGAACTCGGTGCTCGTGTCGTGCGCGGGCTCGGCGGGCTCGGCCGCCTCGATGGCGCCCGGAGCCGTCGCCGGCTCGGGCGCGCCAATCGCATGGAAGCTCGGCTCGAGGAACGCCTCGATCCGGTTGCCGCCGTGTACGACCGCGTTCGGAATGCCGACGTAGCCGGCGAAGACCGATCCGATGGCCAGCACGACGAGCGCGATCGCCATCGCGGGCGGAGCGTCGTGCAAATGGCCCCCGTGGTGCCCGTGCGCCGCGGCTGCGCCGTGTCCATGCGCGTCGTCGTGCGCGTCGTGCCCATGCGCCGCGGCTGATGCCTCACGCCGCGTCCCGAAGAACGCGAGATACAGCAACCGGAACATGTACGTCGCCGTCAGGAACGCTGTGACGATGCCGATCGCCCAGAGGATCGTGTGGCCGTGGGCGAACGTCTGCCAGAGGATCTCGTCCTTCGAGAAGAAGCCGGACAGGAGCGGCACGCCGGCAATGGCGAGCGTGCCGACGAGGAACGTCCAGTACGTGATCGGCAGCTCCGACTTCAGGCCGCCCATGTGCCGCAGGTCCTGCTCGCCGTGCAGCGCGTGAATCACCGCGCCGGAGCCGAGGAACAGCAGCGCCTTGAAGAACGCGTGCGTGTAGAGATGGAAGATGCCGCCGGCGAACGCGCCGACGCCCATCGCCAGGAACATGTAGCCGAGCTGCGAGACCGTCGAGTACGCGAGCACGCGCTTGATGTCGTTCTGCACGAGGCCG
>CAZNMF010000268.1:0-1731 GCA_964573795.1 uncultured Solibacteraceae bacterium
CGAGCGCGAGCTGCAGGACGAAATCGCCACGCACGTCGCGCTGCTCGAGGACGCGGCGCGCGCGGATGGGCTCGACGACGATCTCGCACGTCACGATGCACGCCGCCGCTTCGGCAATCCGACGGCGTATCGCGAACAGGCCGTCGGCGCGGGCATGACCATGTGGCTCGCCGACGTCACGCAGGACGTGCGTCACGCGCTGCGGCAGATGCGCCGTGCTCCAGGCTTCACGCTCGCCGTCGTCGTCACACTCGCGCTCGGCATCGGCGGCACGACCGCCGTCTTCAGCGTCGTCGATGCACTGTTCTTGAGAGCGCCGGTCGGCGTGCGTGACGCCGCATCGCTCCGGCGATTGTTCATCGCCCGCGACAGCGGCACGATGACGACGGGCCACGATGGCGGACCTGGTTTCTGGAATGACGCCGTTGCGATCCAGCCGCGCACGTCGACCGCCGCGTTGGCCGGTGTCGCGGCGTACACCTCGCCGACGCTCGTCAGCCTCGGCCGCGGTGCGGACGCGCGCTCCGTCCACGCGAGTCTCGCCGGCGCGGACTTCTTCCGCGTGATGGGTGTGCCGCCGGCGCGCGGCCGGCTCTTCGGGCCGCAGGACGATCAGCCAGGCGCGCCCGCGGCCGTGCTCATCAGCCACGAGTCGTGGACGACGCGATTCGGCGGCGTTGACGACGTCGTCGGCACGCACGCGCAGCTAGGCGGCGCGCTCGTGGAGATCGTCGGCGTGATGCCCGCAGGCTTCATCGGCATCGACGCGGATCCGGTCGATGTGTGGGTGCCGCCGTCGAGCGCGCGGGCGGTCGGCCTCGAGAGCGGCGAGGACTGGCGAACCAACACGCTTGGGATGCATTTCGTCGCGCGGCTGGCGCGCGGCGGGGACGAATCGGCGGCTGACCTCGAAGCGGCATCCGCGCTCCGCGAAGCCGCTCGAGCGACGCCCGATCTCGATCCAACGCCTGAAGTACGGATGACGCCGATCGTTCTGAGAGGCCAAAATCCTGGCCCGGCGAGAAGCGGGGACCTGCTGCCGCTGTGGCTGGCGGTCGTCTCCGCGCTCGTCCTGCTGATCGCGTGCGCGAACGTCGCGAATCTGCTGCTCGCGCGCGGCGTGGCGCGGCAGCGCGATCTCGCCATGCGCCTGTCGCTCGGCGCCGGATCGTGGCGGATCGCACGACAACAGCTCACCGAGAGTCTGTTGCTCGCGCTCGGCGGCGGCACGGCCGGCATCGTCGTCGCGCAGTGGACGATGGGACTGATGCGGCGATTCCCGCTGCCCCCGACAGCAGAACGGATCGACGGACGATTGCTGCTGTTCACGCTCGCCCTGTCGCTGCTCACGAGTCTGCTCTTCGGCCTGCTGCCGGCCATTCGTGCGACGCGCGTCGATCCCGTGAGAGCGCTGCGACAGTCGCATGCCGCGGGCGGCCTCACGCGCGATCGCACGCGGCGTGTGCTGGTGATGGCGCAGATCGCGCTGTCGCTGCCGCTACTGGCCGGCGCGGGCCTGTTCGCCCAGTCGCTGCGCCAGGCCTGGGCGGTGAAGACTGGTTTCGACGTCGATCATCTGCTGATCGCAAAAGTCGACTTGCAGCACGCCGGCTATGCTCCGGATGCCCGCGAAGCGTTCTACAACCTGGCCGTCGCTCGGCTGTCCAGCGTGCCGGGCGTCGAGCGCGCCGCGGTGGCGCACTTCCCGCCGTTCTCCGGCGATGTCGGACT
>CAZNMF010000269.1:0-4199 GCA_964573795.1 uncultured Solibacteraceae bacterium
CTGTCCGCCCTCGCCCGGCTTGGCGCCCTGCGCCATCTTGATCTGCAGGTCGTCGCAGTTGACGAGGTACTCGCTCGTCACGCCGAAGCGCGCCGACGCGATCTGCTTGACCGCGCTGCGCCGCCAGTCGCCGTTCGGATCTTTCTTGTAGCGCGCGGGGTCTTCGCCGCCCTCGCCGCTGTTCGACTTGCCGCCGAGGCGGTTCATCGCAATCGCCAGCGTCTCGTGCGCTTCCTGGCTGATCGATCCGTACGACATCGCGCCGGTCGCGAACCGCTTGACGATCGACTCGACCGGCTCGACCTCCTCGATCGGCACCGGCGTCACATCGTCGGTCCTGAGCTCGAAGAGGCCCCGCAGCGTGCCGAGCCTGCGGCTCTGATCGTTGACGGCCTTGGCATACTGCCGGTAGATCGCGTACTGGCCGCTGCGCGTGGCGTGCTGCAGCTTGAAGACGGTCTCCGGGTTGAACAGGTGGAACTCGCCGTCGCGGCGCCACTGGTACTCGCCGCCGGCCTCGAGGTCGGGCTCGCCCGGCACCGGCACGCTGTACGCGCGGCGGTGCCGTTGCAGCACTTCCTCGGCGATGACGTCGGCGCCGACGCCGCCGAGCCGCGACGAGGTCGACGTGAAGTACTTCTCGACGAACGCCTGGTCCAGGCCGATCGCCTCGAAGATCTGCGCGCCGCAATAGCTCGACAGGCACGAGATGCCCATCTTGGACATCACTTTGAGGATGCCGTAGTTGAGCGCCTTGATGTAGCCGGTGACGGCCTGCACGTGCGACAGGCCCTCGAGCGCGCCGCGGCGGATCATGTCGTCGAGCGTCTCGAACGCCAGGTACGGGTTGACCGCGCCGGCGCCGTAGCCCATGAGCAGCGCGACGTGGTGCACCTCGCGCGCGTCGCCGGACTCGATGATCAGCCCGCACCGCGTGCGCAGGCCCTTGCGGACGAGATGGTGGTGCACGCCCGACGTCGCGAGCAGGCTCGGGATCGGCGCGGCCGTGTCGCTCATGCCGCGATCCGAGAGGATCAGGATGTTGATGCCCGCGCGCACGGCAGCCTCGGCCTCGGCGCAGAGCGCGTCCATCGCGCGCTCGAGCCCCGGGCCGTCCTGCGCCGGGTCGAACAGCATCGGCAGCGTCTGCGACTGGAAGCCGCGCACGCCGATGTGCCGCAGCTTCGCGAGCTGATCGTTGTCGATGATCGGATAGGTGACCGTGATCTGCCGGCACGACTCGGGACGCGGATCGAGCAGATTGCCCTCGGGCCCGATCGTCGACTCCATCGACGTGACGAGCTTCTCGCGGATCGCGTCGAGCGGCGGATTGGTCACCTGCGCGAAGAGCTGCGTGAAGTAGTCGTAGAGCAGCCGCGGGCGATCGGACAGCACGGCAATCGCCGCGTCGCTGCCCATCGATCCGATCGGCTCCTCGCCGCGCGCGGCCATCGGCCCGACCAGGATCTTCAGGTCCTCTTCCGTGTAGCCGAACACCTGCTGGCGCTGCCGCACCGTGCGCGGCGACGGCAGCGGCACCTCCGGCGCGTCCGGCAGATCCTCGATGTGCAGCAGGTTCTCGGCCAGCCACTCGGCGTACGGGTGCGCCTGCGCCAGCGTCTCCTTCACTTCCTCGTCGTCGACGATGCGTCCCTGCGTGGTGTCGACGAGGAAGATCTTGCCAGGGTGCAGGCGCTCCTTGAGGAGGACGTTCTCCGGCGCGATGTCGAGCACGCCGGTCTCCGACGCCATGACGACGAGATCGTCCTTCGTCACGCAGTTGCGCGACGGGCTCAGGCCGTTGCGATCGTGCACGGCGCCGATGACCGAGCCGTCGGTGAACGCAATCGACGCGGGACCGTCCCACGGCTCCATCAGCGACGAGTGGTACTCGTAGAACGCGCGGCGGGCCGGGCTCAGGCTGTCGTTACCCTGCCACGGCTCGGGGATCATCATCAGGATGGCGTGCGGCAGCGAGCGGCCCGCCATCACGAGGAGCTCGAGGACGTTGTCGAACGTCGCCGTGTCGCTGCCGCCCTCGCGGATGATCGGCAGGATCTTCGCGAGGTCGTCGCCGAGCACGTCCGACTGGCACAGCGCCTCGCGCGCCTTCATCCAGTTGATGTTGCCGCGCAGCGTGTTGATCTCGCCGTTGTGGGCGATGTAGCGGTACGGGTGCGCGAGCGGCCAGGACGGAAACGTGTTCGTGCTGAAGCGCTGGTGCACGAGCGCCAGCGCCGACTCCATCTCCGGATCGGCCAGATCGGGGAACATCGTCTCGATCTGATCGGCGATGAGCATGCCCTTGTAGATCAGAGTCTGCGACGACAGGCCGACGACGTAGAACGCCGTCTTCGCCGGCAGATCGAGGCCGTCGACCAGATGCTCGACGCGCTTGCGGATGACGTAGAGCTTGCGCTCGAAGCGCGCGTCGCCCTCGGGCGACGCGCCCGGCGCGGGCAGGTCGTCGCCCCGGCCGATGAAGATCTGCTTGAAGACCGGCTCGACGGCCACCGCGCTCGGGCCGAGGTGATGGTCCTGCGACGGCACGTCGCGCCAGGCCAGCATGCGCTGGCCTTCCTCGGCGACGATGCGCTCGAAGTGGGATTGGATCTCGCGGCGCGCGGCCTCGTCGCGCGGCAGGAAGACGAGACCCGCGCCGTAGCCGCGCTCGGCCGGCAGCGTGACGCCCTGCGCCGCCAGCTCGCGGCGGAAGAACCGATCCGGCATCTGCAGCAGGATGCCCGCGCCGTCGCCGGTGTTCGTCTCGCAGCCGCACGCGCCGCGGTGCAGCAGGTTGATCAGCAGCCGCAGCGCCTGCTGGACGATCGTGTGCGACCGCCGGCCCTTGATGTGCACGACGAAGCCGACGCCGCAGGCGTCGTGCTCGTGCCGTGGGTCATAGAGGCCTTGAGGGGAGGGTTGCCCGTCGTAATCCACACCTGTTTATGAACTAGTCGGGACAAAATTACGAACGGAATTTTCTAATTGGCCCCATGCGTACCGCTTCTGAGGATCGGAGCGACGAAAAACGGCCGTCAATCGAGGTCGGGCAGCAGCTTCAGCTTCGGCCGGATCTCTTCCAGGATCCGCTTCATCTCCTGCACTGCCCGCGGCAGCCGGGCCGACTTGACGTAGATCCATCCCGTCTCGCGGAAGAGCTGGCGGCCGGCAATCCGCGCGCAATGGAGCTGGCCGGCGCCGACCTCGCGTGCGATCGCCTGGTACGGGACGATCGAGATGCCGAGCCTGACGCGGACGAGCTGCTTGATGATCTCGACGTTCTCGGTCTCGGTGACGACGCGCGGGGTGATCTGCTCGCGCGCGAAGAACTCCTCGATCGTCCGTCGGCTGTTGGACCCGGCCTCGAACAGGACGAACGGCTGCCGGGCGAGATCCTGCGGCAGGACGTGCTTCTTGCGCGCCAGCGGATCCTGCGGCGACGTGACGAGCAGCAGCTCCTCGCGGAGCACGGGCTCGATGACGAGCTGCGAGTCGTCGACCGGCAGCGTGACCAGGCCGAGATCGGCGCCGCCCGTGCGGATCTGCCGCACGAGCCGCGGCGTCGGCGCCGGCGTGACCTTGACCTCGACGTTCGGGTGCAGCCGCTTGAACTCCTTCACGAGCGGCGGGAAGACGTAGAGACAGACCGTCATCCCTCCGATCAGCCGAATCGTGCCGGCCAGCGTCTGGCGGCTGTCGGCGATCGACGCGCGCGTGGCCTCGATGTCCTCGAACACGCGCCGGCTCAGCGCCAGCAGCGTCGACCCGACCGGCGTGATCTTGATCTTGCCGCCGACGCGCAGGAAGACCTGCTCCTGGAGCTCGTCCTCGAGCAACAGAATCTGCCGGCTGACCGCCGACTGCGACAGATGGAGTTGATGGCCCGCGGCCGTGAACGACCCGGTATCGGCCACGGCGCGGAGGATTTCGAGCTGGCGGAGATCCACGGGGGGGATTCTACAGGGACGAAGGGACCAGGGGACGAAGGGACGACGGTGTGCCAGAAACACCAGGGGCCGGATGACGGTGACGCCACCCGGCCCGTGTTCAGACTCAGCGTCGAGAACTCCGGAACCTCAGAACCGCGGAACCGGAACCTCGGAACCCCAGAACCCGGAACCCCAGAACCTCACGTCCTAGTGCGTGACCACGTCCGTGTCCTCGGCCTTCTTCTTGCCGAGGCCCTGGATCTGCAG
>CAZNMF010000270.1:0-3266 GCA_964573795.1 uncultured Solibacteraceae bacterium
TCCGGCGAGACGACACCGGAAAAACGTCGCTGCAGGGGACAGTCTTTCGTAAGAGCGCGTGGGGACCCCCATCCCCACGCGTCGTCTGGCCCTTCCGCGACGTTTTTCGAGCTGGCGTCGCGGTGTCGCTCGCAAGTCGGGCGGGCAGAACATGTCTACCCCTGAATCGTCGCGTCAGAGAAATATGACGATTTCGGTCAGTCGCTATCTTGCCTTTGATGCGTAGAAGAACACGACGTCGGTTGCGATCTTCTTGGCACTAGCAAGCTTGGCTGTTCCTGCGGATAGACCGATAGCTCGTTCGAATTGTTCTTTCTTCGGTTTCACCCAGGGGCGTCCGCTGCGATTTGTCTTGTGTTGGTAAAGCGCGAGAACATCACGAGTTCTCAGCCTGCCCCAAATTTCGTTCAACTCCGACTCGAGCACGTGCTGGTCAGAATACCGGCCGGACGGCTGTAGGCCGGTATCAGGATCGAGGAACACGACGCCGGGTTCGTTGGGCCGAGAATCAATCCGCCTCAAAAGTTCCGAATGGTAGCTGGCGCGATCTCGGAACGGCGTTGCAAGGACTTCGATGACGCAGGCGGCGTTCAGTGACGAAATCGCGTGGACGTCGCGAAAATGCTTGATGACTGGCTCCGGGATTGGCAAGTCCTTGTCGTCAATTTCGATGTCAGGCCATTCGCATTTTCGGTAATACAGGACTTGGAGAATGTGATGCGACGCCTGTTGCTTCGCCAGAGCGAGCAATATGCTCCACTTGGCGAGGTCACGGTTGTCGCTGTACCAGCGGTCCTGCATTCTAAGTCGGTGTCCTTCGCGAGAAGGCACGAATGCTAGCACGCGTTGACGACGGGGTGCCATCGGCGCAGGCCTGTCTTGTCCGCCCGACTTGCGAGCGACGCGGCTGCGCCAGATCGAAAAAGCGTCGCGGAAGCGTTGGATGGCGCGTGGGGATAGGGGCCCCACGCGGTTCGTACAGCGGACCTGTCGATGGAGCGACGCTTTTTCCGCGTCGACTCGCCGGAGGGTGGACAGGACAGGCCTGTGCCGATGACAGTTCGACGAGTCCCCTACAGCGGCTCCGTCCCTTCGCTGAGGAGTGCCAGGTACTGGTCGTAGGCGAACAGGCGGTTGCGGCGTTTGCCGGTCAGCTCGCGCGCGATGCCGAGATCCGCAAGCAGGTCCATCGACTTCGACACGGTCGGGAACGTCAGGCCCGTCGTCCGGCAGACCTCGGACGTCGAGACGATGGGACGTGCTTTGAGGGCATCGTGGACGCGCATGGCCGAGTCCGCGCGCCGGCCGCGCGAGGCGATGCGCAGACGATCGTCGCCGAAGATCGTCCCGATCCGGTGCGCGGTCGCAACGGCCGCGTCGGCCGTCTGGCGAACGCCGTCGAGAAAGAACGCGATCCATGCCTCCCAGTCGCCATCGCGGCGCACGCGATCGAGCAGGTCGTAATAGTTGCCGCGATGCTGCTTCAGATAGAGGCTGAGGTACAGGAGCGGCTCGCGCAGCATGCCGGCGTGGACGAGCAGCAGCGTGATCAACAGGCGCCCGACGCGGCCGTTGCCGTCGAGGAACGGATGGATGGTCTCGAACTGCACGTGCGCCAGCGCGGCGCGCACCAGCAGCGGAAGCTGATCCGACTCGTCGTGCAGGAAGCGCTCGAGCGCGGCCATGCACTCGGGCACGGCCGTGTACGGAGGAGGGACGAAGGCTGCGGTCGACGGGCGAGTGCCGCCGAGCCAGTTCTGCGAGCGCCGGAACTCGCCGGGACTCTTTCCGCTGCCTCGGCCTCGCGCCAACAGGACGCCGTGAATCTCACGCAGCAGCCGATTCGAGAGCGGAAGCCCTTCGCCGAGCCGTGTCAGCCCGTGCTCCATCGCGCCGACGTAATTCGACACCTCGACCACATCGTCGAGCGGCACGCCCGGCGCTTCGTCCAGCTCGAATAGCAGGAGGTCGGAGAGCGACGATTGCGTGCCTTCGATCTGCGACGAGAGCACCGCCTCCTTGCGAACATAGCTGTAGAGGAAAAGCGAACGATCCGGCAGCAGCACGGACACGCCATCGAGCCGCCCGATCGCGAGCACGGCCGACTCCAACGACGTGTGCAGACGTCCGCTCAGGTCGAGCGGCGGCGCCGGCGGCAGCGACACCGGCACGAACGCGCGTACGGACTCGCCGCCAACGCTCGTGACTTCGTATTCGCCGGTTTGGCCACGCTGCAACCTGTGCCTCCTGGGGCTGGAGAAGTTTTAATAGTAGATCTCGCTATTAAAATTTAGACCGAAATCTTAAATAGCGACCATCCTATCGGCAAGGCCCTTCCGGCCGGAACCGGCCATAATAGAGGCCGCTATCCCGCATGGATCCTCGATTTATCCGGAATTTCTCGATCATCGCCCATATCGACCACGGCAAGTCGACGCTGGCGGACCGTTTTCTCGAGTACACCGGCGCCCTGCAGGCCCGGGAGATGGAGGCGCAGGTCCTCGACAGCATGGACCTCGAGCGTGAGCGGGGCATCACGATCAAGGCGCACGCCGTCCGGCTGACCTACAAGGCGAAGGACGGCCAGACCTACGTCCTCAATCTCATCGACACGCCCGGTCACGTCGACTTCTCGTACGAGGTCACGCGCTCGCTCTCGGCGTGCGAGGGCGCGCTGCTGCTGGTCGACGCGTCGCAGGGCGTCGAAGCGCAGACGCTCGCGAACGCGTATCTCGCGATCGACAACAACCTCGAGATCATTCCGGTCATCAACAAGATCGATCTGCCGGGCGCGCAGCCGGACGAGGCGCGCCGGCAGATCCAGGACATCATCGGCCTCGACGCGGACCACGCGATTCTGGCGAGCGGCAAGGAAGGGATCGGCGTTCCGGAGATCCTCGAGGCGATCGTCCAGCGGCTGCCGCCGCCGAAGGGGGACGCGGACGCGCCGCTCAAAGCGCTGATCTTCGATTCCTGGTACGACCCCTACCGCGGTGTCGTCATCCTCGCGCGCGTGATCGACGGCGTGATGAAGCCGGGCATGAAGATCCGCCTCATGGCCGCGGCACAGGACTATCAGATCGAGCAGCTCGGCGTGTTCTCGCCGAAGCCGGTGCCCGTCGACGAGCTCGGCGTCGGCGAAGCGGGCTTCATGGTCGCGAACATCAAGAACGTCGCGGACGCGAAGATCGGCGACACGATCACCGAGGTCGGCCGTCCGACGTCGACGCCGTTTCCCGGCTTCAAAGAGCTGAAGCCGATGGTCT
>CAZNMF010000271.1:0-1742 GCA_964573795.1 uncultured Solibacteraceae bacterium
CGTTCGGCGCGCTGTCGGGCCTCTACATCCTGCTCGGCGCGCCGTTCGTCGCCGCGATTCAGATCATCATCTACGCCGGCGCCATCATGGTGCTCTTCCTCTTCGTCGTCATGCTGCTGAACGTGCCGACGGAGACGCCGCCGGACGGCGTCAGACGCCTGCTCACCGGCGCGGGGCCGCGGCGGTTCGGCGCGGTGCTGTCGGTGGTCTTCGTCGCCGAGCTGGCCTGGGCGTTCAGACGCATCCAGGCGGCGGCGCTGCCCTCGGGCGCGCCGGAGACGAGCGTCCACGCGATCGGCTTGAAGCTGTACCGCGACTACGCCTTCGCGTTCGAGGCGACGTCGGTGTTGATCCTCGTGGCCATGGTCGGCGCGGTCATCCTGGCGCGGAAGGAAACGAAGTGATCCCTGAGCCCACGTTCAACTCGTACCTGATCCTGTCGGCCGTGCTGTTCTCGATCGGCACGGCGGGCGTGTTCCTGCGGCGCAATCTGATCACGATCCTCCTGTCGGTCGAGGTGATGCTCAACGCGGTGAACCTCACCTTCGTCGCCGCGGATCGCTTCTTCCAGGCCGTCGACGGGCAGATCATCGTGTTCTTCGTCATGACCGTCGCCGCAGCGGAAGCGGCCGTCGGCCTGGCGATCATCATCGCGCTGTTCCGGCACAAGGAAACGCTGAATCCGGACGCCTTCACGTCGTTGAAGTGGTGACCGCGTGCTGATCCTGATTCCGCTGCTTCCGTTCCTCGGGTTCCTCGTCAACACCGCGTTCCGGCGGCGCCTCTCGAAGGCCGCCGCGGGCGGCGTGGCGACGGGAGCGATGGGCCTGGCCTTCGGCGTCGCCCTGACCGCGGTGTGGCAGATGCTCGGCAGCACGCCCGTCGACGGCGTGCGTGCGATCGAACAGCACGTCTTCACGTGGATTGCCTCGGGCCCGCTCGACGTGCCCCTGGCGTTCCGCGTCGATCCGCTGTCGGCGCTGATGATCCTCGTCGTCACCGGCATCGGCACGCTGATCCATCTGTATTCGACGGCGTACATGCTCGACGAGTCCGACAGCGAGTACGCGCGGTACTTCTCCTATCTGAACCTGTTCGCCGCGTTCATGCTCGTGCTCGTGCTCGGATCGAGCTTTCCGGTGATGTTCGTCGGATGGGAAGGCGTGGGCCTCTGCTCGTACCTGCTGATCGGCTTCTGGTTCACGAAGAAGACCGCGGCCGACGCAGGCAAGAAGGCGTTCATCGTCAATCGCATCGGCGACTTCGGGTTCATCCTCGGGATGTTGTCGGTGTTCGCGCTCTTCGGCACGCTCGATTTCCAGGAGGTCGCGCGTCACGTCTCGGCGCTGCCGGCCGAGGCATCCGCCGGCGTGCTCACGATCACGACGCTGCTCCTGTTCCTCGGCGCGACCGGCAAGTCCGCGCAGATCCCGCTCTATGTCTGGCTGCCGGACGCGATGGAAGGTCCGACGCCGGTCTCCGCGCTCATCCACGCGGCGACGATGGTGACGGCGGGCGTGTACATGATCGGACGCAACGCGGTGCTGTTCAGCCACGCGCCGATCACGCTCGAGGTCGTCGCGGTCATCGGCGCGTTGACGGCGCTGATGGCCGGCACGATCGGCCTCGTGCAGAACGACATCAAGCGCGTGCTCGCGTACTCGACGGTCTCGCAGCTCGGCTACATGTTCCTGGCGATGGGCGTCGGCGCGTTCGCCGGCGGCATCTTCCATCTCTACACG
>CAZNMF010000272.1:0-9277 GCA_964573795.1 uncultured Solibacteraceae bacterium
GTTCTTGACGGTGCGGATGATGTGCTCGGTCGAGCCGGAGTCGTCGGCGGCTTGAACGACCTCCCACGTGCACTCCGGATGGACGACGACGCGTCCGCCGGGGTGCGTCTTGCGGAACTGCTCGATCTGGCGGACCGAGAACCGCGTGTGCACGCTGCAGTGGCCCTTCCACAGCACCAGGCGCGCGCGCTGCAGCGCCTCCCGCGTCAGGCCGCCGAACGGCAGATCCGGATCCCAGACGACCATCTCGTCGAGCGGCACGCCCATCTTGTACGCGGTGTTGCGGCCGAGGTGCTGATCGGGCAGCATCAGCAGCTTCTCGCCGCGCTCCCACGCCCACGCCATCACGCGCGACGCGTTGCTCGACGTGCAGACGATGCCGCCGTGCTCGCCGCAGAAGGCTTTGATGGCCGCGGTCGAATTGATGTAGGTGACGGGAATCGCGCTCGTCACGCCGAGCACGCCCATCTCGTCCCAGCAGACCTCGAGCTGGTCGATCGCGGCCATGTCGGCCATCGAGCAGCCGGCCGCCAGATCGGGGAGGATCACGCGCTGATGCGCGGCGCCGAGCACGTCGGCGCTCTCCGCCATGAAATGCACGCCGCAGAACACGACGTTCTCCGCGCGGTGCTGACGCGAGGCGAATTGCGCGAGCTTCAGCGAATCGCCGATGCAGTCGGCAAACCTGATCACTTCGTCGCGCTGGTAGTGGTGGCCGAGGATCACCAGGCGATCGCCGAGTGCGGCCTTCGCGGCCGCGATGCGCACGTCGAGCTCGTCATCGGGCAGCCGCAGATATTCGTCGGGAAGCGGCTGTCGCTCCTGAAGCTGCGTCTTCTCGTACTGCGTCAAGACCTGGATGTCCATCGCGTCGCGTTCCACGCCTCCGGAGCTTGTGAAACTTTTCTCAATCTCCAGAGATGAAAAAGGCCAAATCCCCCAAGGCTGTTGCCGACGGGGATTTGGACTCGTCGTTAGTGTAACAGGATGGACGGGCCTACGCCAGCGCGGCGGCGGCCGCCGGTCGCGATGGCTCGATGACCTGATAGAGCGTGTCGCGCTCGAGCGGCTCGCGGCCCGCCGCCCGGATCAGCCGCCGGATGGTCGCCGGCGACAGCGACTCGGGCGTGCGCGATCCCGCCATGTGGTAGATCCGCTCTTCCTGGACGGTGCCGTCGAGGTCGTTCGCGCCGTACCACAGCGCGATCTGGGCGACGTCGACGCCCGTCGCAATCCAGAACGCCTTGACGTGCGGGATGTTGTCGAGCATCAGCCGCGCGACCGCGTGCACGCGCAGCGTGTCGAGGGCCGACGGCGCCGGCAGCTTGCGCATCTGGTTGTTGTCGGGATGGAACGCCAGCGGGATGAACGCCTGGAAGCCGCCCGTCTCGTCCTGCAGCGCGCGCACGCGCAGCAGGTGATCGATCCGATCCTCGGCCGTCTCGATGTGGCCGTAGAGCATCGTCACGTTCGAGCGGATGCCGAGGCCGTGTGCGAGGCGATGGACGGCGAGATAGCGATCGGCGTCGGCCTTGTCGTGGGAGATCTTCTTCCGGACGCGCTCGGCGAAGATCTCGGCCCCGCCGCCGGGCAGCGAGTCGAGGCCCGCCGCCATGAGCTCGCGCAGGACGGTCTCGTCCGTCATGCCATACGTGTCGGCGAAGAACGCGATCTCGACGGCCGTGAAGCACTTCAAGTGAATGCCGGGACGGGCCGCCTTCAACCCGCGCAGCAGATCCGTGTAGTACGAGAACGGCAGATCCGGGTGCAGGCCGTTCACGACGTGTACTTCGGTGAGCGGCTGATCGGCACGCTCGCGGAGCTTGTCGAGGACCTGCTCGAGCGACAGTGTGTACGCGCCTGGATCGCCCGGCTTCAGCCGCGCGAACGAACAGAACAGACAGCTCGCGGCACAGACGTTGGTCGCCTCGAGGCGCAGGTTGATGTTGAAGTACGTGCGCGCGCCGTGACGCCGCTCACGCTCGCGGTTGGCCAGCCAGCCGATCGCGTGCAGGTCCGGGCATCGCTCGAGCGCGAGGCCGTCGTCGTACGACAGGCGGACGCGCGCGTCGAGCTTCTCGACGATGTCCGCAAGACCTGACGCACGGAGACGGGACAGCATGGTGGCTACTTGATGGAGAACGTCCAGGCGGCGCCGAACACACGGCCCGCGCCGCTCGTCGACAACACGGACGATCCGGCGAGCCGGCGATTGCCGCTGTACCGCACGGCAATCGCATATTCGCCAGGCGGCAGATCGGCGCTCGGCTGCACGCGCGCGGCGCCGGGCTCGATGACCTCGATCTTCGCCTTCACGACATCCTGGCGCAAATCCTTGTTCACGTTCCAGGCCGGCTCGGTCTGGCGCGGCTGATCGGCCCGCGCGCGCACGAGCGCGACGACGCGCTGGTTGGTCGGCGTGGGCGTCAGCTTCAACAGGACGGGCCGCAGATCTTCGGGCCGCACGCCGGGGACTTCCTTGAAGAGCACGAAGAACGTCGGACGACGACTGTCGATCGCGCGCGCGGCCGACGTGCCCGCGACCGTCCACACGAACGCGACTTCCGCATCGGGCGCCGGCGTCTCGAAGCCCTCTTTCTCTGGCACGAGCGGCGCGAGCGCGGCAATCGTCTCGCCGTTGGACTCGATCATCTGAAAACGCGCCGCTTCCGGCGTCAGATCCGTCGTCCCGTTCGCGAGCTGCACCGACACCGACATGCCGTCTCGCGTCGTCACGGGCAGCACGGGCGCCGGCGGTCGCGGAGGACCGATCGATATCGGCCCATCGGCGGGTACCGGCGGCGGCGCGGGAGCGGACACGAGCGCGGCCACCTTCTTCGAGACGAACGCTTCGAGCCGGGCGCCGCCGAGGCGCGCGTCCGGCGGCAACTGCACGCGGTACCAGTCGCCCTCGATGGCGGTGAGCGTCAGGATCGTTCCGGACGTCACCCGCGTCAGCACTTGGGCCTTCTCGCTCGCCGCGGCGCGGACGTTCGCGCGGGCGACCGTGACGCGGACCGAGCCCTCCTGCGCCCACGACGGCGCAGAAACAGCCACCAGCGCGAGCACGGCAAGGATCGATGTGGCGTTGGCGCGTCGCGGCATCAGGCGCTCTGCACGAACTCGACCGGCACACGGCGAGGAATCAGCGCTTTCTCGAACGCTTCGGCGAAGAACCGCTCGAGCGCCGCGCGGCCGCGCGGCCCGTAGTCGAGCGTCAACTGGTTTACGTACATCCCGACGAAACGATCCGTGTCGCCGCGGTCGAGGCCTCGGCCGAACTGCTGCGCGTACTCGACCGCCTCGGCGCGGTGGCTCAGCGCGTACGCAATGCTGTCGTGCAGCATCGTCGACACGCGCGCCATCATCTCGGGCCCGAGATCGCGGCGGATGATGTTGCCGCCGAGCGGCAAGGGCAGGCCGCCCGTCCGCTCGAACCACCATTCGCCGAGATCGACGATCTTGTGGAGGCCATCGGCCTTGTACGTCAGCTGTCCTTCGTGGATCAGCAGCCCCGCATCGACGCGGCTCTCGAGCACGGCGTTGTCGATCTGATCGAACGGCACGACCTCGTAGTCGAACGACGGGTCGTACATCTGCAGCGTCAGGAACGCCGACGTCAGCTTGCCCGGAACGGCGATCTTCATGCCCTTCAGCGGCACGTGGCCGTTCGGCGGAAGGGCTTGCGGCGTGCGGCTCACGAGGATGGGCCCGTACTTGTCGCCCATGCTGGCACCGTGCGGCAGCAACGCATAGCGGTCCACCAGATGCGCGTACGCGTTGAAGGACACCGCCGTGACTTCGTATCGACCTTCGAACGCCGCTTGATTCAGCGTCTGGATATCCGAAAGCACCTGGCCGACTTCGATGCCGTCGACCTTCACCGCCCCCGACGCCAGCCCGTAGAACATGAAGGCATCGTCGGAGTCCGGACTATGAGCCACCGTAATCTTCATGCGCCCTGTAGTGTTCCACAGATGTCACGGCGGCCGAAAGTCCGCGCGCCGCCGGTGGCTCGACCACTATCGCGCGCGCAGCCGCGCCAGGCGCCCCAGGAAACGGCCGACGGAGGCCGGTCCGGCCAGACGCCAGTCGATCAGGTGCGCGTGCGGCCGATCGCCGACGCCGATGACGACGTCGCGCTCGCCGAGCGCGTCGAACGCGTCCTCGTCGGTGCGGTCGTCGCCGAGGTAGACGATCGCGATCGGGCCGGCGACACGCTCCTCGACGCGCGCGCGAATCCACACGGCCGCGCGGCCCTTGTGCCAGCTCACGGCCGGCAGCAGCTCGAGCGCTTTCGTGCCCGCCAGCGACTTGAGGACGCCGTCCTCGAGGTACGGCGCGGCGATCTCCCGGAACTCGTCGATCGCGCGCGGCGCGAGCTCCGGCGGCACCCGGCGCACGTGACACGTCAGCGCGTAGACCTTGTTCTCGAGAAAGATGCCGGGGCACCACGCCAGGTCGTGCGCGGCCTCAGCGGCAATCTCGGCGACGACGGGCACGAGGGGATCGAGCGCTTCGTGATGAAAACGGCATCCCGGCCCGGCGATCTCGAGGCCGTGCAGACCGGCGGCGAACTCGGCCGCAGGGCCGACACGCTCGCGCACGTCCGTCAGGCGGCGCCCGCTCACGACGCCGAACGTGACGTCGGGCAGCGCGGCCAGCCGGGCGACCTCGCGCGCCACGTCCGACGACACGACGGCCTCGTCCGGCGTCGGCGCGATCTCGGCCAGCGTGCCGTCGTAGTCGGTCAACAACAACAGGTGCGCGCCGCCGAGGCGCTCGTGCACATCGCGCGCGACCAGATCCGATGCCGCGTACCCCGCGTCCGCGGCGGCGTCACGTCTATCCAGAGAGGAACCCGATCCCTTTCCGCCGCTCGAGCCGATCGAGGATGTCCGACGCCCAGGCCAGAACGTCGCGGCCGGCTACGCGCCGCCGCAGCGCCTGCATCCGCCGGCGCCGCTCCCACACCGGCATCTCGATCGCGCGGGCAATGGCGGCCGTGAACCCGCGTTCGTCGTAGGGATTGATGATCAGCGCCTCGGCGAGCTCGTGCGCCGCGCCGGCCAGCTCGCTCAGGATCAACACGCCGTCGAGATCCTCACGCGCGGCGACGAACTCCTTCGCGACGAGGTTCATGCCGTCGTGCAGCGATGACACGACGCAGAAGTCGGCGAGCCGATAGAGCGCGACGAGATCGGGCAGCTGGAACGTGTCCTTGATGTAGCGGATCGGCATGCGGTGCGCGCCATCGCCGAGCTCGTCGTTGACCTTGGCGACGAGATCGTCGATCTCGGCGGCGATCTCGGCGTAGCCGGGCACGTCGCTGCGCGACGGCACGCCGATCTGCACGAACACGAAACGCTCGGCGAGCCCCGGCGTCTCGCGCAGCAGCCGCGCGATCGCCCCGATGCGCTCCGGAATGCCCTTCGTGTAATCGAGCCGATCGACGCCCACGCCGACGAACTTGCCGTCGAGCTCGAGCTCGGCGGACAGCCGGGCCATCTCCGGCTCGAGCTGGCCTTCGCTCAAGATCGTCGAGATGCGATCGAAGTCCGCGCCGATCGGAATCGACACGACGCGGACCGCGTGGTCCGCGTAGAAGACCGTGTCGCCGGACACGGCGCCGCCCAGCTCCTCGATGACGGCGGACAGGAAATTGCGCGTGTCGCGCGGCACCTGGAACGCGAGCAGATCGTTGCTCAGCAGGCCTTCGAGGATCTCGCGCCGCCACGGACAGATGTGGAGTCGATCGACATCCGGCCACGGGATGTGCCAGAACAGCGCGCTGCGCAGCGACGGCCGCCGCTCTCGCAGATATCCGGCGGCGAGCGACAGGTGGTAGTCGTTGAAGAACACGGAGGCTTCCGGCGGCGCCTCGAACGCGACGGCGTCGGCAAACAGCCGGTTGACGTCCTGATACGCGCGCCAGTCCTCGTCGCGGAACTGCGGCCGCACGTGCGCCTGATGGCACAGCGGCCACAAGGCGCTGTTCGAGAATCCGGCGTAGTAGTGCTCGACCTGCTCGTGCGTCAGCCACAGGCGCCGCAGGCGATACGCGGGCGCGTCGGGCGGCACCTCCACCGAGTCGTGCTCGTCGACGACGAGCGCGTCGGCGTCGCCGCTGCCGTGGGCGATCCACACGCCGCCGCGCTCGCGCATGAGCGCGTCGAGCGCGACCGACACGCCGCCGGGCGTGGGCTTCGCGACGATCGCCCCCGTCGCCTCGTCGCGCTGGTGCACCCAGGGCTCGCGATTGGACACGACGACGAGCCCGCCCCCGGCGCGGCCGATCTCGCCGGCCTGCGACAGCGCGGCGCGAAACAGAATCGGCCCGGCGAGCTGATTGATCGCCACGACCGCGACGACGAGCGCCTCGAGCCGGGAGCCCCAGTCCGACGGCCCGGCCGACACGGCGGCCGCCAGGCTCAACGTCACGCCCGCCGTCGGCAGCAGCGCGCGCCACAACATCGTCGTCTCCGGCGAGCGCGTGCCCATCAGCGCATCGCCGGCGTGCGTGCCGACGTGGAAGCCGACGAGCCGCAGCGCGCTGAGCCCCAGGGCGAACAGGCCGAACGTCGCAATCAGCTCGACGTGGATGGCGGCGCCCGTCGCCGCGAAGAACAGGATGAGGACCGGCATCGCGCCGTACTCGATCGCGTCGTGCAGCACGTCGGCCGCCTCGGCGCGCACGTTCTGCACGACGAGGCCGGCAGCCAGGCCGGTCAGGAACGGCTCGAACCCGAACAGATCGGCGAAACCGCTCAGCGCCGCGCACAGCGTGAGCAGCACGACGGTGACCTCGCGTCCCACGTAGCGCAGATAGAGCGTGAACGCGGCGCCCATGAGCGCGCCGAACGCGACGGATCCGCCGAGCGTCCACACGGCGCCGCCGACCAGGAGCCATGCGCTGCGATCCGGCACGCCGAACACCGCACGCGCGCCTTCGAGACACGCGACGAGCAGGACGACCGTCACGACCTCGAGCACGACCACGACTTCGGTCGACAGGTCCGACAGCGGTCCGCGCGCGCGCGCCTCCGTGATGACCGCAATGGTGATCGCAGGCGAGGTGCCGAGCAGCAGCGTCGCCGTGAGCGCCACCGCCGCCCATCGCTGAATGCCGGCCAGCTCGGGCGCGATCGGCAGCCATCGCCACGCGACGAAGATCGCCACCGCCATCGCCAGCCACGCGATCACGGTCGTCATCGCGACGAGCGCGAGCACCCGGTTCAGACGCAGGCGAAAGCGCCGGAAATTGATGTGGAGGCCGGCGACGACGGCGATGATGATGACGGCGAAGCGGGCGGCGGCCTGGAGATCGCGCGCCATCGGCTCGCTGATGATGTTGGCGACGGCCGGCCCGCAAATCAGGCCGATCGCGAGATAGCCCGTCATCCTCGGCAGGCGCACGAACTCGCACAGCCAGCCGACAATCGCCGACGCGAGCAACGTGAGTCCGAGGGCGAGCGCCGAGGCGTTCGCGCCGGCTTGACCGAAACGGGAGACGACCAGCCACGCAAGGACGGCGGCAATCGCGCACGCGATCGCTCGTCTCATCGGCCCGCCTTGTGCCGCCAGTGCGGCACGACCGCCAGCGCGAACAACTCGAACGCGGCCGTCCCAATCGCGACGGTCGACAGCAGCACGTCGCCCATCGCGGGCGGCAGCACCTGACGGAAGTTCAACGCGAAAGCCACGGCCAGCACGCCGGGCGGCATCAGAAACGCCGCGAGATCGGACGCGCGCACGTCCACGAGCGGCGCGGAGAGCCACGCGCCGGCGACCTTGCCGGCCAGACGGAACAGCAGATACGGCGGCAGCAGCCAGAAGGCCATCGTCGTCACGGTGGACTGGGCGCCCGCGGCGACGAGCAGCAGCACGACGAGCGGATGCTGGACCTTGCGAAGGTCCGCATCGACGATGCGATCGGCGCGGCCCGGCGCCACGGTCCACACGAAGCCGGCGACAAGGCCGACCGCCAGCGGCGAGACGCGCATGTACGCCGCAGCCCCGCCGGCGAGGGCGAGCGTGCCGAGCACGAACACCACGCGCTCGGGGCCCGACTCGGCCCGCTCGAACACCAGCCAGCCGATCGCGCCGGCGGCGAGCCCGATGAGCAGCGGCGCCACCAGCCGGGCAACGGCCTGCGATCGATCGGGCGTCGACAACACGGCGAATGCAATGACCGCGAGCACGATGGGCAGCACGTCGTCGAGATCGGCCACGCGTGTCGCCACCGCCGCGGCCGATTCCGAGTCCGGATCGGCCGACGTCGCCGACGACGCGGACGCGCACAGCCCGAGCGCGAGCGAGAATCCGACAATCGACACGTCGATCGGCACGCGCGTCGCGTGCACGAAGTACATCGTCGCGGCCGTGACCGCGCCCGTCGTGATCGCGCTCTCGAGGCTCGCGGCCAGAAACAACCGCGCCGCGCGCTGGATCTCGCGTCCGAGCGCCACGCCCACGAGCACCCCGAGCACGGTGAGCGCGATCGTCACCGCGAGATCGAGACGCGTCATCAGCCGCGGCGAGAACCAGCCGAGCGCGTGCGGGCCGAGCACGAAGCCGAGCAGCAGAAACGCGACCGCGGGCGTCAACGACGGGGCCAGGCCGAGCGCGGAGCGCCGGCGCAGCAACGAGAGCAGCCACTCGAGCGCGGACGGCGGCTTCGGCACGCCGAGCCGGCGATCCAGCGGATCGAGCCCGCCGAACTCGCGCCGCTGAATGTCGGGCCCCACTGGCGTCACTGCGTGCCGCCCTTCGACTTGAGCTGGCCGACGAGGGCTTCCAGCGTCTCCGGCGGGACGATCCACGTCGTGTCCATCGAGGTCGTCACCAGGCCGATCAGCCGTCCGTTGACCCCGAACACCAGCTCGCCCGATCGCAGATCGGCGTGTCCGGACGCGCGCAAGAGCGGCTGCGGCCACGTGGCTTCCGACACCGCGTCGATGCGACCGATGAAGGCCGGATCGACGCTCAGGCCGCCCGGTGACGCGCCGACGACGGCGACGTACGCGCGGCCGACGAAGCCCTTCAGCGCGCCGGCAAAACCGTCGGGAAAGCTGAGCGTCGAGGGCACGCGCACGAGCGCGGTCTGTGTGCGCGCATCCGCGGCGACGAGCTCGACGGGGCCGTCGAGATCGAGGCCCGACACGGGCTTCCAGCCGTCCGGCACGTACGCGATGGCCGTGTCGCTGCCGACGCGGAGCGCGGGCGTCCAGCGCGACGGCGGCGGCGCCGGCGCGGCGGGCGGAGGCGCCCCGCGGCG
>CAZNMF010000273.1:0-12635 GCA_964573795.1 uncultured Solibacteraceae bacterium
GCACCAGCAGCTTCACCGTGCCGCCCGTCAACGGCACCGGCGACAGCTTGATCGTCCCCGGCGGCAGCTTGAACTGCGGGCTGCGAAGCTGCTGCCTGATGTCGTCGAGCACCGCCTCGTCGATGCCGATGTTCACGTCGAGCTCGAGGAAGCCGCCGTTGCCGGCGTCGCCGCGGAACTTGATCAGCTGCAGCGACGGCCGCGCCTGGCCCGTCGTGGCGTCAGGGATGGCGCTGAGACGCGGCGCCGCGGGCATGAAGTACCACTGCAGCGGATCGGCGTGGTCCGAGAACAACGCGACGCCGTCGATGATCGGATAGGGCGGGTTCAGATACAGCACAGATCGCTCCGCGAAACTTCGAACTTTGAACTTCGAACTTCGAACTTGATGAGGCGCCTTGCGGCGCGTCATCTAGTCGCAACGCGCCTCGTCGTGCAGCCCTACGCTGCTGGCGCCTCGACGATCAGCGTCGTCTCGCTGGTCGCCGTGGGACCGACCGACGTCTTCGTGCCGTCCGCGCGGAAGTAGTCGACGGCGTACTCGTAGCCGCGCTTCGTCTTGTCGACGAGCCGGATCTTGAACTGCTGCGCCTGCGCGCCGGCCTTGAACACGAAGTCCTTCGACGTGTCGATCTGATTGGCCGAGTCCTGGTAGTGCAGCGTGACCTTGACGAGCTTCAGCGCCGCGAAGTCCAGCAGGTCCGGCAGCACATCGACGGTCAGGAACTCGTCGTCGGGCGCGGAGCCGACGAGGATCGTGTTCTTCGTCGCCTCCTGCTCGGGGCTCCTGCGCTGCGTGCCGTCGGCGAACTGGATGGTCTCGGTGTAGGTCACCGTGCCGCCGAGCTCGTCGACGACCGGGAACGTCCAGTCGACGAACTTCTGGGCCTTCGACAGCGCCACCGACGTCGTCTGCGAGTAGCCGTTCGCGTCGTCCCGATACGTCAGATCGACGAAGATCGTCGCGATGTCCGTCTCGAGGTTGCCGGTGCTCCGGATCGAGATCGTCCGGTTGGCCTGGAACGGATCGCCGATGAAGATCTGCGACGCCATCGTCGTCATCTCGGCGCCGGTGAACTCGCGGCCGTCTTTGAGCGTGTATTTGACGCGATAGACGAACGGCTGCGTGCGCGCGGTGAAGATCGGCTTGGTGATCGCGTGCGTGCGGTTGTCGGCGTCCAGCGTGAAGCTCCACTCCTCGCGTGCGACGCCGTTGGCCGTGTCCTCGTAGCTCACGGTGACGAGCGCGTGCGCCACCTGGTCGAAGTTCATGTCGCCGACCTCGACGTCCGCGTGCAGGATGCCGGCATCGCCGACGTTGATCGTCAGCACGGGCGAGTCCGTCTCGACTTCCGGCGCCTCGAAGCGGCGCGTCTCGTTCTTGTAGTTGACGACGTACTGGTACTTGTATTTCCAGTTGTTCCCTTCGAGCGCCCACTCCTGCTTGCCGACCTCGTCCGGCGTGGCGAAGCTCGTCCCCTTCGGCTGGGCGCCGCCGTACCGCAGCGTCACGTCCACGCTCTTGACGGGCATCGCCGCGAAGTCCACGTTCGCGCGGTAGTTCACCGAGACGCGCTTGAAGAAGGGATCGTCGAGGTCGACGACGCGCGCGAAATCGGCCCACTTGAGCGGCTTGCCGTCCGGACCATTCGTCGACGTGATGTTCGGCAGCGTGCCGCGCGGCCCGAGATTGACCTCGATGACCGTGCCCTGCGTGTACGTCCGGCTGAAGTCCGCGACCTTCTGCACGGACATGTTGCGCCACACGTGCTCGATCCCGTCCGGCACCTTGCGCGCGTCTTCGGAGACCGGCGCGATGTCGCCGAGGATCATCCGCTTCACCGCATCGTCGAGCTGCTGGAAGCCCCAGTCGCGGACCGAGTTGACGATCTTGCTGTCCGTGACGCCGCCGGGATCGACTTCGACGCCGCCCGCGTCGGACTGGACGAAGCGCTCGTGGATCGTCTCGCGGTAGCTGTCATCGCCGTACATCTGCCAGTCGATGTCCACCTGCTGCTGGAACTCCATGAACTTCGACGCGTGGAACCAGACGGTGACCTTCATCGGCGGCAGCTTCACGGGCGCCCACAGGTCGTAGGCGATCTGGACGACGCCGCCCTTGTCCTGCAGCGCCTGCTCGAGCAGCGTCGCGCCTTCCGGGCTGAGCTCGACGGTGATGGGCGTCACCATGTCGCCGTACAGCGCAGGCGCGGCGGGGTTCTGCAGCCGCTCGACGAGCACCGCGTTCGGTCCATTGCCGTCGAGCAATTGCACGGTGCAGGCCGCGCGCGTGAAGCCGACGTTGCGGATGTCGACGCGCGGCTTCGGATTGAGACGCGGGAACGCCTGATCGGAGAGGTCCTGCAGCGCGGCGCGGCACTTGTCGAGCTGCTGATTCGTCAGCGCGAACGCAACGTCGCAGATCAGGAACCCGCCGCCCTTCTTGCCGTCGGCGCGATCGATCGCCGTGCGGTACTTGAGGAACTTGAAGACCGGCAGCCCGTTCGCGTCCAGGCGATACGTCGGCGCTTTCGGCAGCACGTAGTAGACGAACGCGTTCGGATCGTCGGCGAATGCCACGACCTCCGGCACGCCGGGCACGGGAATCTGCTTCATCCAGTTGAGCATCGGGTCCTCGCTGTTCTCGATCGTCGATGGTGGTGGCGGCGCGCCGCGTCAGGGCGACGCGGACGCCGGCGGCCGTTCGATGACGAGCGGCGTGCGGCCGCCCGTGAACCAGGTGGCGACGTCGCCCTCGCGCGTGCTGCGAATGGGGCGCGGCCGGTCGATGCGCAGGTCGATCGCCAGCCGCGTCTCGCGCGACGCGGACGTCGCGACGCGCGGCTGTGACAGGTACTGCGGCAGCCATGCCGCGACCTTGGCCTTCGCTTCCGTCATCGTCGCGGCGAACACGGGCGCGGCCTCGGTGCCCCACTGGGCGGCGTCGATCCGCACGCGCCCGCTCTGCACGGCGCGATCGACCCATGCCGCGGCCACCGCCAGAGACGGCATGTCGCCCAGATCGGCACGCGCGCGCTCGACGTCGACCTCGACGCGCACCGAGGCCCCGGCGACCGTCACGACCTCGAACGCGTAGACGACGCGGAGGCGTCCGGTCTCGCCGCGAAGTGCCGCCTCGACGAGCGTCGCCCCGGGCGCGGTCAGCGGCGCGCGAAAGATCGCCGCGTACGGCGGCATCGCCGACGCCTGCGCGTCCGCAAGGACGACGTCCCCGTCGTCGGTCTTCAGCACGAGCGAGACGTGCGTGACCGTCAGGGGCGCCGGCGTCAGTAACACGGGTGTGCCGGCGCCGGCCAGGGCCTGGACGCGCGCACGCACGCGCGGCAGCACGCCGGCGTCCACGTCGAAGTGCGCGCCGGCCTGCAGCAGCCCGCCTTGCGGCTGCTTCAGCAGCATCACGGTCGGCGAGCCGGCCGACGTGAGCTCGGGCTGCACGCGCGGGATGAACCAGTACGTGTGCGGCTCACGCGCGGCGATGACGTCGACGCCCGATTCGCTAACGACGATCGGCAGATCCGGCGATCCCGCGTTGTCCGGCGTCGGCGTCATGCGGGCGGCCTCGATTCGACGAGCGCACGCGCGTCGAGACGCAGCGCGTCGAAGGGCGATTGCGGCGCGGACCACGCCACGGCTGCGGCGCCACCCGTGAACGGGCGATAGCGGAAGCCGGGCGTGAGCGGCGACGAGGCCAGCCAGGTCCAGCGCCTCGTCGCGGACGCCGGCGTAAAGGAGACGACCGTCGCGTCGCGGTCGTCGGCGGCCTCCGGCTTCAGCTCGATGGCCACGAGCGACACGCCGTCCGGGAATGTGACGTCGATCTGGACGGTGTGCGATCCCGCCTCGCGGAACAACGGCAGGTCGAGCGCGATCGGGCCGTCGCCCACGGGCACGTCTGCACGGATCGTGCGTCCGGCCTTCGAGACGACGCACGTGCACGTCACCGTCGCGGCCGCGCGTGGCACGACGAGCGTGTCGCCGGTCGCATCAGCGATCGTGAGCTGCTGCGAGTCCCCGCCCCACGTTGCCGTGACCGACACCTCGCCGGTGGCCAGAAGCTGAGGCGACGCCTGGACCGGCAGGAAGCGGACGGCGAAGTCGTCCGGCGTCAGACGCACGTCGCGGCCTGCGTGCACGGCACGCGTCGATCGCCACTCGCGAACGCCGCCGTCGGTCCGTACGACCGCGAACGTCTGGACGCCGTACTCGGGCGATTCGCGTGGGCTGAATCGCATGAGGACGTCGCTTCGATCGAGCGGCGGCTCGAGCTCGACCGTCTCTCGAATGGCCGATGGCCGATCGGGCAGCCGCGCCGGCGCGTCGAGATCGGCGCCGCACGCGAGAACCAGCGATCGCTTCTCCGGGATGTTGGCGGTGACGAGCACGGGGACGTCGCCGGTGCGAAGATCGACGACCTCGCGCGTGACGACCAGCCGTTCGAGCCCGCCGCCGGCCGTCGCCTGACGCACGAGCGCCACCGGATCGAACCGCAGCGGCTGTGCGCGCGTTGCTGTGACCGCGTCGCGCAGGTCCCAGCGCAGCCGTGCCTCTCCCGTGGCGAGCGACAGATTCCACCACTCCGTGACGTCCATCCCCGGCGACGGCACGAGCGTGGCCGCCAGCACGCGCAGACGATCCGCGACGGCGTCGGCCGTTTCGAACGCGTCGGCGGCTGCCGGCGCGCCCGACAGCACGCCCGGCTTCACCAGCGCCGCGACGACGTCGCTTCGCCGCACGGGCGCGCTCGATGCGTCTGCCGGCAGCGCGCGGCGCAGCGCATCGACGTCGATCTCGACCGAGGCCTCGATGCGTGGCGACACGCCGTCGACGCACAGCTCGGCCCACGCCTCGACGAGGACGATGCCCTCGACCAGGGCGCGCTTCAGCAGCGACGCCGACTCAGCCGTGAGCATGGCCGCCAGCCGCACGACGCCCAGGCCGTTGGGCGCAAACGCGAGCGGCGGCACGACCGTCGTAGCCCCCGTCTTGCCCGGCTCTCGAACGAGCAGCCGCAGCCAGCCTCCCCGCACGCTGCCGAGTTGCACGTCGTCTTCGCCGAGCGTGCGGCGCGCGCTGTCGAGATCGACGCCCGGCCGCACACGGAGATCGATCGCGCCGTATCCCTCGAGGCTGGCGTCGCGCGCGCGAACGAGATCGATCTGAAAGTCCGGTGAGCCGTCGGCGCGCGCGGCAATCGTCATCGTCTGCGGCAGCACGAGCCAGCCGCCCGCGCGTTCGAACCGGCGGTACGCGACGATGTCGCCGACGCGGCGCGGGCCCTGGTAGTCGAGGTCGATCGCCGCCATCGCGTCTCCGTCTACTGCGCCGTCGGAAACAGGCGCCCCGACTGCCCCGTCCGCCAGTCCTCGTCGGCGGTGACACCGGACAATCGGACGACGGTGACCTTGTAGCGATAGCTGAGGTCTTCGACCTTGCCGAGCACGAAGCCGGCCAAGGGCACGGGCAGGTCGACCTCCGCGGTGAGCTGATCGGCGCGGAGCTCGACCGTGTCGCCGCTCTCGAAGTCGACGACGATCGCCATCACCTGCGATTGCGGTGCGTCGGCGGGCGCGTCGAACGCCGGTTTGAAGCTCTCGACCTGAATTCGCCGCAGATAGACGGGCGGCGTCGACGGATCGAGGATGAGATCGTAGATGGCGTCCTTGTCGGGAACGCTCGCGACGTCGGACAGATCGAGATCGCTCAGCGTCGTGCCCGCCGCTGCCGGCAATCGAAATTGCGCCGACTGCCCTGGCGCGATGTCGACCGGATAGGCGGCTGCAGCCGCGAGCGGCTCGACCGTGACGTCGTCACCGCGCGCGAGCACGCCGTCGATGCTCCGCGCGTGCAGCGGGCTCTCGATCTCGTTCTTCACGGATACGACGATGTCCGTGCCGTCCGGGCTCTGCGTCCACGTCGCGAACGGCTCGGCCGTGTCGTGCATGCGAAGCTGAAACGGGACCTGCTCGCCGACGCCGCCCATGTCGAACGCGACGACGCCGGAGAACAGCAGCTGTCCTGTCGAGAACAACGCCTCGTACGCGGCACGGAACTGATCGAGCGTCAGCGTCAGCGCGTCCACGATGCCGGCGCGCAGATCCACGGTGGCCTGCGGTCTCGCCGCGAACGGGCCGTCGGCCGTCGTCGATCCCGGATATGCGAGCTTGACGACGATCGACGACGGGTCCGGCAGCAGCGGCTCGAGCTCGATGCCGCCGCCTGCCGTCAGCACGTCGGCGGGCACGAGCGCTTCGAGCGACGGCAGCGCAGCGGCGAGACGCTCGCGATTGACGACCGGCACCGCGCAGTACGTGCACGATGCGCTGCCGCGCTCTTTGGATCCGTCGGGCGACTCGAAGCGCACGCTCAGGATCGGCTCGTGCGGCGCGCTCGGCCGGCGCGCGATCTTGAACGTATCCGGCAGGTAGTAGAAAAGATTCCGCGCGCCGCCGTCCTGGTAGAACACGTACGGCTGCCCTTTCCACGCGATCTGTTTGCGAAGCAGCCCCTGGCTCGCGCCCGGCACCGCAGCGCCGATGCCTTCGAAGACCGATCGGTTCAGCGCGGGATCGAACGTGAAGGGCACGTTCAGATCGAGCGCGCGGCTGATCGTGCGATACAACGTCGGCGGCGCCGACGGCTGAACCGTCGCGGGGGTCGCCGTGGCCGTCACGCCCGTGGCGAGCCCTGCTCCGCGCCACACGGCTGGACGCACCGCGGCCGCACGCGTCGGCGACACACGCACGCCCCCGGGCGCGCGAGGCGCCGGCGCAGGCGTGGGCGGCGGAGGCGCCGTCGCAACCGGCGGCGCCGGCACGGCGATCTGGATCACGCGCCGGACGATGACGACGCAGGTGAGCTCGGGGTCGGTCAGCGCGTGGTAGATCTCGTCGCGCTTCGCGAGGCTGGGGATCGAGAGCGTTGCGCGAAGGCCGTTGTCCGTCGCAGCCACGGCCGTGAACGCCGTCTCCGCAATGGCCGATGGCTGTCCGTTCACGCGCTGGCGGTACTGCAGCAATAGCGCGACGGCCTCCTTGATGGGCTGCGCGCCGGGATTGGCCTGGACGATCGCGTCAGGCGCGCGCGTGTCGAGCTGCAGCGACAGCTCCCACGCGCCCTCCTTGGCGGTCATGTGGACCGCGAACTGCTGGCCTCTCGTCGTCGACTCTTCGCCAAGGCGATAGCCCATGACGAAGTACTTCTTCGACGCGTCGTGCGCGTCCTCGAACACCGATGTGTCGGACACGTCCGTCGACGACGCGATCGGGACCGTGACCTGATCGCGCGGCACGCCGAGCGACAGCCGGCCGGGCATGAGCACGATCCGGCTTGCGATGGCCGGATCAATCGCCACGAGATCGCGCGTCTGCGGCGCCAGCGCGGCGTGAAGCGTCGCGGGCGACGGCGCGGTCGCGATCGTCATCGTCGCCGCAACCGGCGACGCGGCCACACGGGTGGCGGTCGACACCAGCGGCGGCGGCTGCGTACGCGTGGCCACGCGCGCCACCGGCACGCCGGCAAATCTCATGAGTGGACTCTGCGGCACTCCGTCACGTCTCTTTCGAACACGCCGCGACGTGCGGCCGATCACTCGGCCGAGGCTTCGCGGACGTCGGGGGGAGCTCGTCGTCGACTTGCACGCGCGCGATGGTCGTGCGCGCGTGACAGCGGCGCGCACGCTCGTCGTCATGGGAGGAGAACGTCGATTCGCGCGTGGCGCAGCCGCACGCGGGGATGCAGAAGACTTGCCAGAATGGCACGGCGCGTGCAGCCCTCAAACATGCGGGCGCGCGCGCCACCGATCTTTAGAACGCGCGTCGATCGATTACGGGCTTGTCGCCGACGTACGAAGTATGATCGCGGCCCGCGATCACCAGACCTGCAGGACTGTTGCGATGACCGAGCCGCATTCGCCCATCCGCCCCGGCGACACGCCGGCGCTCTCGTATCTCGAAGTGCTCGACGACGAATATTGGGCGCTGAAGGACGAGACGCCGTCGGAGGCGTCGGCCCGACTCCGGCGCGCGTACGTCGAGGCCTGCCGCGGCGATGACGAAATCGTCCGCGCCGCCGCCGAGCAGGCGTTTCGCCACGAGCTCGTCGCCCGGCTCCACGCCGCGAAGCGCAGCGCGCTGTGCTTTTCGGGCGGCGGGATCCGCAGCGCGACGTTCGGCCTCGGCGTGCTCCAGGGGCTCGCGACGCGATCGCGCGCCGGCACGCCTCGGCCCGCGCTGCTCGGCGAGATCGACTTTCTGTCGACCGTCTCCGGCGGCGGGTATCTCGGATCCTGGTTCTCGGCGTGGGCGACGCGCGCGTCCCGTCCGGGCCAGACGTGGCTCCGCGAGTCCGCGCCCGACGAGGTCGACGGACCTGGCATCGTGATGTCTGCGCTGGCGTCGGTGCCCGACACCGGCTTCGAGCCGGAGCCCGCGCCGGTGCAGTACCTGCGCAGCTACAGCAACTATCTGACGCCGAAGCTCGGCTTCTCCGGCGACACGTGGGCGCTGGCCGCGACGGTCGTGCGCAACATGTTCCTCAACTGGCTCGTGCTGCTGCCGACGATCGCCGCCGTGCTGCTGATTCCCGTCGGCGCGCGGGCCGTGCTCGCATCGGTGCCCGGCGACACGCTGCGTCAGACGTACCTCGCGCTGGGCACGATCTTCGGCGCGCTCGCGACGGCGTACATCGGCTTCGATCTCCCGAGCGCCGGCAACGCGCGCGGCAGCACCGCGCGGTACATCGCCTTCGGCCTCGTGCCGCTCGTCGCGGCGGTCGTGCTGCTGAACACGTACTGGGGCTGGTACACGCGCCCGCGGCCGCTCGATCCGCTGCCGGCGCTGTCGGTCGGACAGTTCATGGTGTTCGGCGCAGCCATGCACGGCGGCGGCATGCTCGCGGGCATCCTGGCGTCGATGGCGTACTTCAAGCGGCCGGCCCCGGTCACCGGGCTCTACGCGACCGTCGCCGCCGCCATCACCGGCGCCATGGCGGGCTTCGTGGGCTACCACCTCGCCCAGGCCGTCGGCCCGCTCGATCCCAATCGCATCGAGGCCTCGGCGACGCTGTACGTCTGCATCGCCTTTCCGCTGCTGATGGGCGTGTTCCTGCTGGCGGGAACGCTGCTCGTCGGGCTCAGCAGCTACATCACCGAAGACAAGGATCGCGAGTGGTGGGCACGCTCGGGCGGGTGGCTGCTCGCGATCGCGCTGGCGTGGCCGATCTTCGCGGGCCTGACGTTGTACGCGCCGAAGATCCTCGCGACGCTCACGACGCTCGGCACCTCCGCGCTCGCGGCCGCAACCGGCTGGGGCGCGGCGCGCCTCGGCGGCAGCGCTGCAACGGCGGCGAGCAGCCGTTCGTCACAAACATCGCCATCGACCGCGACGCCGCTCGCAATTAAAGATGTCGCGGCGCGCGCCGTACTGCCCGTCTTTCTCGTCATGCTCGTCGTGCTGTTGGCCGCGATCGACATGCAGCTCCTGGACTGGGCGCAGACGTGGGTGAAGCCCGACGGCGCGATCGGCAGCCGGTGGCCGTCGCTGCAGCAGCCCGCGGCGCTGGCGCCGCTGGTCGGGCTCGTCCTGCTCGCGATCGGCGTCGGCGCGTCGTTCTGGATCAACGTGAACAGCTTCTCGCTGCACGCGATGTACCGCCAGCGGCTGATCCGCGCGTACCTCGGCGCGTCGAACGCGGCGCGGCGGCCGCATCCGTTCACCGGATTCGACGAGCGCGACAACATCTCGATGTGCGCGCTCAGCCGCCACCGGCCGCTGCACGTCGTCAACATGACGCTGAATCTCGTCGGCGGCGCGAAGCTCGCGTGGCAGGAGCGCAAGGCGGAGCCGTTCACGGCCACGCGGCTGCACACGGGCAGTTGCCGCGTCGGCTATCGCACGTCGGAGCTCTACGGCGGACGCTATCGCAACGTGAAGCGGCAGACGCCGATCTCGCTCGGCACGGCGATGACGATCTCCGGTGCCGCGGCGAGCCCGAGCATGGGCTACAACTCGTCGCCGCTGCTGACGATCGTCATGGCGCTGTTCAACGCGCGGCTCGGCTGGTGGCTGGGCAATCCGGCGCACACGGGCACGGCGTGGCGCCTGCCGGGCCCGCGCTTCGGCATCCGCACGTTCATCGACGAGATGCTGGGGCAGACCAACGATCGCAACACGTGGATCTATCTCTCGGACGGCGGGCACTTCGAGAATCTCGGCGTGTACGAGATGGTGCTGCGGCGGTGCGCGATCGTCATCCTCTCGGATGCCGGCGCGGATCCGGCCTTCCACTACGAGGATCTCGGCAACGCGGTACGCAAGGTCCGGATCGACCTCGGCATCCCGATCGACTTCGAGACGCCGATGCCCGAGCGCTGGTCTTCGTCATCGCCGGCATCGGCCCGCCATGCCGCGATCGGACGCATTCGCTACAGTGCCGTCGACGAGGGCGCCGAGGACGGCGTCCTGATTTATCTGAAGCCGTCACTGACCGGCGACGAGCCGGCCGACGTGCGCCACTACGCGTCGCAGCGGCCGACGTTCCCGCACGAGACGACGACGGACCAGTTCTTCAGCGAGGCGCAGTTCGAGAGCTACCGGCGCCTGGGCCTGCACGCGATCGAGACCGTCTGCGGCGAGGCCGCCGGCCCGTTCGACGGGCGCGACGGCCTCGATCTCACCGGCTTCGTCGGACGCGCGCGGGAATACTGTCGCGCGTGACGGCGCGGACGACGCTCAGGGCACGAGCACCGATCGATTGATCCAGAGGATGTTGTCCCAGCTCAGGACCTGCTCGCTGCCGTCGAACAGCTTGGCGTAGCTGCCGCCGCCGCGCGTGAGCGTGAACGCCTTCACGCGATCGGGCGGATTGGTCGAGACGTTCTTGAGGATGTCGAGCACCTGCTCCTCGCGCGAGATCTGGTAGAAGGACGGGGTCTTCGCCGAGTAGTACTTCCGATCCATCTGGTTGCGCTTGTTCGCGATGCCGCGCTCGTACTCGATGTGCAGCGTGAAGTGCTCGCCCGTGGCCGCCGCGAGCGACCAGTCCTGCGTCTCGATCATCGGCCCGGTGCCACTGGCCGGCGTCGCGACGGATCGCTTCACCGAGTGCGTCGTCGCGGGCAGGTAGTTGCCGAACGGTCCTGGCGCGTCCGTGGCGTCCGCCGCGATGCCGCCGATGACGAGCTGGACGCTCTCGCCGCTCGGGCTCTTCACGGGCGCGACGAGGTAGACGTACTGGCTCGTGCCCTTGCCCATCGGCGTGCTGTCGGGCTTGTTGATCGTCACGCGATCGATGAAGACGACGCGGAGGTTGCAGTCCTTCGCCGGACCTTGCGTCGCGATGTCCGGCGTGAAGCCCTGCGGCAGGTACGCGGCCAGCGCGGCAGCGGGCACTTTGAAATCGAACTGGAATCGCACTTCGTTGCTCGACTCGAGCACCGTCTGCGCCGCGGCCGTCCCGGCGAGCGCCAGCACGCACGCAGCCGCGCACACTCCCAACACGTATCGTCTTGCTGTCGACATGGCAATTTCTCCGGCGGGCATCATACCGCGCGATGCGAACGGTCGGAAGGCTGGGCGACGCGCCGCGGTCCACGGGCGTGATGGCGATCGCGTGCGCAGGCACCGTGCTACGATGCAGCACCCCAGCCCCAGAGGCCTCCACCTCATGCTGATTCCGGCTCTCGGACTGCTCGTCCTGTTGGCGCAAACGCCGGTGCCGCCGGTCGTGGCGGCGGACGAAGCGCCACTTACGCACTGGCAGAAGACGCGGACGAGTGTGCACATCGACACAGTGGGCCCAGTCATACAGATGTCCGGCGCTCGCGGATGGACACGGGCGACGGCGCACGCCCCAGAATTCGATTTCATTCTCCGCCTTCGATACCGCCTCGTGACGGCTGACGCGGCAGGCGCGGTCATCGTGCGCGCTTGGGAGGGTACACGAGACATCTGGCCTCGCACCGGCTATCGCATTGCCCTGCCAGGTTCCGCGTCCAAAGGCAAAGAGGCGCTGCCATTGCGAGCGTACTCCTCGTCTGTCGCGATGGTCTCGAACGTCCCACCAATCGAACGACTCGATGCCGAACATTGGTACGATCTGGAGATTACATGCCTCGGCAATCACACGACGGTACGCGTCGATGGCCGTCTCGCGGCCGAAGGGGACGGTACCGAACGGCCGTCAGGGACGCTCGGCCTCGAGCTCGACCGAGGCGCGATCGAGTTTCGTGACATGCGGCTCTCCGGCCTCCGGTCGCCGGCGTGGTTGGACGCACTCAGGATCGACAAGTCATTCACCGGCCAGAATCCGACCGTCAAACACGCAGTCAAGCCGCGCTATCCGAGCCGTGCACAACAGGAAGAGGTGCAAGGCGTCGTGATCCTCGAAGCGATCGTCGACGAAAACGGCCGCGTCACGGCGACGCGTGTCGTCAAGTCGGTCAGCCCCGATCTCGATGAAGAAGCCCTTGGCGCGGCGCGACAATGGCGCTTCACGCCCGCCGTCCTCGACGGGCACCCGATTCGCGTCATCGTGACACTCGAGCTCGAATTTCGACTAGGTCACTTCACCGCGGACGCCCACGCCATGCCGTCCGGCCCGCGTCCGGCGTCGAGCTG
>CAZNMF010000274.1:0-6745 GCA_964573795.1 uncultured Solibacteraceae bacterium
CGAGCCCGTCGAGGGGCGAATTTCGAAGGACAATGTTCTTATGAAGCGTTCCGGCGTCGCCGATCTGCCGCTGCACGGCGGACGCGTGCCCGCATGGCTCGCGGAGCGCATGACGACGCTCGGGACGGCGATCGTCGAAGCGGTCGTGTACGAGTACGGCACGTCCGAGTTGCTGACGCGGCTGAGCGATCCCTTCTGGTTCCAGGCGCTCGGATCGGTCATGGGCATGGACTGGCACTCGTCGGGGATCACGACGTCCGTAATGGGGGCGCTGAAGCGCGGTCTCAATCCGCGCGCGTCAGAGCTGGGGCTCTACATCTGCGGCGGTCGCGGCCGGCATTCGCGGCGGACGCCGGATGAGCTGCGGGCGCTGGCGGATCGACTCGGTCTCGACGGCGAGGCGCTGGTCCGCACGAGCCGGCTGACCGCGCGCGTCGACAACAACGCCATCGCCGACGGTTTCCAGATCTATCTACACACGTTCGTGCTCAGTCGCACGGGGGAATGGGCCGTCGTGCAGCAAGGCTTGAACGAGGCCTCGCGGACCGCGCGGCGTTATCACTGGCACTCCGCGAGCGTTCGCGACTTCGTCGCCTCGCCACACACGGCCATCGTCGGCGAGCACACGGGCGTGATTCAGAACCTCGTCGACACGCGCGCGAAGCCGGCGCAGGACGCGCTGCTCGCGATCGTGCACGAGCGGCCGGACGCCGTGCTGCGCGACGTGCGGACACTGGTGATGCCGCGGCATCACGACGTCCGCGCCGCTGACGTCGACTCGAAGCGGCTCGGCGCCGTGCTCGCGGCGGCCTACGAGCGCGACCTGCGCGACTTCGCGTCGCTGCTCCTGCTCGAGAACCTCGGACCGCGGACGCTGCAGTCGCTGGCGCTCGTTGCGGAGGTCGTGCACGGCACGCCCACGCGCTTCGACGATCCCGCGCGGTTCTCGTTCGCGCACGGCGGCAAGGACGGCCATCCGTTTCCCGTGCCGTTGCAGACGTACGACGGGACGATCGACGTCCTTCGCCGGAGCCTCGCGCGCGCGAGGGCGGGCGAGTCCGACAAGATCGACGGCATGAAGCGTCTCGATCGCTTCGTGCGCGCGATCGAGACGCGCCGCGCGCCGGAGGCCGACGTCGACGTGGCGATTGCGCACGAGCGCCGGTTGTCGCCGTCGATTGGCGGCCGCACGGTGTTCGACGATCGTCGGCCGGCGCGGCCGAAACAGGCGCGGTTGTTCTAGGGCGTCACGTCCTTCGGAGAGGCGGACGACGTGCGTCAGCTACAATTCACGTCACGCGCGAGCGCGTCTGCTCGCGTGACCTCATCCCATGCGCACCGCACTCGTCATCCGTCACGTGCACTTCGAAGATCTCGGTGTGTTCGCGGAGCCAATCGCCGCGGCCGGCTATGCGATTCGCTATCTCGACGTCGGTCTCGATCCGCTCTCGTCGCCGCGCGACGCGGATGCGGATCTGCTGGTCGTCCTCGGCGCGCCGATCGGCGTCAACGACACGGCCGACTATCCATTTCTCGACGTCGAGATCGCCACGCTTCGCGCGCGTTTGGAGGCGGGCGCGCCCACGCTCGGCATCTGCCTCGGCGCGCAGCTCATGGCGCACGCGCTCGGCGCACGCGTCAGCCCCGGCCCGCGCAAGGAGATCGGCTGGGCGCCGATCGATCTCACCGACGCGGGCCGCCGCAGCCCGCTTCGTCACTTCGACGGCGTGCCCCTGCTGCACTGGCACGGCGACGCGTTCGACATGCCGCCTGGCGCCGAGCGTCTCGCGTCGACGACGATCTGTCCGAATCAGGCATTCGCGATCGGCACGCACGCGCTCGCGTGCCAGTTCCATCCCGAAGCCGACGGCCGCACGATCGATCGCTGGCTGATCGGTCACACCGTCGAGATCGGCGGCGTGCCGGGATTGTCCGTCAGACAATTGCGCGAGGACGCGGCTCGATTCGGCGCAGCCGCAGGCGAAGCCGGGCGCGCCTGCCTCACGGACTGGTTGGGGCAGATAGCGAGATAGAGAGCTAGTGCAATCTCCAGATAGTGCGTTAGCGCGATAGCGCGATAGTGCGATACATCGTCACTATCTCCCTTCGTCCGCTGGTCCCCTGGTCCCTTCGTCCCTCGTCGCCCCCGCCCGTTTGCGCCATGTCGCCGGCGACTGTCCCACCAGCTTCTTGAACGCGCGGCTGAAGGCGGCTTCGGATTCGTAACCGACGGACTCGGCGATGCTCGCGATCGGGCCGCCGTCGAGGATCGCGCGTGACGCAATCTGCATGCGCCAGAGCGCGAGGTACTGCATCGGCGGCTGTCCGACCATCGTCGTGAACCGTTCCGCGAGCACCGATCGGGATGCCCCGACGTGACGCGCGAGGCGCTCGACCGTCCAGGGCCGCCGCGGCTCGGCGTGCAGCGACGTCAGCGCGCGGCCGACGAGCGGATCGCGCACGCCGGCGAGCCAGCCCGTCTGCGTGTCCGGCAGGCCTTCGAGATAGCCGCGGACCGTTTCCACGAACATCAGCTCCGACACGCGCGCCAGCATGTTCTCGCGGCCGGCGCGCCGGCTCGCGGATTCCTTGACCGCGATGTCGAACAGCGATCGCAGCCACGCGGTTGGCACGCCGGGACGCGGGTTCGTCGCCGACAGGTGAATGACGGATGGCAACGCCGCGAGCAGCGGATTGAAGGGCCGATCGTCGCAGCCGAGGAAGCAGCACACGACGTGCGTCCGCTCGCCTCCGCCGCCGAGCTCGTAGTACAGCGGCAGCGGCACCGGTCCTCGTTCGAACATCGCAAGGTTCGGCGCGTGACGCATGCCGGGCGCGCTCGACAGCACGTGCGCGTCCCCCTGCGGGAAGACGATGAGATCGCCTTCGTGCAGTCGCATCGGCTCCTGGCCGATCGCGTGGCCCCAGCACGCCCCTCCCGCGATCAGGTGGTACTCGATGACGCGCTGCGCGCCGGGCATGACGATGGCGGCGATGTCGCACGACGGCGGCGCTTCGGCCACCCACGGCGCCGTCAGCTCGAAGTCGAAATAGACCGCGCCGGTCAGCCGCAGGACGCGCAGCACGTCCGACAGGACGTCGGCCGTCATGTCGGGTCACCGGCGGGACGGACGCCCGAGCATGTGAACCGGACGCCCGCGCAAGAACGCCGCGCGAGCGGACGAGACGCAAAGCAAACCGGACGCGCGCGCATGGCTCGTGCGCAGACCTCACCGTAGCGTGGAGACATCGCCGCGCGCTGATGCGCGGCAAGTCCCGAAAGGATATGTCCATGCCGAGTGTCGTGTCACATGTTTCGAATCCGACGGCCGCGAAGCGGCCCGACCCCCCGACGAATCCCCGGGCGGCGCGTCTCGCCCAGCGCCTGGAGTCCGGCGCGCTGGCGTTGGCGACGTTCGCCGCGACCCTGACCGATCGCGAATGGGTCACGCCCGTGCCGAACGACGGCCGTCCCATCGGCGTCGTCGTGCACCACGTCGCGAGCGTGTACCCGCTCGAGATCCAGCTCGCGCAGACGGTCGCCCGCGGCGGCGCCATCACGGGCGTGACGATGGACGACGTGCACCGGATGAACGCGGCGCATGCCGAGGAGCACGCGGGCGTGTCGAAAGACGCGGCGATCGATTTTCTGTATCGGCACAGCAAGGCGGCCGCGGCGGCCATCCGCGCGCTCAGTGACGACGAGCTGGATCGCGCAACGACGGCGTCGCTCTACGACGACGCGCCGGTCACGTGTCAGTTCGTGCTCGAGGACCATGCCGTCCGCCACAGCTATCACCACCTCGCCGTCATCCGGCGGGCGCTCGGGCGATAGTCACGAACGAGCCTCGCGAGAGATCCATTGCGGCACGCTGCTTCTGCAGGAACGCGCGCTCGGCGGCGTTATCGGTCCGCGCGACGGCCAGATCGTACGCGGCTGCGGCCTCGGTCAGCCGGCCGAGGCGGCGGAGCAGATCGGCGCGGATCGCGTGGAAGAGATGATAGCCGTCGAGCGCGAGCGCCTCGACGAGCGTGAGCGCCGCGTGCGGACCGTGCACTTCGGCGACCGCTACGGCGCGGTTGAGCGCGACGATCGCGCCCGGCGCGACGGCCAGGAGCTGATCGTAGAGCGCGAGGATCTGCGGCCAGTCGGTCTCCGCGGCCGTGCGCGCGTCGCTGTGCACCGCGTTGATCGCGGCCTGAATCTGATACGGGCCGGGGCGGTTCCAGCGCAGACAACGGCGCACGAGGGCCTGTCCCTCGTCGATGCGCGCGCGATCCCATCGCGCACGGTCCTGCTCGGACAGCACGATCAGCTCGCCGACGTCGCCGAGCCTGGCCGCTCGCCGCGCGTCGACGAGCAGCATCAACGCGAGCACCCCGATCGCTTCCGGCTCGCGCGGCATCAGCGTCGTCACCAGGCGGCCGAGGCGGATCGCTTCGGCGCACAGCTCTTCACGCACGAGCCGATCGCCAGACGTCGCCGTGTGGCCCTCGTTGAAGATCAGGTAGACGACCGCGAGCACGGATCGCAGACGCGCCGGAAGCTCACCGGCATCCGGCACGCGATACGGAATCCGCGCGTCGCGGATCTTGCCCTTTGCGCGCACCAGCCGCTGCGCCATCGTCGCTTCCGGCACGAGGAACGCGCGCGCGATCTCCGTCGTCGTCAGGCCGCCGAGCAGGCGCAGCGTCAACGCGACCTGCGCCGCCGGCGCGAGCGCGGGATGACAGCACGTGAACATCAGACGCAGGCGATCGTCGGTCACGATCTCGTCCTCCTCGCTCGATGGCGGCTGGGCCATGAGGCGCATCGCCTCGGCGTGTCGATCGTCGCGTGACGCCTCGCGGCGCACGCGATCAATCGCACGCCGGCGGGCGGTCGTGATGATCCAGCCGGCCGGGCTCGGCGGCAGTCCCGACGCCGGCCAGCGCGCCACGGCCTCGACGAAGGCGTCCTGGACGGCTTCCTCGGCCATCGCGATGTCGCCGAAGACGCGGACGAGCACCGCCACCGCGCGGCCGTATTCCTCGCGGAACACGCGCGCGATCGCGTCGCTCGAGATGGACGGCTCGTTCGTCAGCGTGGCACCTCGTCGAGCGCGGGCCGGACTTCGATCGGCAGCGTCGTCGCGCGCGCGAGCTTGCCGGCCCACGCGAGCGCAGCGTCGAGATCGGCCGCCTCGATGAGGCAGAAACCGCCGACGTGCTCCTTGCCCTCGACGAACGGCCCGTCGGTCATCAGCACCTCGTCGCCCCTGGCGCGCACGACCGTCGCCGTGCTGGCGGGATGGAGGCGCGCGGTGAAGAGCCACGCGCCCGCGGCGATCATCTCGTCGCGCACGGCCGCGACGTCTCGCATGATGGGCTCGAGCCGCTCAGGGGGCGGCGGGGGGCCGTCGGGCTGGTAAATGCTGATCAGATACTGGGCCATCGTTGATCCTTTCGCGTGTCCTCCGGCACCGTGCCGTCGATTCACCACCTAAACGAACGGGCCGCGCGGCGATCGACACGGCGCCCATCCTACCCAACGCCCATTGCTGGCATGGACCCTGCCACAAGAGTCGCGCAGGCCGCAGTTTGTCGCGCAAATGCAGGGCCTGGGCGCTCGGATGCCCACGAGATGACGCGGCCCGCGTGACGGCTCGCGGCCGCGAGCGCATCGCACAGAGGAGACGGTATGACGAGGACCATGATGGCAGTGAGCGCGCTCTGTGTCGCGGGCACGATGAGCCTGGCGGCGCAGATGCCCGTATCGAAGGTGGACTCCGTGACCGCGACGGCGACGATTCAGGCGATCGACGCGACGACGCGGCGCGTGACGCTGCGGCTGGACAAAGGCGACGAGGACACGTTCGTCGCCGGGCCCGAGGTGACGAGGTTCGACGAGCTGAACGTCGGCGACAAGATCAAGATGACCTACTACGAGTCGCGCGTGTTTCAGATCCGGAAGCCCGGCGAGACGGCGAACGTGCCCGGCGAGTCGAGCGCGATCACCGCAGCCACGAGCAAGCTGCCGGGCGGCACCGTGGCGCGTCAGGTGAAGAGCACGGTGACCGTCGTCTCGATCGATCCGTCGGTGCCGTCCATCACCGTCAAGACCGATGATGGACGGACCGTCACGCGGAAGGTCGAGGACAAGAAGCACCTCGCCGGCGTGCAGCCGGGCGATCGGATCGACGTCACGTACACCGAAGCGCTGCTGATGAGCGTGACGCGCGCGAGCTGAGCCTACGGCGCGGGTCTGCGGCCGGCGTTCTGCCGCTCGATCATCCAGCCGGGATATTCCGGCGGCAAGACGCTGACGCGATCGAGCGCCGCGAGCTCATCGGCCGTCAACGCGACCGTCGTCGCGGCGAGGTTGTCGTCGAGCTGGTCGATCGTCTTGGCCCCGACGATGACGGACGTGACGATCGGCCGGTGGAGCAGCCAGGCGAGCGCGACGCGCGCGACGGACACGCCGCGTGCGTCGCCGATCGATCGCATCACGTCGATGCACGCGAACGCGCGATCGCGGTCGACAGGCGGGAAGTCGAACGACGCGCGGCGCGCGCCGCCGGGCGCGCGGCCGTCGCGATCGTACTTGCCCGAGAGCAGGCCGCCGGCGAGCGGGCTCCAGACGAGCAGGCCGATCCGCTCGGCTTCGAGCAGCGGCGCGATCTCACGCTCGAGATCGCGGCCGGCGATCGTGTAGTACGCCTGCAGCGTGATCGGCCGGATCCAGCCGTGGCGATCCGCGAGGCCG
>CAZNMF010000275.1:0-6591 GCA_964573795.1 uncultured Solibacteraceae bacterium
TGCGAAAGCGCGAGCCGACGTCGACGCTGCGCGCGAGGCCGAGCGCCTCAAAGCCCTGTGGGCGTACACGGACGTGCCCGCCGGCAAGGGCCGCCAGGTGTCCGCCGCGATCAAGTCCGTAGAGGACGTCGACACCGGCGACGACCCGCCGCACTCGGTGCTGCTCGTGTTTCGCGATCACCCGGATTGGGGGCGCAGCAGCTATCTCGTGCTGAACAGCGGCGACTTCCGTTGTGCGTCGAAGTGCACGGTCGCGATCGCGGCCGACGATGGCGCGGCGAAGAATGTCGCGGCGCATCGACCGAACACGCACGAGGCGATCGCGCTGTTCATCGACGACTGGCGCGAGCTCTGGCATACCGCGACCTCGTCGAAGCGTCTGAGCATCACCTTCGCGGTGAAAGCTGGCGGCACACGCACCGCGACGTTCGATGTCGGCGGTCTCGATCCGTCGCAGATGCCGGGATGGAGTCAAGCGGCAGACAGGTAGTTCTCACTCCACCCGCAGCGCTTCCGTTGGCGGGAGGTTCACCGCCCGGCTCGTCGGTACGAGCGCCGCGGCCGTCATGATCGCGAGCATGACGCCTGCGGCCGCGAATGCGGTCATCCAGTTTCCGGCGTCGACGCCGTAGACGAAGCTCCCGAGCCATGTCGACAGCCAACGGCCGGCGAACAGGCCCGCCGCGCCGCCGGCGGCGGCGGCTGTCAGCACGTCGCGCGTGATCAGCCAGCGGATGTTTCGTCGTTGGGCGCCAATCGCGAGGCGAATCGCGATCTCGCGTCTCCGGCGCGCCACGACGGTCGTCACGATGCCCACGAGTCCCGTGATAGTGACCGTCGCGCCGGCGATTCCGAAGAGCGACAGGATGAGCGCCGCGAACGTGCGGTTGCGGACGGTGTTCGACAGTTTGTGGCCGAGTGTGTCCAGCTCGACAACGACGACGTCCGGCCGCACGTCGAACAAGGCGCGACGGATGGCGATCTCGCTCGATGCGCTGACGTTCCGCATCCTCAGCAAATACGTCACACCGCTGCTGAGCTGGTTTGGGAGGAGCGTTGACGTGCCGTTCAGCCGTGTGTCGAGTCGGTCGTATATGGTTGGAACCGGCCGGCGATCATAGCGTTGCTCGAACGCGTCGCGCACGATCCCGACGATCACGCCGGCAGACGTCGTGCGTCCGATCGCCGATCCATCTGGCCAGTACTGGTGCGCAAACGCGTCGTTGACGACGAGTTCAGGAACGCCTGAGTCTGCTGCGAACTGTCGACCGAGGATGATGTCCATGCCGGCGACGGCGAAGTATCCGTCGCTGACGCTTCGCAGCTGCGCGTCGGCCTCGCCGCCATCGATCGAAATTTTCACGCGTACCGACGTCTCGAGGACGCCGTTGACGACATTCCCATCGGCGATTGCGACGGCGTCGATGCCCGGCACGCGGCGAAGACGATCGCTCGAGGCGGCGATGACGTCTCCCGCGGCACGCCCTTCAAGGCTGGACGGGTACAGTGCCGTCACCGCGACCGCGTCGCCGTCGAGCCCTGTCTGTTGACGAACCACATGCCAATACGACTGCATGAGCAGCGCTGCGCCGATGGCGAGGATCATGGACAACGCACTCTGCAGGGCAACGGACAGATTCCGAAATGTCGCGATGCGGCGCCCATCGTCAACGATCGTGCGGCCGAACAGCATCGATGAGCCGCGGCGATCGCGGATGGCCGACAGTGAGAGCCCCAGCGTCATCGTCAGCGCACCAACCAGCAAGGCGAACATGACGACACGATTATTGATGGCGGGGATGCCGAGTGTGACGTACGACTCCGGGACGACTCGTGCGACTATCGCCAGAACACTCGACGCGATGATGAGGCCCGACACGATCGACAGCCCCGTCATGATCGCAAGCTCAATCAACCACAAGCGCCGCAGATCCATCCGCGATGCGCCGAGCGCCGCTCGTGTGGCGATCTCTCTCGCGCGGAACGTTCGCCGAGCGAGGAGGAGATTGCCAGCGTTGCCGGCACAGATGATCAGGACGAATAAGGCCGCTCCCAACGCGCCGGCCGCAAGCACGCGATTCGCATGCGTGATGTGACTCGCCAGCGGCTCGACGTCGACCGAGAGTCGTGCACCAGATGGCAAACGAGTCGATAGCACGCTCTCGACCTGCTCTGGCGTCACGCCGTGCTGCACGCGCGCGATGAGCCATGCGCTGGACGGTGTACGAGGGCGGCCGGCCGCGTTCCAGTCCGGCACCGTGATCACTGTACCTGGCCGGAACGGCCGCAAGCCTTGTCTGGTCCGGGCGAACCCGGAATCGGGATACTGGAACGCGGATAAGGCGTCAGCGACGCGAAGCCCTCCACCTCCTTCGATGGGCAGCAGCACGCCCGGACGCATGAGCCCGGTCGGCAATGACGTTCGGGCGCGGCCGGTCAATACGACGGAGGACGTATCCACGGCCTCTTCTCGCCAGCCATCATTCCGAGGTCCTGACAGGCCGAGCACGGAGAAGAAGTTCGCCGACACCTCCTGTGTGAAGAGGAACGTCGTCCGATCGGACAGGCGGAGACGATCGAGGTGGGAATCGCCAATCACGGCGAGATCCACGAACAGATCGGATCTGTGCCGCCATTCGTCGACGGTTGGCACGACGGCGTCACGTGTGAGGCCGTCGCTGTGCACCGTGATCGAGAGGAGCGCGTCGGGATTGGCGTACGGAAGCGGACGAAGCACGTACGGATCGGCGAGCGCGAACATTGTCGACGTCAATCCGATCCCGAGCGCGAGCACGATGATGGCGGCGAATGAGGAGCCGCGGCGGAGCCGGAGCGATCGCGCCGCATCGCGTATATCGATCGGCCATCGCGCGCGCCCACGCCCGTGGTCGCCGAGGGCGTTCCGGACGGGAGCCCAGAAGCGATGTGCGGCGACGACGAGGACGAGCGCCGCGACTTCGCGACAGAACCACAGTCGTGCCGTCCACGGTGAACGGGAGGCCAAGCGGGTGCGTTCCTCTGAAAGGTCGCCGAGCATGGACTCGGCCAGCGAGCCGCCGGCCAGCCGCGTCAGAAGCCGCACAATGAAATTCATCGCTATTCCTCGACGAGGCCTTCCCAGAGGCGGATGAGCGCGCGCCGTGACTCGTGAAGAGCGGCGCGCGCGCGTTTCGTCACGCGGTAGCAGCGTTTCGTGCGGCCGCCGCGTTCCGATGTCGGCGCCGTGAGGTACGACGTCAGCATGCCCTTCTTCTCGAGCCGGTCGAGCGTCATGTAGACGGCGCCGCGTGTGACCGGCCGGCGCACGCGCTCTCCGATTTCGCCGTAGACGTTGACGCCATAGGCGTCATCGCCGTCGCGTCCGGCGCACAGAACCGCCAGCAGGACGATCTGCTCGAACTCGCCGAGCGGCTCAGGAGGCACGCGCTGACATTAGGCCAACGATGTTGTCATCGTCAAGTCACAGTATGCGCGACTCACTGCGGCAGCAGCTCCTCGAGGATCAGCCGCGTCTTCGGCAGAAGCTGCGCCGCGTCGTAGTACTGCGTCACGATAGCCAGCGCGTCCTCGACGCTCGACACGTTGAGATAGCGCAGCAGATATCGCACGTCGTCCAGGTCGTGGAACTCCTCGCCGAGACGGAGCGCGGCGCACTTCATCGCCAGCAGATAGCGGGGATGTGCGACGAACACCTTCAGGTGCGGGAGATCCAGAAACGGCTCGAACTCGCCGCGCGGGCTGAGATAGCCCTTCACCGCGTCGTTCAGCCACGTCGCGTCGAGCCCGGCGGCAGCCGCCACGCGCGCCGCGGCCTCTCGAATGACCTTGGCGGGCTCGAAGAGCGCATCGACGTCCTTCGTCGCCTCGCGCGCGTTGAAGGCGAGGCACATCACGGCGCCGCCGACGAGATAGATCTCGCCGTCGGTGCCATGGGCGGCGAGCTCGGCATCGAGCAACGTCAACAGACGACGGATCTCCGGGCTCGACAAGGCGCGTGATGCCATGGTCTAGACGCGATCGCCGACGGTCGCGTCGACGAAGAGATTGCGGCGTTTGAACGCCGGGGGTGAGGCCCTGAGCAGATGCGGCCGCAGCCGCGCGAATGGGACGGCGAAGTACGGCTCGTCGAGGGGCTCGATCGCGCGCGCCCATGCCGGAGGGGCAACGTCCGCGCGGTTCGCCGTGTGCTCGACCATGGCCGCAACGTAGTTCTGCAGAAACGGCGACAGCCCCGAAAGATCGAGGTCGGCCATGGCCTCGGCGAGCGCCGCCGGCGGCTGGCTCGAGAGCACGTCGCTGAGCTCCGCCAGCGCAAAGCGCTGATCGGCGCCGCGCCGCAGTGCGCCCACGACGTCGAGGACCCGTGCGCGCGCCGGCGGCAGGACGCGCGCGAGCACGTAGCTCGACACGTCGATCCCGGCGCGTCTCGCCGCCTTTTTCAGGGCCGCCTTCTGCGCCGGCGACACGCGGATCTGGAGTTGGTCGGACTTCGCCATCGCTCGATCAGCGTAGGGCCGATGGTGCGTAGAGTCAATACGCATGTATTGACATAGTGGAGATGATGCCGATTCAGCCTCCGAGCGTCGCCTCCTGCTGCAACCGGCCGGCCGGTCGTCTCAACCGCCCGTCGGCCCCTTGCCACAATCGTCGCTGAACGCTAATCTGCGTCGCGCCAGAACAACTCACGCGACGCCGGCACCGGCCGGCCATCACGAGACAGATCCGGGGACCCACATGAAACGACTGCTGCTGGTGTTCACGCTCGCCGCGTTCGCCTACGCGGGCTGGGGGGCGACGAGAACCGTCGCGATCGCGCAGGCGACTCCCGCGCGACACATCGTCGATGCCGCCGCCATCGCGCGCATCAACGAGACGCTCCGACAGATGACGTCGGACGGCACGATCGTCGGCGTGTCCGCGCTCGTCTTCGAGCACGATCGCGAGGTCTACTTCGGCGCGTTCGGCGACGCGGATCGCGAAGCGCACAGGCCGATGGCGCGTGACACCATCGCGCAGATCTTCTCGATGACCAAGCCGGTCACCGGCGTCACGCTGATGACGCTCTACGAGCAGGGCAAATTCAATCTCGACGATCCGCTCTCCAAGTACCTGCCGGAGTACGCGAACGTACGCGTGTATGCCGGCAAGGACGCCAACGGACAGCCGATTCTCGAGGCGCCGCACCGCCAGATTCTCGTGCGCGACATCACGCGGCACACGGCCGGCTTCGCCAACGGCGCCGCCGACGAGGGCGTCGGCCCGCTCTACGCGGCGGCCAATCCGAACGACATCAACAACACGCTGGCGCAGCTCTCGCAGAAGCTCGCGGGCGTGCCGCTGCTCTATCACCCGGGCGAGCACTGGCGGTACTCGAACGCCGTCGACATCCAGGCGCGGCTGGTCGAGGTGTTGTCGGGCGAGCCCTACGCGCAGTACCTCCAAGAACACGTGCTGAACCCGTTGCGCATGACGACCACGCGCTATTTCGTGCCGCCGGCCGATCGCGGCCGCATGGCGGTCATCTACGATCGCGCCGACAACACCGGCATGTTCACGCGCCAGCCCGACGCGCGGGATTATCGCTACAACTTCGATCACTGGCCGATGACGCCCGGCAGCTCGGGCCTGACGTCGACGGTGGACGACTACATGCGCTTCGCGCGCATGCTGCAGAACGGCGGCGAGCTCGAGGGCGCGCGTGTGCTGCGACGGGAGACGGTGCGGCTGATGTCGACGAATCAGCTGAGCGACGCGATCACGGAGCGGTGGTGGCTGCCCAGCAAAGGGCAGGTCGGATTCGGCATCGACTTCGCGGTCCGCATCCGCCCGCCGCAGGATGCGAACGAGAACAACGGCCAGGTCGGCGAGTTCTTCTGGGACGGCGCGGCGTCGACGCTGTTCTGGGTCGATCCCGTCAACGATCTGGAGGCGGTGCTGTTCACGCAGATGATGCCGTTCGACAAGGTGCACCTGCACAAGCGCTTCCGCGACGCGATCTACGGACCCGCGCGCCTGCCGCCGACGGCGGGCTGACGAACGATCAACCGCGCTGCGCGTGCGCGGCGACCGGCGCGTCGAGCCCCAGTCCTTCGTCGACGCCGACGTGGATGTTCATCGACTGGATCGCCGCACCGCTCGCGCCTTTGCCGAGGTTGTCGAGCCGTGCGATGAGCATCGCCTGCGTCGCGCTGCCGAAGACGAAGAGGTCGACGCGGTTGGTGTCGTTGCACGCCTGCACGTCGAAGCCGTTGGCGAGCGTGTCCGGATCGTCGAGCGGCATCACGCGGACGAATCGCTCGCTCGCATACACGCGCTCGAACAGTGCGTGCAGCGTCTTCGTCGTCGTGCCCGGCGCGAGCGACGACAGGTGCAGGGGAATCGTCACCGCGAGCCCTTTGTAGTAGTTGCTGACGACCGGCAGGAAGACGGGCGGCGTGGTGAGCCCCGCGTGCGTCACCATCTCGGGCAGATGCTTGTGCGCGAGCGTCAACGCGTACGGCCGAGGCGCGAGCAGTGCGGGATTCCCGCTGTGCTCGTAGTCCTCGATCATCTTGCGTCCGCCGCCGGAGTAGCCCGTGATCGACGTCGCGG
>CAZNMF010000276.1:0-1518 GCA_964573795.1 uncultured Solibacteraceae bacterium
GATCGCGATCGTCGTGCCCTCCCCCGGCGCGCTCGTGACGTCGATCGCGCCGTGATGGCGATCGACGATCCACTTCACGAGCGTCAGCCCGAGCCCGGCGCCCTCGGCCGGTGAGGATCGCGCGGGATCGACGCGATAGAAGCGCTCGAAGATCCGCGGCAGCTCGTCGGCGGCGATGCCGACGCCGGTGTCGCGCAGCGCGATGCGGGCGGCGTCATCGTCCGCCCAGACGCTGAGCGCGACGCGGCCGCCAGGCGCCGTGAACTTGATCGCGTTGTCGATCAGATTGAGCAGCAGCCGCTCGAGCCAGCTCGCGTCGCCGACCGCGACGGCCGGATCGAGGCGCTCGCAGACGAGCGTGAGCTCGCGGGCCTGCGCGACCGGCTCGAGCCCGTCGACCATTTCGGTCGCCAGCGCGACGAGGTCGACGCGGTCGCCGGCAATCGGGATCTCGCCGGCCTCCGCGCGCGCGAGCGTCAGCAGTTGCGTGATGAGCCGCGACAGGCGATCGAGCTCCTCGAGCTGGCTCTCGAGCGTGCGGCGGTACTCGTCCGGCGACGAGGCGCGCAGCAGCGCCAGCTCGGTCTCGCCGCGCAGGGCGGCCAGCGGCGTGCGCAGCTCGTGCGCGATCGCCGTGCTGAACTGCTTCATCTCGCCGACCGCGTGCTCGAGGCGCGCGAGCGTGTCGTTGAACGCCTCGGCCACCAGGTCGAGCTCGTCGTGGACGCCGCGTACGGGCAGCCGCTGCGTCAGGTCGACGACGCTGATCGCGCGCGTGCGCCGCGCGAGATCGGCCAGCGGCGCGAGCGATCGCGCGGCCATCACGCGGCCGATGACGAGCACGACGAGCATGCTCGCCGGCACGCTCCACAGCAGCAGGCGCAGGAAGCGATCGAGCGCCGCGTCGACCGGCTCCAGCGACACGCCGACCTGCAACAGATACGCGTCGCCGGCGCCGGGCGCGAAGAGGCTGTTCGACAGCCGCATCCGCCCGCGATCGGTGACGACGTCGACGTCGTGCGGATGCTCGCGGAACGCCTGCACCTCCGCCGGCGTGTACTGCAGGCCGAGCGGCTGCATCGCGGCCGATTGCGCGAGCAGCTGACCGGTGACGGCGTTGTAGATCTGGTAGTAGCGGCTGGCGGTGTCGACGAACTCGGTCTGGTCGGGATCGCTGCGATCGACGCGCAGCACCGGCTGCCCGTCCTCCACGCGCAGATAGCCGTGGAGGCCCGTGGTCCGCTCGCCGAGATCGGCCGTTGCGTCCGCGTCGAGCTGCAGCGCGAGCACGCGGTAGTACGTGACGCTCAACGCCGTGACGAGCAGCGCGAGCACACCGGTGTAGAACAGGGTGAGTCTGGTCCGCAGCGTCAGCGGCGTCACGAAGGCCTGTCGGTCAGCATATAACCGACGCCACGCACGGTCTGAATCAGCGGCACGGGGAACCCGCGATCGATCTTGTTCCTCAGCGAGTTGATGTGGACCTCGACGACGTTGCTGACGCTGTCGAAGTGGATG
>CAZNMF010000277.1:0-5724 GCA_964573795.1 uncultured Solibacteraceae bacterium
TGCTCGTGGCCGGCTCGGACAAGGCCCGCCGCCTCGCGCAAGAGACGATGGCCCGTGTGCGGGACGCGGTGAAGCTGCGATACTGATGGCGTCCATGGCCGAACCGCACCAGCAACTCGACTTCGAGTCGATCCTCGGCGACTATCCCGTCCGCCTGCAGAACTTCGAGGGCCCGCTCGATCTGCTGCTGCACCTGATCAAGAAGCACGAGCTCGACATCTACGACATCCCGATCGCGCTCGTCACCAGGCAGTATCTCGAGTACCTCGATTTGATGATCGAGCTGAACCTCGATCTCGCCGGCGAGTTCCTCGTCATGGCGGCGACGCTGATCCACATCAAGTCGCGCACGCTGCTGCCACGGCCCGATCCGACGCAGGACGATCCCGAGGAGGACCCGCGCGAGGCGCTCGTGCGGCGGCTGCTCGAGCACCAGCGCTTCAAGGCGGCCGCCGAGCTGCTGCACGAGAAAGAGATCCAGCGCAGCGCGCAATGGGGCCGGCCGGACGAGCGCCTCGTCGACATCGCCGGCGAGGCGCCGGAGCCCGAGGTCGAAGTCGATCTGTTCAGCCTGATGACCGCGTTCCGGCAGGTGCTGGATCGCGCACGCCAGCGGCCGCGCGTGCTGCTGCCGCCGGAGCAGATGCCGATCGAGGTGCGCATCGAGCAGTTGCTCGCGCGCCTGTCGGAGACCGAGGCGTGCGGGTTCGAGGAGCTGTTCAGCGACGTCCAGACGCGCGCCGGCATGATCGTCACGTTCCTCGCGCTGCTCGAGATGATCCGCATGAAGCGCGTGCGCGTCTTCCAGCAGGGCGGCCTCGGGCCGATCCGCGTCTACCGCCGCGAACAGCCGGCCGAGGCCCCCTTCGCGCCGTCGGCGTCGATGTCCCCGGACCCGAAGGTCCCCGGCTCCGAAGAGCCTGAAGCCTGAAGCCCGAAGCCTGCTATGGACCTGAAAGCCATCATCGAAGCGTTGATCTTCGCGTCGCCCGATCCGATCACGGTCAAGGCGTTGGCGAAGCTGCTCGATCCGGAAACGAAGGAAGACATCCAGGCCGCGATCGATGCGCTGAAGACGGACTACGATCGGCCGGGCGGCCTGCAGCTCGTCGAGGTCGCCGGCGGCTATCAGATCGTCACGCGTCCCGAGCTGCACGAGTGGGTGCGCCGCCTGTTTCACGAGCGCACGACGCAGAAGCTGTCTGTGGCCGCGCTCGAGACGCTGGCCGTCGTCGCGTACAAGCAGCCGATCACCGCGCCGGAGATCGCCGAGATCCGCGGCGTCAACGCCACCGGCGTCGTCAGCACGCTGATCGAACGGAAGCTCGTGAAGATCGTCGGCCGCAAGCAGGTCGTCGGACGGCCGTTCCTCTACGGCACCACGCGCGAGTTCCTCGAGCGCTTCGGCCTGAACGATCTGTCCGACCTGCCGAAGGTCGAGGACATGTCGGAGCTGCTCGGCTTCGACCTGCCCACATCGGTCAGCGAGCCCGCGCCGCAGACGGAACTGCCGTTCGGGACGGGGGAGGTACACTGACTTACGGCTTACGGCTTACGGCTTACGGCTTACGGCTTACGGCTTGCGGCTTGCGGCTTGCGGCTTGCGGCGTGAGGCGGGAGCTGAAGTTCGAAGTTCGAAATAATGCCTTCGTAGCCCGTAGCCCGTAGCCCGTAGCCCGTAGCCCGTAGCCCGTAGCCCGTAGCCCGTAGCCCGTAGCCATGTCCTCCCTCCGTCTCAACAAGCTCCTGTCCCAGTCCGGCGTCGCGTCGCGGCGGCTCGCCGACGAGCTGATGCGCCAGGGGCGCGTCACGGTGAATGGCCGCGTCGTGACGGAGCTGGGCACGAAGGCGGATCCGGAGTCCGACGACATCCGCGTCGACGGCCGGCGGCTGAAAACGCGGGGCGAGCGGCGGTATCTGCTGATGAACAAGCCGCGCGGCGTGATGAGCACGCGATCGGATCCGCAGCACCGGCGCACGGTCCTCGACGTGCTCGCCGAGGCGGGCGTGCAGGGCTATTTCTATCCGGTCGGACGTCTGGACTACGACTCCGAAGGTCTGCTGCTGCTGACCAACGACGGCGACTTCGCCGAGCACGTGACGCATCCGCGCTACGAGCTCGAACGGACGTACGAGGCGCTCGTCGCCGGCGTGCCCGACGAGCACGATCTCGATCGCCTGCGGCGCGGCGTCGTCATCGCCGGCAAGAAGACGCTGCCCGCGCGCGTGCGCGTGCTGCGCGTGCTGGACTCGAAGGGCGGCTCGCAGGCACTGCTCGAGCTCACGCTGCGCGAAGGACGCAATCGTCAGGTGCGGCACATGGCCGACGCGATTGGCCATCCCGTCGATCGCCTGCGCCGTACGCGCATCGGCGCGATTGCCGATCGCACGCTGCGGCCCGGCCAGATCCGCGACCTGTCGCCGAAGGAAGTCGCGAGCCTGCGCCGCGTCGTCGAGCCGCGCGAGCCGCGGCGCTGACGGACCGAGGCCCGTCCGCGCCGCCGCCCGCGAGCGACGCCTGCGGGCCGCGGGCGATTGACATTCGCGCTTCGCACTATACTGGCCGCTACGCGTCCCCCAGCTCGGCGCGTGCGTCGCTGCAACGGCTGATTCCGCCGCGCTCCCCAGCGTGGTCATGCCGTGGCGGGCGACATCGTTCGGTTCGTTCGCGTCGCCATGCTTCCGCCTGCTCGTGATGACCGTCCGGTCCTGTCGTCGCTGCCGCTGCCCGCGCCGTCGCTGGCGGGCGTCGTCGCGGCCCTGCTCGCCGTCGCGCTGATTGCCGTCTTCGCGTATCGCGCGCTCGCTGCGCGCGAGGCCGCCGTCTCCGATCTGACCGACGCGCTGCGCGCCGTGCAGCAGCTCGACGGCCTGCTCGGCAAGCTCGCCGACACCGAGACCGGCCAGCGAGGCTTCCTGCTCACCGGCGAGGAGCGCTATCTCGAGCCGTACAACACGGCGCGCGTGGCGCTGCCCGGCGATCTCCGCGCCCTGCGCGATCTGCTGACGCATCCGGCGCAGCGTCAGCAGCTCGACACGCTCGACGGGCTGGTCGCGGAGAACCTCGACCAGATGGAGCGGACGATCGGCATGCGCCGCGCCGGTGACACCGCTGGCGCCTTGGCGCTGATCCGCACCGATCGCGGCAAGGTCCTGATGGATCGCATGCGCGTCGTCATCGGGAGCCTCGCCGAGTCGCAGCGCACACTGCTCGCGGGCCGGCAGGCGGAGTGGCAGCACGCGCTCGCGCTGTCGGACGCCGCCACGTGGGGAGGGGCGGCGCTTCTCGGCGTGCTGATCCTCGGCGCGGCGTGGACGATGTCGCGGGACTTCCGCGCGCGGCAGGCGCACGAATGGGTGCGCGCCGGCCAGACCGGCTTGAGCGTCCGCGTCCAGGGCGAACAGCGGCTCGACGTGCTCGGCCAGAACGTGCTCAGTTTTCTGAGCGAGTACGTCGACGCGCAGGTCGGCGCGGTCTATCTCGTCGAGCCAGACGACCGGCTGCGCCGCGTGGCCGGCTACGCCTTGCCACCGGGATCGCCCGTCCTGCGCGCCGGCGACGGTTTGCTGGGGCAGTCGGTCCGCGATCGCCGGGCGCTGCACGTGAAGGACGTGCCGTCCGGCTATCTGCCCGTCTCGTCGAGCCTCGGGCGCACCGCGGCGGTCGAGCTGCTCGTCGCGCCGGCGATCGTCGACGGCCAGGCGCACGCGGTGATCGAGCTCGGGTTCCTCCGCCGCCTGCGCGCGTCGGAGCGCGAGCTGCTGGACCGCGTGTCCGAGGCAGTGGCCGTCGCCGTGCGCGCGTCGCGCGATCGCACGCGCCTCGAGGCGCTGCTCGAGGAGACGCAGCGTCAGGCCGAGGAGCTGCAGACGCAGCAGGAGGAGCTGCGCGTCAGCAACGAGGAGCTCGAGGAGCAGAGCCGCGCGCTCAAGGAGTCGCAGGGCCGGCTCGAGTCGCAGCAGGCCGAGCTCGAGCAGATCAACTCGCAGCTCGAAGAGCAGACGCAGCTGCTCGAGACGCAGAAGGACGATTTGTCCGCCGCGCAGACGACGCTGCTCGACAAGGCGGCGGAGCTGGCCCGCGCGAACCAGTACAAGAGCGAGTTCCTGGCCAACATGAGCCACGAGCTGCGGACGCCGCTCAACGCGTCGCTGATCCTGGCCAAGCTCCTCGCCGACAACAAGGACGGCAACCTCACGCCGGACCAGGTCAAGTTCGCCCGCACGATCTTCTCGGCCGGCAACGATCTGCTCGCGCTGATCAACGACATCCTGGACCTGTCGAAGATCGAGTCCGGCAAGGTCGAGCTGACCGCCGAGACGACGCCCATCGCCCAGGCGCTGGCGTCGCTGACGAACACGTTCGAGCCGGTCGCGCGGCAGAAGGGATTGACGTTCACCACGGCGATCGAGCCCGGCGTGCCGGAGTCGATCGAGACCGACGCGCAGCGCTTGACTCAAATCCTGCGCAACCTCGCCTCGAACGCGTGCAAGTTCACCGAGCAGGGCGGCGTCTCCGTGCGCGTGTTCTCCGCCGCGCCGGGCACGGTGTCGTTCGCCGTGCGCGACACCGGCGTCGGCATTCCGGCGCACCAGCACGACGTCGTCTTCGAGGCGTTCCGGCAGGCCGACGGCAGCACGCATCGCCGGTTCGGCGGCACGGGACTCGGGCTCTCGATCTCGCGCGACCTCGCGCGGCTGCTCGGCGGCGACATCGCGCTCGAGAGCGCGCCGGACGCCGGCAGCACGTTCACGCTCACGCTGCCCGTCAAGGCGGCGCCGCGTCCGTTGCCGGCGCCGCCGCAGCGGGCCGCCGCGCCGCCGTTTCCCGCCTCGTTGCCGCCGGCGCCGCCGGCCCGGACGTCCACGCCGGCGCTGGAGCCCGATCAGGTGCCGCCGGTCACGCGTCCGGCCGACGCGATCGACGACGACCGCGACGCCCTGTCGCCGCATGCGCGCTGCATCCTCGTCGTCGAGGACGATCCGCGCTTTGCGGCCATCCTGCGCGACCTGGCCCGCGAGATGCGCTTCCAGTGCATCGTTGCGGCGTCGGCAGGCGAGGGGCTCGCCGCGGCCGTGCAGTTCCAGCCCAGCGCGATCCTGCTCGACATCTACCTGCCCGACCACTCGGGGCTCGGCGTGCTCGATCAGCTCAAACGCAACCCGCGGACGCGCCACATCCCCGTGCACATCGTGTCGGTCGTCGACTACACGCAGCAGGCGCTCGAGCGCGGCGCGGTCGGCTATGACCTCAAGCCCGTCCGGCGCGAGCAGATCGTCGACATCCTGCGGCGTCTCGAGGCGCGGCTCGCGCAGGGCGTGCGCCACGTGCTCGTCGTCGAAGACGACGCGCGGCAGCGGGACAGCATCGAGCAGCTGCTCAAGAGCGAGGACGTGCAGATCGCCGGCGTCGCGACCGCGGCCGAGGCGCTCGAACGTCTGCGGACGACGACCTTCGACTGCATGGTACTGGACCTGGCGCTGCCCGATCTGAGCGGCTACGAGCTGCTGGAGCAGCTCGCCGCGCGGCCGGACGTCTCCTTCCCGCCGGTCATCGTCTATACCGGACGATCGCTCGGCTCCGACGAAGAGCAGCGGCTGAGCCGGTTCTCCAAGTCGATCATCATCAAGGACGCGCGATCGCCCGAGCGGCTGCTCGACGAGGTGACGCTGTTCCTGCACCAGGTCGAGTCCACGCTGCCGCCCGATCGCCAGCGCATGCTC
>CAZNMF010000278.1:0-23770 GCA_964573795.1 uncultured Solibacteraceae bacterium
AGCGGCCCGGCTACTTCGAGCACGACGATCCGGCGCTGCGCACGCTGAAGCCGGTCCAGAAGCAGCTCCTGCTCGTCGGCGCCGAGCACCGGCAGCGGCTGATCGCCTGGCTGAAGGCGTTCGCGTCGGCGCTCGATCTGCCCGTCCGCTAGCCCCGATTGGACCGCGGACGATCGCGGCCGATTGTCTGGAAAGTGTGGGAAAGTCGCGGAATCAGCAGCGGAATGCTACACTAGGCGACTGTTTGTACCGGTGCACCGGAAGCGATCCGGTTCGATCGCGTCGCACGGCGCCGGAACTGGACTCCTGAATGACTGTTGCCGCACTCAAGCGCAAGCGCTATGACCTGGGCGCGATGCTGCCGTTCCTCATCCTGCACGCGTCGGTCCTGCTGGTGCTGACGGTGCCCTTCTCGCTCGGCATGATCGCCTGGCTGGCGGGATCCTACTTCCTCCGGATGTTCGGCGTGACGGGCGGCTATCATCGCTACTTCAGCCACCGCGCCTACAAGCTCAACCGCTTCTGGCAATTCTGCTTCGCCTTCCTCGCACAGACATCCGGACAAAAGGGCGCGCTCTGGTGGGCGGCCCATCACCGCGATCACCATCTCTACTCGGATCGGAAGGAAGATCTCCACTCGCCGGTCCACGAAGGCTTCTGGTGGTCGCACCTCGGCTGGATTCTGTCCGACGAATACGATCACTACGATCCGAAGCGCATCGCCGACCTCGTGAAGTATCCTGAGCTGCGCTGGCTCGACAAGTACCATCTCGTGCCGACGATCCTCTACGGCGCCGCCATCTACTACATCGGTGGCTACGCCGCGTTCGTGTGGGGCTACCTCGTCGCGACCGTCGTGCTCTACCACGGCACGTTCCTGATCAACTCGCTGGCCCACATCTGGGGCACGCGCCGCTTTGCGACGCCCGACGAGAGCCGCAACAATTTCTGGCTCGCGCTCGTGACGCTCGGCGAAGGCTGGCACAACAACCACCACTACTTCATGTCCGCCACGCGGCAGGGCATCCGCTGGTGGGAAGTGGACATTACCTATTACGTACTGAAGATGCTCTCGTGGATCCGCGTCACGCGCGATCTGCGTCCGTTCCGCGTGCTGGAAGCGGCCGAGGAACATCCGGCGTAGCCATCCCGCCGGGTCTGAAGACCTGACCTACAACGGCCAGGCTGTCGCGCGAAGCCCGTAGCCAGATGTCGGCCGGGTCTTTAGACCCGGCGAATCAGCGGACGGCAGACTGCAGACTGTTACGACGGATCCTTCGTCTTCGCCGTGTAGCTGTTGAGCGCGGCCTGGAAGGGCTCGGACAGAATCAGCGTCAGCGCACGGCCGTAGCTGGCCGTGCCGTCCTCGACGCTGTTGGCCTTCAAATACTGATCGTAGACCTGGAACGCCGCGCGCTGAACGCGTGGCTTCTGCAGACGCGCGCGCTTCGCGATGAGCGCGAGGTCGTTCCGCACGCCGGGATCGAGCGCCGCGAACGCGTGCTGGCGCGCCTGGGCCGGCAGCGCCCCGCCGGCCTCCATGATGAGATAGAGGCTCGCGCTGTACGCGAGCATGGGCCCGCCCTTCATGCACGCGAGCCAGCCGACCGCGCTCGCGTCGGCCTCGTCAGCCTCGCCCGCCAGGTGCGCCCATTCGTGCGCGAGCACGAATGGACGTTCGACCGGTAGCAGATCGGGATGGACGATCGACTCCAGCGCGAGCGGGTCGATCATCCCGTTCACGCCGGCCCACGTGAAGAACGGCGTCAGCAGCAGCGAGAACTTCGGCCGCCCCGCGCGCGCGAGCGGCGCCAGCTTCAGCGCGCGCAGCGCGTTGTCCATCGGCGCGCGCAGCGCCGCCGCGGCCGCGCCGTACGTCATCGCGTCGGCCGGCGGCAGGCGTCCGCGGAGACCGGCGGCGATCGCGTTCGAGTCGACGATCGCCGCCTGCAGGCCGGCCACCGACGGCCTGGCCGGCGTCAGGCCCAGCCCGCTCTCGAGCGGCGCGCGCCGGTAGTGGCAACCCCACGCGAAGAAGAAGACGAGCACGAGCACGGCGGCCGTGCGCAGCGCGCGCCGTACGCCCTCCCACGCCGCGCTGAGCACGCCGCGGCCGATCGCCGCGCGCACGAGCTGGATCGCGCGGAACAACAGCAGCCCGATTGCCAGCACGATGAGGATGTCGAGCAGGGCGATCGGCACGAGGTTGCTGACGCCGGTCGCGATCGTCTGCCACCACGGGTAGATGCCGTGCGAATAGAACTCGTCGACGAACCACGCCGGGATCGGCGCCAGCACGATGGCGGCTGCCGCGATGGGCAGGACGATCCAGCCGCGGACGTACGCGCCTACGCGTGTTCTCGCCATGACCGATCGTTCGTGATGAGGCGCACCGATCGCTGGTACGTCACATACGAGAACGCCCACTGCGTCATCACCGAGAGCCGGTTGCGGAACCCGATCAGCTTGAAGATGTGCACGAAGAGCCAGAACAGCCAGGCCGGATAGCCGCGCATGCGGACGTGCGGCAGATCCGCGACGGCCGAATGGCGGCCGATCGTGGCGAGGTTGCCGAGATTCTTGTAGACGAACGGCCGCGGCGGCTGCCCCGCGATCGCGCGGCGGATGTTGTCGGCCGCGTGCGCCGCCTGCTGGATGGCGACCTGCGCGACACCCGGCAGCCATTTGCCGTCCGCGCCCTTCAGCGCGGCGAGATCGCCCGCGACGAAGATCTCGGGATGTCCGGGCACGGCGAGGTCGTCCTGCACGAGCACGCGGCCCGCTCGATCGAGCGGCGCGCCCAGGCTCGCGCCCAGCGGCGAGGCCGACACGCCGGCCGCCCACAGGATCGTCCCGGCTTCGATCGTCTCGTTGCCCACGTGGACGCGCCCTTCCTCGATCTTGGTCACGACGCTGCCGGTCCACACCGCGACGCCGAGCTTCTCGAGCGCCGTGCGCGCGAAGCCGGACAGCTCCTCCGGATAACTCGCCAGCACGTGCGCTCCGCCCTCGATGAGGATCACCCGCGCCGATTCGGGGTCGATGGCACGGAAATCGTGTGCCAACGCATGACGGGAGATTTCCGCCAGCGCGCCCGCGAGCTCGACGCCGGTCGGCCCGCCGCCCACTACCACAAATGTCAGCAGACGCCGCTGTTTCGCCCGATCCGTCTCGCGCTCGGCCTGCTCGAACGCCACCAGCACGCGCCGCCGCATGTCCAGCGCGTCCTCCAGCGTCTTCAGGCCCGGCGCGAACGGCTGCCACTCGTCGTGCCCGAAGTACGCGTGCGTCGATCCCGTCGCGACAATCAGGTAATCGTAGGGAACATCTTCGTGATCGAGATGGACCACCCGCCGCTCGGGATCGATCGACGTCGCCTCGCCCAGCCACACGCGCACGTTCGCCTGGTGCCGCAGGATCCACCGGATGGGCGACGCGATGTCGCCGGGCGACAGCCCCGCCGTCGCGACCTGGTACAGCAGCGGCTGGAAGACGTGATGGTTGCGGCGATCGATCAGCAGGACGTCGACCGGCGCGGGCTTCAGCGCGTGCGCGGCGCTCAGCCCGCCAAACCCTCCGCCGAGGATGACGACGCGAGGCGTGGAGCGCTCGGCCATGCGCTACGACGGCTGTCCCGCAACGACGGCGGCGCCGACGCCGAAGAAGCCGGCGACCAGTTGCACGGCCAGCATCAGGATCCACGCGACGATGCAGACGACGATCGCGCGTGTGGTCGTCTGGTAGTCGAGCGCCTGGCGGACGGCGACGACCATCGCGATCAGAATCCAGACGTTGACGACGAGAAAGACGACGCTGCCGACGACGGGCGCGAGGCTCGCGATGCCGAGCACGCCGGCCGCCTCGGCGAAGCCGACCGTGCGCAGCAACTGGCCGAGATCCGCCTCCGTGCCCTTGTCGGGCAAGAGCTTCGTGCCGACGAAGAACAGGACCATCGCGCCGATGATCCAGCCCAGCACGCCGAAGACGACCGTGATGGCGAAGAGGCCGCCGAAGCCGTCGCGCAGCAGCCCGAGCGACTGCGCGGCCTGCGAACAGAGCACGACGAGCGCGGCCTGGCCCGTCGCGTTGACGTCGTGCTCGACGTCCTCGAACGTCGCGGCGTCGAGCCGCATCGCGCCGATCAGTCGAGTCCCGAATCCCGCCATGTCTCCTCCGCGCCCTGACGCGCTGCCTGCATTGTACGTTGCGTCACGCGAAGGCCCGCGCGGGAACGATAGACTTGAGCCCTATGGCCGAGCCGCGTGTCTCCCCTCCCCGTTCGTGGGGCCGATCGACGGTCCAGACGGCGTGTCCGCTGGACTGCGCCGATTCCTGCAGCCTGTCGGTGACCGTGGAGCGCGGCGAGATCGTCAAGATCGAGGGCAACACCGTCGCGCCGTCGACGCACGGCTACGCCTGCCCGAAGGTGAAGCGCTTCGATCGACGCGTGTACAGCCCGGAGCGGCTGCTGCACCCGCTCGTGCGCAAGGGCGCCAAGGGCCGCGCGGACTTCGAGCGCGTGTCGTGGGACGAGGCGCTCGATCTCGTCGTCGACAGGCTGACGTCGGCGCGAGAGACGTTCGGCGCCGAGTCGGTGCTGCCCTTTTATCGCGGCGGATCCAACGGTCTGCTGACGTGTCACTACGAGGACGCGCGATTCTTCCGCCGGTTCGGCGCGTCGCGGCTCGGCGATCGCGCGGGCAGCCGCGGCCGTGATGCCGCGGCTCGGCTCTACGGCGCGATGGGCGGCGTCGCCTACGAGGACTACGAGGCTGCGCGCCTCATCGTCGTCTGGGGCAGCAACCCGTCGTCGACGAGCGTGCACCTGCTGGCGCACATCACGCGCGCGCAGGAAGCGGGCGCGCGCGTGGTCGTCGTCGATCCGAGGCGGACGCCCGTCGCGCGCACGGCGGATCTGCATCTGCCCGTGCGTCCCGGCACGGACGCGCCCGTCGCGCTCGCCGTCATTCGGTCGCTCTTCGAAAGTGGACACGCGGATCTGGCGTTTCTCGACGCGCATTGCGACGGCGTCGAGGTGTTGCGCGCCGAGGCCGCGCCGTGGACGATTGCGCGCGCCGCCGACGAAGCGGGCATCGACGCGGACGATCTCGCGACGTTCGCCGAGTGGTACGCGGCGACCACACCGGCGGTCATCCGCTGCGGCCGCGCGCCGGTGCGCGGCCGCAACGGCGACGCGGCGTCGCGCGCGATCCTCGCGCTGCCGGCCGTCGCCGGCAAGTTCGGCGTGCGCGGCGGCGGCTACACGACGACGAACGCGCCGGCGTGGGGCGTGGACGCGGAGGCGCTGATCGGCGTGCCGGCGCCGGAGACACGAACGATCGATCCGCTCGCGCTCGGCCGCGCGCTGACGGATTCGCCGGATCCACCGGTGGCCGTGCTCTTCGTCTACGATGGCAACCCGCTGACCACCGCGCCCGATCAGAACCGCGTGCGGCGCGGGCTCATGCGCGACGACCTCTTCACCGTCGTCCACGATCAGGTCATGACGGACACGGCGCTCTACGCGGACGTGCTGCTGCCGGCGACGACGTTCCTCGAGCACTACGACATCGCCCGAGGCGAGGGCGCATATCACCTGCACCTCGTGCAGCCGGTGATCGCGCCCGTCGGCGAAGCGCGATCGAACCAGGATCTGTTCCGCGAGCTCGGCGTGCGGTTCGGACAGGCGGAGGACGACACGCTCGGCGAGGCCGGCGCGCTGATGGACGCGGCCTCGCGGCTGTCGCCCGATCTCGCCGCGCCGCTGCTCGCCGGCGAAGTCCCGGTCCCGCCCGGCGGGCGACGTCCGATTCAATTCGTCGACGTCAGGCCGTCGACCGCGAACGGGCGCGTGCAGCTCGCGCCCACGTCAGGCGCCGCTGAATCGTCCGCGTACGGCTCCGACGCGTTCGACGGGGCCTATCCGTTGACGTTGATCGCGCCGTCGAGCGAGCACACGATCTCGTCCACGCTCGGCGAGCTGCGCCCGAATCTCGCGCACGTCCGTATTCATCCCGACGACGCCCACGCGCGATCGATTGCGGAAGGCGAATCGGTGCGCGTGTTCAACGCGCTCGGCGAGGTGCAATGCGAGGCCACGGTGACGCCGGAAATCCGTCCCGGCACCGTCTCGCTGCCGAGCGGTCTCTGGGCGCGCAGCACGTACAACGGATCGACGGCGACGGCGCTCACGTCCGACGCGCCGTCGGACGTCAACGGCGCGCGCGTGCAGGTGGAGCTGTGGGGACGGCACTGACGCTGCCGCGGCGTATCTCGCTATCGCACTATCGCGCTATCGCACTATCTGGCCATCGGGCTATCTTGCTATCTGCCTCACGAAAGCGTGATGCGCCGATGATCAGATGATCCGATAGCAAGATGACCCAATGACCAAAGTCTTGCTCGTGACCGGTGGCAGCCGCGGCATTGGCGCGGCGACGTCGAAACTGGCCGTGGCGCGCGGCTATGCGGTGTGCGTCAACTACCAGCGCAACCGTGAGGCCGCAGAGGGTGTCGTGTCGGCGATTCGCCGGGCCGGCGGGACGGCCGAAGCGGTACAGGCCGACGTCTCCATCGAGTCCGACGTTGTGCGGCTCTTCGAAACGTGCGATCGCGTGCTGGGCCCGCCGGACGCGCTGGTGAACAACGCCGGCATCCTCGAAACGCAGATGCGCGTCGAAGCGATGGATGCCGCGCGTCTCCATCGCGTGCTGGCCACCAACGTCGTGGGATCGTTTCTCTGCGCGCGCGAAGCGGTCAGGCGCATGTCGACTTCGCACGGCGGCCGCGGCGGCGCCATCGTCAATCTGTCGTCGGGCGCGGCGCGACTGGGATCGCCGGGCGAGTACGTGGACTATGCCGCGTCGAAAGGCGCGATCGATACGTTCACGATCGGCCTCGCGCAGGAAGTCGCCGCCGAGGGCATCCGCGTCAACGCCGTGCGCGCCGGCTTCATCTACACGGACATCCACGCCAGCGGCGGCGAGCCGAACCGCGTCGACCGCGTCAAGGCCTTCGTCCCCATGAAACGCGGCGGCACCGCCGACGAAGTCGCGCAGGCTGTGCTGTGGCTGCTCTCCGACGAGGCGTCGTTCACGACCGGCGCGTTCATCGACGTGACGGGCGGCAAGTAGCCACGATGGTCGCGCGCGAGTTCGTCGGGTCTGAAGACCCGGCCTACATCCGGAGATGCCGACGTCCCCCCGACAGGCAGATAACCAGATAGCCCGATGATCAGATAGTGCGTTAGTGAGTTAGCGAGATAGTGAGATACAACCGACGAACGTCAAAAGCCCTGTCTAATCCCCACCTGCCACTGCATGCTGCGGTCGACGCGATCGAAGGGGTGGCTGGCCGCGAGCTCGACGGCGAGCAGGCCGAAGACGTTCACGCGCAGCGCGCCGCCGATGCTGCGGACGATGCGGCGATTGCCGCCGGCGAAGGAGGGGAGATCGTCGCGCGTCCAGGTGACGCCGGCATCGGTGAAGAACGCGAGGTCGACCGGCAGCCGTCCGTACTCGATCTCGTGATGGAAGACGCCGGGCACGGGCACGTGCACCTCGATGTTCGCGACGAGCATGCGGCTGCCGAGCAGGCTGCGGAAGACGTCGCAGTCCTGGCCCGGCGCGCCCTGCAGACATTCGGTCGCCGAGAACGACCCGACGCCGTACCCGTGCACGAGCTCCGGATAGCCGCTGTACAGATCGATGATCTCGTCGGCCTCGCTGTCGCGGCCGTAGCGCCCGTAGTGCAGCGCGCGCACCGCGATCGTCCACGGCCGCACGGGCATGAAGTAGCGACGGTAGTCGAGCAGCAGCGACGTGTAGCCGAGCGTGCCCGACGTCTGACCGATCTCGAAGCGCGAGCGCGAGCCGTAGATCGGGCTCGTCGCCCCGTAGTACGACGTGTCGCGCACGATCGCGGCGCTGGCGTGCGCGAGGTTCAGCGGCCGTCCGATGGTCTCGTGCTGCCGCTCGAAATCGACGAGGCGTCCTGCGGCGTACGTGCCGGTGCGCGTCTCCCGCGTGAACGTGAGCCGCTCGGCGCTGCCCGTGACCTCGAACCGCGTCGACGCGTTGAACGGATACGCCGCCGTCAGGATCGGGCCGATGCTCGTCTGGCGCTCGATGATCGCCTGGATCGCCGTGGTCTCGCTGGCCGGATCGTCGATCCGCGTGAGATACCCGATCGCCCAGGGCGTGGCCGCGAACGCGGCCGCCCAGTTCCAGCGATGCCTGCGGTTGAGATACGCGATCTGCCCGCCGAAATCGGCGAGCGATCCGCCGATCTGTCCCTGCAGGCTCAGCCCGCGATCGCCCAGCATGTCGCTGAACACCGCCGCCATGCCGCCGCTGACACGGCTGCCGAACGCGCCAATCGATCCGCTGATCGTCGGCTGGCCGAGAAAGTCCAGCGACAGATTGTGCCGGTACCGCTCGCTGGTCGTCGTCGCGCCTTCGGGCGGCAGCCCGCGCGTGTAGTTCGTCAGCAGCGCCTGCACGTCGCCGCCAGGTCTGCTGCGGCCGGGCAGGACGGCGGCCAGGCTCGACGCATCGGGCGGCACGAGCGCGACCGTGTCGGCCGGATCGAGCGCGTAGATCGCATAGCCGTCGTCTTCGAACACGCTGTAGACGAGGCGTCCGGTCGCCGCCGAGGCGCTGAGCGCGGGGCTCGACGAGGTGATGCCCGCGATGCCGGTCGGCACCGACGACAACTGCTCCACCGACCCGCCGTCGATGCCGATGCGATAGAGATTGCTCACGCCGTCCGGATCGGCGATGAAGGTGACGAACCGGCCGTCGGGCGACACCGACGGGCTCAGATGCTTGCCGCGCAGGAACGCGACGAGCGGCGTGACGGTCTTCGTCGCGAGATCGAGCTTGGCGAGCCGCAGCGGGCCCGGCTCGAGCGACTCGAGATCGGTGCTGAAGCGCTCGGTGACGAAGACGATCGACCGGCCGTCGGGCGTGAACGTGCCCTCGAGATCGGCGTACGGATCGGCGGTCAGCCGATCGAGCGCGCCGGTCGCAATCGTCACGCGATAGAGATCGATCAGCCCGCCGCGATTGCCGCTGATCACGAGCGACTTCCCGTCCGGGGCGTACGACGGATTCAGCACGTCGTCCAGCCCGCGAAGCCGCAGCTCGCGCTGGATGCGGCCGTGGGCGACGTCGACGAAGGCGAGTATGGGCCGGCCGCCGCGGATGGCCGCCATGGCCAGCGTGCGGCCGTCGGGACTCCACGCGCCGGCCGAGTTGAGGAATTGCAGGCTGTCGAAGTGTGGATCGGTCGCCGACGTCACGAGCTTGCGCCGGATGCGGCCGGTCGCCGCGTCCATCAGATAGAGATCGATCGAGAAGCGATCGCGCTCGGAGAAGAACGCGATCTGCGAGCCGTCGGGGCTCACGCGCGGACCGATGTTGTACTCGCCGCCGCCGGACGCATGGCCGATGACCAGCCGCGCCTGGCTCGTGACCGGCGACTGCGCGTCGAGCACCTCCTGCGTCGCCGCGGTGATCGCCGCGTGCCAGTCCTTGGTGAACGTGTCGGGATCGGTGCCGAGCTGGCGCGTCAGACCCGCGAGATCGAAGCGCGGATTGGCTGCGGATCGCACGAGCGATGCGACGGCGCGATCGCCGTACTTCGCGCCGACGTACGCCCAGAAGGCGTGGCCCCAGCGGTACGGGAAGTACTTCGGCGAGTCGAGGTCGCGGATGCCCGGCAGCTTCTCGCGCAGCGCCGCGTCGCGGAGCCACATCGCCGTCTGCGCGTCGAGCGGGCCGAGCGAGAGATATTCGGCCATGCCCTCGACGAACCACAGCGGATACGCCAGGATGCCCGGCGCCTGCCCCGTGCTCTCGCGCGGGTCCTCGCCCGTCAGATCGAACTGGAACGCGTGGACCAGCTCGTGGCCGAGCACGTGATCGGTGTCGGCCAGCGACCCCGAGATCGGCAGCACGATCCGCCGCCGCATGCCTTCCGTCACGCCGCCCGTGCCCTCGCCGATGAGCCCTTCGATCGCGTTCGTCTGCCGGAAGTGCGCGCCGACCGCGTAGAGGATCACGACCTGCCGGCCGCGCAGCTCGTGGCCGAAGAACCGCGACAGCCGCGCGTGCCAGCGCTCGGCGAGCCGCGCGACGATCTGCGTCGCGTCCGCTTCTTCCGGGTAGTAGTAGAGATCGAAGTGCTCGGTGTGCAGCACCTGGAAGTCGAACGTCCGGTACTGCACTTTGTTCCGACCGAAATACTGGGCGGCCGCGGCCGCCGGTACACACACCGTCGCGAGGAGGATCGCCGCGACGATGCGCCACCGGATCGATCGGGTCATGGAGCCCTTCACGGAACACGCCGCGGGCCCCGCGTCCGTTTCAGGTAAGATGCGGGGCGGATGCCGCCTGATTGGCGGAAGGACAACAGCGATTATGACATCTGATCACGACGCCGCGCCGCGCACGGTGTTCTGCGTGAAGCTGCAGCGCGAGTTGCCGGGCCTCGACGCGCCGCCCTGGCCGGGCGAGCTCGGCCGCCGCATCTACGACCACGTCTCGCGGGAAGCCTGGGAGATGTGGGAAGAGCGGATGAAGATGATCCTGAACGAGTACCGGCTGCTGCCCTTCCAGAAGGAAGCGCAGACGCTCGTTGCGAAGCACATGGAAGAGTTCTTCTTCGGCCAGAGCGCCGCGCCGCCGCCGGGATACGTACCGAAGTAGGCTACGGGCTTCAGGCTACGGGCTACGGGCTACAGGCTTCCTCATGGCGCAGCGCGGCTTCTTCGGTCATCCCGGCGGGCTCTCCACGCTCTTCTTCACGGAGATGTGGGAGCGCTTCAGCTACTACGGGATGCGGGCGCTGCTCATCCTGTTCATGACGGCGCCAGCCGCGACCGGTGGACTCGAGCTCGACGTCGCGACGGCCAGCGGCATCTACGGGATGTACATCGCGATGGTGTACATGATGAGCCTGCCGGGCGGCTGGATCGCGGATCGCCTCATTGGCCAGCGCCGCGCCGTGCTCTACGGCGGCATCCTCATCGCGTGCGGCCACTTCAGCATGGCCGTGCCGGCCATCGCGGCGTTCTACCTCGGCCTGGTGCTGATCGTCCTCGGCACGGGCCTGCTCAAGCCGAACGTCAGCGCCATGGTCGGCCAGATCTACGAGCCGAACGACACGCGCCGCGATGCCGGGTTCTCGCTCTTCTACATGGGCATCAACCTCGGCGCGTTCTTCTCGCCGCTCGTGTGCGGCTACCTGGGCCAGCGCATCAACTGGCACTACGGATTCGCGTCGGCCGGCGTCGGCATGACGTTCGGGTTGATCCAGTACGTGCTCGGCGGGCGCCGGCTCGGCGACGCGGGCCTGCACCCGGTGCGCGACGCGTCGGCAGAAGCGCAGGCGCGATTCGAGCGACGCGCATGGTCGGCGATCGCCATCGGACTGGCACTGCTCGTCGCCCTGGGCGTGTCGATGTGGCGCGGCTGGCTGCCGCTGACCGCGGGCCAGATCTCCGACGGCGCCGGCTATCTGCTGTTGATCCTCACCGTCGTGTTCTTCGCGTGGCTGTTCCTGAGCGGCGACTGGACGCGCGAGGAACGGCGGCGGCTGTACGTGATCGGCGTCTTCTTTCTCGCGGCGTCGCTCTTCTGGTCGATCTTCGAGCAGGCGGGCTCGACCCTCAACCTCTTCGCCGATCGCGCGTCGCACAACGTCGTCTTCGGACGTCCGTTCCCGAGCAGCTGGTACCAGTCGACCAATCCGATCTTCATCATCCTGTTCGCACCCGTCATGGCCTGGCTCTGGATCAAGCTCGGCCCGCGCGATCCGTCGAGCCCGGTCAAGTTCTCGATCGGTCTGCTCGGCGTCGGCCTCGGATTCCTGATCCTCGTGCCGGCCGCGCGCCTGTCCGCGTCGGGCACGCTCGTGAGCCCGCTGTGGCTCACGGCGACGTATTTCGTGCACACCATCGCGGAGCTGTGTCTGAGCCCGGTCGGGCTCAGCTCCATGACCAAGCTCGCCCCCGCGCGCATCGTCGGCCTGATGATGGGCGTGTGGTTCCTCGCGACGTCGGTCGGCAACTACATCGGCGGCCAGCTCAGCGGCCTGTACGAATCGCTGCCGCTCACCGCGCTCTTCGGACGCGTCGGCCTCTTCGCGGTGATCGCGGGCGTGGTGATGCTCGCGTTCGCGCCGAAGTTCACGAAGCTGATGGGAGGAGTAAAGTGAGTCAAGAACCCTATTCAACTTCGAACTTCGAGATTTCTGCTGCCTCGCAAATGCCTCTCAACGAATATCGCCGCAAGCGTGATTTCACGAAGTCGCCCGAGCCGACGGGCGACGAGGCGTCGAAGACGCCGAAGCAGAGCAAGCGCGGCGAGCCGTTCTTCTGCGTGCAGAAGCATCTCGCGAGCCATCTGCACTACGACTTCCGGCTCGAGCACAACGGCGTGCTGCTGTCGTGGGCCGTGCCGAAGGGGCCGTCGCTCGATCCCTCCATCAAGCGCCTCGCGATGCACGTCGAGGATCATCCGTACGACTACGGCACGTTCGAGGGCGTCATCCCCGAAGGCTACGGCGCGGGCATCGTCATGCTGTGGGACCGCGGGACGTGGACGCCGCAGGTCGACGACGTGGACGCGGCGCTGGCGAAGGGGGACCTGAAGTTCACGCTCGACGGCTACAAGCTGAAGGGATCGTGGGCGCTCGTGCGCACGCGCGGGTACGGCGGATCGCGCGGCGACGGCCGGAGCTGGCTGCTCATCAAGCACAAGGACGACTGGTCGGGCGACCTGGACATCACGACCTTCGCGCCGCTCAGCGTGAAAAGCAATCAGGACTTCGCCGAGATCCTCGCCGACGACAATCCCGCGATCTGGCAGACGAACCGTCCGGTGTCCGGCGGCGAGACCGGCGCGCTGCTGCGGGAGATCATCGAGAAAGCGGCGGCGCTCAAGGCAGGGCGGGCTTCGGGCGGCCACAAGGGCCGTCCCGACGATGGGTCCGACGCGCCGCGCGACGGGAACGCCGCACGCCGCACCCGAGACGCCGGCCACCGCGTCCGGAGCGCCGGATCGTCAGGTCCGGCGCAGCGACGCACACGAAAGGCTGCTGGCGACAGACGGACGTCGAGCAAGAAATAGTCGAACGCGCGTTCCTACTTCGACGTTCGACGTTCGACGTTGCTCACGTCGCCCCGAGCCTGTCGAGGGGCGAACTTCGGACTTGACGTCCGTTTCTCTCCGAGCAATTCCTCCGCCAGCAGCGCCCACAGCGCACCACGAAGACGCCGGCGATCGTGACGCGCGATGGGACGCCGCCAGAACGCGCCTTCGATCAGGAGGCAGCCCTCCGGCAGATCGCCGAGCTCGAGCGGCACTTTGTGCTCCTGCGCGTAGCGCTGGAGCACGTCGCCGCTCGGCGGCGCGCTGTTGAAGACGACGGCGTCGACGGGCCGGCCGATCGCGTCGGTGAGCCGCCGCACGGCGTCGGCGGCCGTGAACCCGGCCATGCCGCGGCCTTCCGTGAGCAGATTGGCGACGTAGATGATCGGCCCTGGCACGCGCGCGAGCGCCTCGCGGCAGCCGTCGACCAGAAAGATCGGCAGCAGGCTCGTGAAGAAGCTGCCGGGACCGATGATCACCGCGTGGAGCCCGCCGATCGTCTCCGCCACTTTCGGATGGATCGCGACGGGCGGATCGAGCCACAAGCGACCGACGGATCGGCCGTGCACCTGTCCCGCGTCGACCTCGACCTCCCCGCGCGTCGTGTAGCCGTCGGCGTACTGCGCGCAGATCGTCGACCGCTGCACGGTGATCGGCCAGACGTGCCCGCGGCAGCCGAGCAGCGCGCGCAGGCCATCGACGGCGGCGAGGAAATCGCCGCCCGTGTACTGCTCCATCATCGACAGCAGCAGGTTCCCGCCCGTGTGCCCGGCCAGCCGGCCGTGCTCGAGCATCGGCAGGCGCGCGAGCAGGATCGCGCGCGCCTCGCGCTCGTTGCGCGCCAGCGTCAGCGCGCACTTGAGGACGTCGCCCGGCGGCAGCACGCCGAGCTCGTCGCGCAACTGCCCCGACGATCCGCCGCTGTCGAACATCGTGACGACCGCGTGCAGGTCCACCCACGGATTCGTCTTGAGCCCGCCGAGGATGCTCGGCAGCCCGGTGCCCCCGCCGAAACACCCGACCTTGATGACGCGCAGCTTCACGCAAGCATTCTACGGAGAAGCGTTGCCTTTTCGAACTTCGAACTTTGAACTTTGAACTTCCGTTATGCTGGTCACGTCATGTCCGCTCTGTCGCTGGCGCCGCACGTGCGCCGGTCGTTCGATCGGCTCGCGCAGGATCTGGTGCGGGTGCTCGGCGCGCGGTTCGTCGCGCTCGTCGCGTCCGGCCCGCAGTCGAGCGTGGCGTTCGCCACGTCGATCCCGCCTGGCGATCTCGAGGCGCTGGGCGCGTTGACCGGCGCATGGAAGCACGACGGCCTCGATACGCCGCTGCTGATCACGCCCGACGAGTTCCGCCGCTCGCTCGACGCGTTCCCGCTCGAGTATCAGGCGATCGTCGATCGCCACGTCGTGATTGCCGGCCAGCCGCCCTTCGATGGCCTGCTCGTCGAGCCGCAGCACCTGCGCCGCGCGTGCGAGGTGCAGGCGAAGAGCCATCTCATTCACCTCCGGCAGGGCTGGATCGACGCGGGCGGCCATGACGAGGATCTCGCCGGCGTGATCGTTCGGTCGGCCGCGCCGCTGCACGCGCTGCTGAGCAACGTCGCGCGTCTGGGCGGCGCGCACGGCCACGACGATCTCGCGCTCGCCGGTGCGAAGCTGTCCGGGCTCGACGAGTCGCTCGTCCGCGACGTGCTGGCGACCGAAGCCGCGCCCGACCGCGCCCATCATCTCGTCCGGCGCCTGCCCGACTATCTCGCCGCCACCGAGCGCCTGTGGTCCTTCGTCGACGCCTGGTCCCTCTGATGACGCGTGGGACGGCCGTGCGCCGCCGCGTGCGCGCGGCCGGGACGATCGCGTGGACGATGGCCGTGGCGATCGCGGCCGTCGTCGCGGCGACCGTGCAGGCGCGCGCGCAGACGCTGCCCGCGCTGACGCAGCCCGTCAACGACTTCGCGCACGTGATCGACGCGGACAGCGCCGCGCAGATCGATCGCCGCGTCCGCGCGCTGCAGGCGGCGACGAAGGACGTCGTCGTGGTCGCCACCGTCGACACCTACGCGCCGTACGGATCGATCGAGGACTACGCCGTCCGCCTGTTCGAGCAGGCCGGCATCGGCACGCGCTCGGACGACAACGGCGTGCTGATCGTGATGGCGGTCCAGGAAAAACGCGTCCGCATCGAGGTCGGTTACGGGCTGGAACAATTCATCACGGACGGATTCGCCGGCGAGACGATTCGTCAGGCGATGCTGCCCGCATTTCGCGAAGGACGATTCGGCGCAGGACTGCTCGCGGGCACGACGCGCGTCATCCAGCGCATCGCGGAGAAGCGCGGCGTGACGCTGACCGACGTGCCGCCGGCGCCGCAGCCGCACCGGGGCGTGGCGCTGTCGCCGCTGCAGATGCTGATCCTCGCGATCGTCCTGATCGCGATCGTCAACAGCATCCGGCGCGGCGGGGGCGGCAGCGGCTTCACCGGTGGCCGGCGCGGACGGACGTGGAGCGGCTGGCACGGCGGCGTCGGCGGGTTCGGCGGTGGATTTGGCGGATTCGGTGGCGGGTTCGGCGGCGGCGGGGGCGGCGGAGGATTCGGCGGCTTCGGCGGCGGTCGCAGCGGAGGCGGCGGCGCGTCGGGCGGATGGTAGGAGCGATTTCGAAGTTCGAAGTTCGAAGTTCGAAGTTCGAATGTTCAGGAGATGTGACATGACGACAACGTGGAATCGGCGGATCGCAGCGATCGCGGTGCTCGTGGCGGCGGTCACCTTCGGGTCGGGCTGCTCGTACAACAAGTTCACGACGCAGGAAGAGGCGATCAAGGCGCAGTGGGGACAGGTCGAGAACCAGCTTCAACGCCGGAACGACCTCATCCCGAACCTGGTCGAGACCGTGAAGGGCTACGCGCAGCAGGAGCGGGACGTGTTCCAGGCGGTTGCCGACGCCCGCGCGAAAATGGCCGGCGCGACGACGCCGGCCGACAAGATCGCGGCGGCCAACGCCGAGTCCTCGGCGCTCTCGCGCCTGCTCGTCGTCGTCGAGAACTACCCGCAGTTGAAATCGAACGAGACGTTCGCGCGGCTGATGGACGAGCTCAGCGGCACCGAGAACCGGCTCGCGCAGGAGCGCATGCGCTACAACGAGCGCATCCAGGACTACAACACGCTGCGCCGGCGCTTCCCGTCGAACATCACGGCGAAGATGTTCGGGTTCAAGGAATATCCGTACTTCGACGCGCCGCCGGCGGCGGAGGCCGCGCCGAAGGTCGACTTCAGCCGGTGACCGCGACGCTCGACGGCCGCGAGGCGCTCCGCGCCGACGTCGACTTCGAGACGATGCTGGCGCGCCGCGTGCTGACGCGCGCGCCGGACGCGGCGCTGGCGTGGCGGCCGCATCCGCGCTCGCTCTCGCTCGGCGCGCTGGCGTGGCACCTGACGGAAGTGGTGCACTGGGGCGCGCAGATGCTCGACGCCGACGCCTACGATCTGGCCCGCGCATTCGGCGATCACCCCGAGCCCCTCGTCGCGGCCACGAGCGAGGTCCTCGCCCAGCTCGATCGCCGCGTCGACGAGTGGCGCGAGGCGCTGGCGTGCTGTTCGGATGCGGCGCTGCAGCAGATGTGGACGCTGCGGCGCGGCGACGCGATCGTCTTCGCCGTGCCACGGCTGACGGCGCTGCGCTATCTGCTGCTGCACCACCTCGTGCACCATCGCGGACAGTTCACGGTCTATCTGCGGCTGCTCGACGTGCCGGTCCCGCCGCTCTACGGTCCCAGCGCCGACGAGATCCTGTGAGTCGACTGCCGATCGCCATCGCCGTGCTGCTGTGCTTCGTCGTCGTCGCGACGGCCAATTCCGGCGGCTATCGCTACGGCGTCTCCGACCAGGCGTTCTACGTGCCGGCGATCGCGCTCGACAATCATCCCGATCTCTTCCCGCGCGACCGCACGCTGCTCGAGCCGCAGCTCCGCCTGTGGCCGGGCGGCCGCGCGCTGGCCGCGATCGCGCGAGGGATCGGCGACGATCTGCCGCGCACCTTCGCGGCGCTCTACGTCGTGACGCTGGCCGCCCTCGGCATCGGCGCGCTCGCGCTGGCGAGAAGCCTGCGCGTGAGCGCGTGGGCCGCGTACGGATTCCTGACGCTGCTGACGCTGCGCCATCGCATCGCGAAGACGGGCGCGAACTCGCTGGAGGGCTACGCGCATCCGCGCATGCTGGCCTTTGCAATCGGGCTCGGCGTGCTCGCCTGTGTCGTCCGACGTCGCTGGGGGCCCGCTGCCGCCCTGCTCGCGCTCGCCCTCCTCGTCCATCCGACGACCGGCGCGTGGTTCGCGATCACCGCGGCGCTGGCGGCCTGGTGGCCGCATCGGCCACGCGCGTCGTTCGCCGGCGTCGCCGTGCTCGTGCTGATCGTCGCCGGCGTCATCGTCGAGACGCTCGTGTCCGGCGGCCTCGCGCGCATGGACGCCGACTGGCTCAGCGCGCTCGCGGACAAGGACTATCTCTTCCCCGCCGCCTGGCCGGCGTACGCGTGGCTGACCAACCTCGCGTATCCAGGGATCCTCGTCGCGATCCACGCGCGGCGCCGGCGTCTCGGGCTCGCGTCGGGCAGCGAACGGGCGCTCGTCGCCGCCCTGCTCCTGCTCGTCGCAGGCTTCCTGATCTCCGTGCCGCTCACACAACTGCGCGTCGCCATCGTCGTGCAACTGCAGGTGAATCGCGTCTTCTGGCTGCTCGACGCCCTGACGGCCCTCTACATCGCGTGGTGGCTGATCGATGACGTCGGACGGCGACACGGCAGGACGATCGTCGCCATCCTGGCACTGGCCGCCATCGGCCGCGGCGTCTACATCCTGACGGTCGAGGCCCGCCGGCCGCTCGTGCAGGCGCAGCTTCCCGCCGATGCGTGGACGGACGCGATGGCGTGGCTGTCGCGCCAGCCCGCGTCGTGGCACGTGCTCGCCGATCCCGGCCACGCGTGGAAATATGGCTCGAGCGTGCGCGTCGCGGCCCTGCGGGACACGGTCCTGGAAGCCGGGAAGGACTCGGCCATGGCGATGTACGATCGTGACGTGGCCCTGCGCGTGACGGAACGGACGCGCGCGCTCGCGGGCTTCGAGGATCTCTCGATCGATCAGCTGCGCACGCTCGACGCGCGCTATGACGTCGACGTCCTCGTCGAGCCCGCCGATCGGCCGCTGGCGTTGCCGGTGCTGTATCGCAACGCCGGCTTCGCCATCTACGACCTGCGATGACCGCAAGCTCGCCGACGTTCGTGCCCCGACGCTTTCTCGGCCACGGCCACGTAATGACCGTGTACGCCTGGGCGGCGCGGCGTGAGTTCGTTGCGCTGCCCGAGCCCGAGGCGCGCTTCATCCAGGTGGCTCCCGATACGCAGGTGCTCGCGCACTGCTACTGGCAGCCTGACCGGCACACGCGTCCGACGCTGCTCGCGCTGCACGGCCTCGAGGGATCGAGCCGCGTCCACTACATGCGCGGGCTCGCCGACAAGGCGTTTCGCCGCGGCTGGAACGCCGTGCTGCTCAATCAGCGCAACTGCGGCGGGACGGAGCATCTGACCCCGTCGCTCTATCACTCGGGCCTCACCGACGATCCGCGCGCGGTGATCCGATCGCTCGCCGCGAGCGACGGATTGACCAGCTTCGGGGTGACGGGCTACTCGCTCGGCGGGAATCTCACGATGAAGCTCGCGGGCGAGCTGACCGACGCGCCGGACGTGCCGATCCGCGCCGTCGCCGCGATCTGCCCGACGATCGATCTCGATCGCTGCGTCCGCGCGATCGAGCGCCGCCGCAACCTCGTCTATCACCTGAACTTCGTGCGCAACCTGAAGGGCCGCATGCGCCGCAAGGCGCAGGTGTGGCCGGGCGTCTACGATCTGTCGCAGCTCGATCGCGTCTGGACGATCCGCGCGTTCGACGATGTCTACACCGCGCCGTCGCACGGGTTCGGCGACGCGGCCAACTACTACTACCGCGCCAGCGCCATGCGCGTCGTCGATCGCATCGCCATTCCCGCGCTCATCGTCTCCGCCGAGGACGACCCGTTCGTGCCCTCGTCGCAGTTTCGCGAAGCGCCGGTGCGGGACAATACGCGCATCGCGGTCGACATCCCGGCGCACGGCGGGCACTGCGCGTTCGTCGGCCCGCCGAACGGCGACGACGGCTATTGGGCGGAGACGCGCGTGATGGACTTCCTCGCGACGCACATCGAGCCATGAACATCCACGTCGGCACGTCCGGCTACAACTATCCCGAGTGGCGCGGCACGTTCTATCCGGCCGATCTGCCGGCCAAGCGCATGTTCGACTTCTACGCCGCGCGCTTCCGCACCGTCGAGATCAACTACACGTTCTACCGCATGCCGACGTTGAAGACGACCGAGGGCTGGCGCGCGCAGGCGCCGGCCGGCTTCACCTACACGCTGAAGGCACCGCGTCGCATCACGCACGATCGGCGGCTGCAGGACTGCGCCGAGAGCGTGACGCTGTTCTGCGACGCTGCGCGCGGCCTCGGCGATCGCCTCGCGACGCTGCTCTTCCAGCTTCCGCCGCATTTCAAGCGCGACCTCCCGCGGCTCGACGCGTTCCTCGCGCTGCTGCCGCCGGACATCCGAACGGCGTTCGAGTTCCGGCACGAGTCGTGGCTCTCCGACGAGGTCTACGCCGCGCTCGCGGCAAAAGGCGCGGCGCTGTGCATTGCCGATTTCGGCGACAAGACGACACCGGTACAGACGACGGCGCGTCACGGCTATTTCCGGCTGCGCGACGAAGGCTACACGGCGTCCGATCTGTCGCGCTGGGCCGCGGCGATCGTCGACAAACAGCAGGACTGGGACGAGGTCTTCGTCTATTTCAAGCACGAGGAAGAAGGCAAAGGCCCCGAGTTCGCGCGCACGTTCGTCGAGATCCTGAAGCGGGAGCACGGGGTCGAGGCGAGTTGAGGGCGGGTTACGGGCTACCGGCTACGGGCTACGGGCTACGGGCTACGGGCTACGGGCTACGGTGTCCGGCGATGTGCGGGCGGCACAAGGGCCGCCTCACGTTGGCCACGGGTGTCTGCCGCGCGCGGGCGGCCACAGGGGGCCGCCCCGACGAAGGCGATCCGCGGACGGCCTGCGGACCGCGGACCGCAGACCGCGGACTGCGGACTGCGGACTGAATCGGCGGCCCTTGTGGCCGCCCGGCGGAGGGGCTCTATGTCGGATGTAGGCCGGGTCTTCAGACCCGGCGGACAGGTGTCACGCCCTCTTGTGAGATCGGACGGCGGCTAACGCCAGAATCGCTACACCCCACGCGCCCATCGCGGCGAACTGCGGCCACAGGATCGAGAGCCCGACGCCCTTCAGGAAGATGCCGCGCACGATCACGAGGAAGTACCGCAGCGGAATCAGCGTCGTCACGTACTGAATCGCCTGCGGCATGTTCTCGACCGGGAAGATGAAGCCCGAGAGGTACAGCATCGGGACCAGGATGAAGAACGTCGCGGTCATCATCGCCTGCTGCTGCGTGGACGAGATCGTCGACACGAACAGCCCGAGCCCGAGCGTGCACAGCAGATAGACGAGGCTCGCGGCGAGCAACAGCAGCACGCTACCGCGCAGCGGCACGGCGAACCACAAGACCGCCACCGCGATCACGAGCAGCACGTCGACGAAGCCCACGAGCGCGTACGGCAGCAGCTTGCCGAGGATCATCTCCCAGCGGCCGAGCGGCGTGACGTTCAACTGATCGAGCGTCCCGATCTCGCGCTCGCGGACGATCGCCATCGACGTCAGGTTCGCGGTCACGATCAGCAGCAGCACGGCGAGCACGCCGGGCACCATGAAGTTGCGGCTCTCGAGATCGGGGTTGAACCAGACGCGCACGCGCCCGTCGAGCGCGGGCGCGGCGCCGCCCCGTTCTTCGGCGAGAGCCGCGTTGAACTCGCCCACGAGGCCCTGCACGTACGCCAGCGCGACGCCGGACGAGTTCGCGTCGGTGCCGTCCGCGATCACCTGGACCACCGGCGGGCTCGCCGCCAGGGCCGGCGTCGCCCGCTCGACGTCGCGTCCGAAGCCTGTCGGCACGATCAGCGCGAGCCACGCGCCGCCCGTCGCCAGGTCGTCTTCGACCGCCGACGGATGGCTCTCCTCCTTGACGATGTCGAAGTACGGCGACGCGGCGAAGCGCTCGATCAGCTGGCGGCTCCGCGGCGAGCGATCGCCGTCCACGACGACGAGCGGCACGTGACGCACGTCGGTCGTCGCGGCATAGCCGAGGATCGTGAGCTGCAGGATCGGCGCGACGATGACAAGCCTGAGCAGCTGCGGCGATCGCCAGAGCTCGATGAACTCCTTCCAGACGAGCGTGCGGACGCGGCGTCTCATCGGCGCCCCAATCGAACCGCGGACACGCCCAGCACGGCCGCCGCATAGATCGCGAGCGCACCGAGGGACGGCCACACGGACGCGAGATCGAGCCCCTTGAGCACGATGCCTCGGAGCGCGACGAGGAAGTAGCGGGCGGGCACGATGGCCGAGACGTACTGCAGGACGACCGGCATGCTCGCCAGCGGAAAGATGAACCCCGAGAGAATCAGCGTGGGCAACATCGCGACGAGCGCCGCGGCCTGGAACGCGACCTGCTGCGTGTCCGCGATCGTCGACACGACCAGGCCCGTGCCGAGCGCGCCAATCAGAAACACGATGACGACGACGCCAAGTGCGAGCCACGATCCGCGCATCGGCAGATCGAAGAAGATCATCGCCGCGACGATGATCGCCATCGCGCCGAAAAACGACAGCACGAGATACGGCAAAGCCTTGCCGGCGACGAACGACAGCGTCGAGATCGGCGCCATGCGGATCTGCTCCATCGTGCCGCGCTCCTTCTCGCGCACGATCGACAGCGCCGTCGACACGACCGCCGTGATCATCGAGATGAACGCGATCAGCCCCGGCACCAGGAACACCGTGCTGCGCAGCTCCGGGTTGTACCAGACGCGCGGCTCGACGGCGACCATCTGCGCGGCGGGCCGGCCCGGCATGGTCGTCGACGCGAGGCGCAGGACGGCGGTGACGTAGCCCAGGACCGTCGTCGCCGTGTTGGCGTTGTCGCCGTCGATGACGACCTGCACGTCGGCCGTGTCGCCGCGGTCGATGTCGCGGCCGAAGCCGCTCGGCACGACGAGCACGACGCGCGCCTGGCCGCGATCGATTGCCGCCGCGGCCTCGCGATCGGAGAGCGTCGCGCCGACGACGTCGAAGTACGTCGAGCGCTGGAACGCGGCAATCAGATCGCGGCTCCAGCGCGAGTCGTCGCGGTCCTCGACGGCCATCGCGACGTGGCGGATGTCGAAGTTCAGCGCGTAGCCGTAGAGGAAGAGGAAGAACGTCGGCACGAAGATCAGGATCGTGAGCGTGCGGCGATCGCGGCGGATCTGCCGCAGCTCCTTGAGGGCGACGGCCCAGGCCGACCTCACGCGGCACCTCGCGTCTCGGCGCGATCGACGACGTCGAGGAAGACGTCCTCGAGCGAGGGGGCGACGGCCGAGAGGCTCGACACGGAGAGGCCGGCCGCGGCCAGCGCGCCGGCGACGTCCGTGCCGCCGGCGTCGCGTCCGCGAAGGACGGCGTGCACCGCCGTGCCGAACAGGCTCGTCTTCTCGACGATCGGCAGCGCGTCCAGCGCCGCCATCAGCGCGACCGGATCGGGCCCGCGCACCTCGACGATCGGCCGATCGTCGAACGTGCGTTTGAGCTCGGCCGTCGTGCCGATCGCCGCGAGGCGGCCGCCGTGGATGATCGCGACGCGGTCGCAGCGCTCGGCCTCGTCGAGGTAGTGCGTCGTGACGAGCACCGTCGTCCCGTTGCGCGAGAGGCCGTCGATCAGCCGCCAGAACTCGCGGCGCGACACGGGATCGACGCCGCCGGTCGGCTCGTCGAGGAACACGATCGGCGGCTCGTGCAGCATCGCGCAGCCGAGCGCGAGCCGCTGGCGCCAGCCGCCGGCGAGATCGCCGGCCAGGACGTGCTCCTTGCCGCGCAGGCCGCCCATCTCGAGGACGAACCGGCGGCGCGCGTCGAGCCGCTCGCCCTCGAGCCCGTACAGCCCGGCATAGAAGCGGATGTTCTGATCGACGGTGAGCAGTCCGTAGAGCGAGAAACGCTGCGACATGTAGCCGATGCGGCGCTTGACGCCCTCGGGATCGTGGCCGACATCGATGCCGTCGATCGACGCGCGACCCGACGTCGGCGTCAGCAGCCCGCACAGCATCCGGATCGTCGTCGACTTGCCGGCGCCGTTGCTGCCGAGGAACCCGAAGACCTCGCCGCGGCTCACGTCGAAGCTCACGTTGTCGACGGCGACGAACGTGCCGAAGCGGCGCGACAACTTGTCGACGTGAATGGCGACGTTCGGCATGGGATGAGCGTGCATTTCACACTTCGAACTTCGAACTTTGAACTTTGAAATTGGCGTTGCGCCTTCGGCGCACTCGACAGCGACAGGACACGCCTACCGTCCTCCGGCCGTGCGAATCAGCCGCGCTTCGGCGATGCGCAGCGCGGCCTGCAACTGCGTGTGCTCCAGCTCGGCCTCGAGCAGCGCGACGTCGCC
>CAZNMF010000279.1:0-6193 GCA_964573795.1 uncultured Solibacteraceae bacterium
CGATGCGCGCCTCGATCCGCACGCCGCCGATCTCCGTGGGAAGACCGCCGGGATCGGCCGCGAGATGCGAGGGAAGATGCTCGCGGCACGCGCGCGCTTCGTCCTCGATCGCCTGGAGCAGCGCGATGGCCTCGCGCTGAATGTCCGCGTCGGATTCGAGCGCGCGCAGACGCTCGAGGCGGGACGACGACGGCACGGCCTCGAGCGTCTCGCACAGGGCTTGCACGCGCCGCCAGCGCTCGCGCGCCGTGCCGGTCACGACGGGCCCTCGATTCCGTCGATCGGACGCAGCCGTTGGAAGAGCCAGGCGCGCGCGAGACGCACGCGGCGATCGACCGTCGCTTTCGACAGGCCGGTGAGCTCCGCCGCTTCCTCCGACGTGCATCCGAGCACGAATCGCGCGTTGATCAGCTCCGCCTGTTCGGGATCGAGCTCGTGCAGCTCGTCGAGCGCGCGATCGAACGCCAGCATGTCGTCTCCACCGGCGTCGACCCACGCCAGCTCATCGTGCAGCGGCACACGCTGCCGATCGCCGCCGCGGCGCTCGGCCTGGCTCTGCCGGTAGTAGTCCACCAGCGACATCCGGATCACGCGCGCGGCGAGCACGTAGAAGTGCCGGCGGCTTTCGAGGCGCTTGGGCTGGCGGGTCAGCAGCTTGATGAAGAGATCGTTGACGACGGCCGTGGTTTGCAGCGTGACGGGACGTGTGCCTCTCCTGAGGTACGCGCTCGCCAGTGCGTGCAGGTCCGGATAGACGTACGGGAGCAGGCGCTCCAGCGCGCCGGGCTCACCGCGGACCCAGTCATCGAGGAAGGCGGTGACATCGGCGTTGGGCCGTCCTGAGCTCGATCCATCGGCGGTCATGTGTCGGACAGGCTCGCGGCCGGGCGCGCCCCCCGGCCGCGAGCGAGGATACCAGACGATCGCCGCGGATCGGCTAGCGCTCGATCGAAAATGCCCGGTCGGTCGGGTATTCCGTTCGACTGCCGACGGCGTTGATTTGGACCGATCGGTTGTTGTAGCTGAGGCCACTTCGCCAGCCCCAAAAGATGAAATCGGGATTGCCGGCCTGGACCTCGTCCACCTGCGCCTGAATGCCGAGCCAATAACGCACGCCCGGCGCCGCGGTGAACGGCGTGTCGAGCGTGACGTGGTACTTGTATGCCGAGATGCTGGTCGTGACCGGCGCACAGATGCCCGTGAGTGTCTGGTCGAGGGTCTCGGCGACACGCGCGATCGGATAGACCGTGCTCACGATCGGCGCGACGTTGTTCGGGTTGTTGGCCGCGTCGGGGTAGAAGCCGATTTGGAACCCCGTAGCGACAGGGGGCGATGCGGGCGCGTTCGCGACCACTTTGCAGTAGATGCCTTGCCAGGTCAGACCGGTGATCACGACGCCGTCCGTCGACACGAAGTCGTCGAATGTGATCGTCCCGGAATTCTCGGGCGTCCGCATCGACGTCCGCGCATCCATGTTCGCCGGGCTGGTTGGCGGGTTGTTCGTGTTGACGAGCTTCTCCGGCTGAGGCGTCGGCGCGACGGGCGAGGACTTCTTCTTGCAGCCCGCGCCGACGAGCGCGGCGGCCAGCATCAGACAGGTGCACGCCAGCAGCGGCCGGCGGAACGAGCGAAACGGGTGTGGCATGTGTCACGGCTCCAGTGATGTGGGATCTCGATGCGGACGAGAACGGTACCCACCAGCACATTCGGAACCGGCACGCCGAATGCCTCACGGAGCGCCGCGCGGATGTGCAGAGGCCCTTCTGCCGGAGCTCGCCGCCAACGCGCCTGTCTTGCGGTCGAATGCCGGTTACAACCGCTATCCGCGCAGTCCTGCGTATTGGCCGGCGACGAGGCGCCGCTCAATCCTCGCGCATGCGCACGCCGACTACGCTGCGATGCAGCGTCGCCGCTCTTCTCCTGGCCGCCACGTGTGGGTGCGGCGGCTCGACGTCCACGTCACCGACGACGCCCACCACGCCGACCACGCCGACGACACCGGCGGTGTCGCCGATCCAGGTGAACGCCTGGATCACGTCGTCGGGCTGTCTGTTCACCCTCAAGAAGGACGGTGCGCCGCTGGCCGGGGCGCAGGTGCTCGTCAACGGCCAGGCGGTTCCGGAGAAGTCGCCGGGAAGCTATCAGCATCTCGCGTTGACGCCCATCGGCCCGGGCGGCCAAGTGTCGGTCGAAGTCCGATCGGGCGATCAAGTCGTGAGCGGCGTCGGCAACGCGCCGCAAATCCCGACGGTGACCACCCCCAGAGACGACGACGTCGTCACGCCGGGCACGCCCTTGCACATCGCGTGGACGTTCGACGGGCCGGCCGATTGGTTCTTGCCCACGCTCGACTACGACGCATCGGGAGGCGGGCACGGCGTCGCGCTCAACGGTGGCACGTGGCGAAGCGTCGACATGGACATCTCGTTCATGCCTGCGGACGCCAGGAATGTCCGGCTGACGCTCCAGAGCTGGGTGGACGTCGTCACCTTCACGGGCCACGCCGATCCGGCGTCGGTCGTCCATCTCATCCAGGAATCCGCGCTGGTGTCGCTGCGAACGCCTTCGTCACAACCGCCACCACCACCGCCTCCAGTCCCGGAGACCACGTTCCGGGTCGACGGCATCACCTACAGAGTGATTCGCGGGTGCGACGGATCGGCCGAGAACGCCGAGTATCACTTCCGCACGAGGGTGTCGCTGCCGACGCAGGACATCGACCTGCACGAGACCGCGGGGTATCCGGGGAAGGACTCGAACCCGTTCCTGGACGCGCTCTCGCTCGGCCAGGGGCAGACCGCGACGTTCCCGCTGTTCTTCGCGACGCCGATCCCGGTGTCGCCCGCGCCGGTCGTCCGCGTCTGGTTCCGCGCCACCGAGTGGGACACGCTGGGCTCGAACATCTGGGTCCGCGATGCGAACATGAACGATCGGGCGCTCTACATCGAGCACCGCTACATCAGCGGCTCGTGGACGAATCTCGGCCCGCAGACGATCACGCTCGGGGACGTCGGCAGTTGTCAGGTGTCGATGAGCTACTCGGCGAGCAATCCGGTCAAGTAGCCGAATGCCTTTGAGCGTGTTTCAGAACTGTCAAGTGCGCCGAAGGCGCCACGTCAATTTCGAAGTTCGAACTTCGAAGTTTTGAAATGCTCTTGGGGTCCCGGGGCGGCCGGGCACGCCGACGACGAGCGCGGAGCGCCTACTTCGCGGGCGCGGGCGGCGTGCTCTGATTGGCCGGGGCAGTGCCGGCCGGCGCGGCAGCCGGCGTCGCGGGCGTCGTCGAGGGCGCGGGCATCGGGAGGGCCGGCGCGGTCTGCTGCTGCGCCGGCGCAGCCGGCGCGTCGACGCCGCTCACGACCGAGCTTCCCTGATGACCCACGAGCGAAAGGGCGAACGCGCCCAGCAGGAACAGCGTGCCCAGGATGGTCGTGGCTCGCGTCAGCACCGTGGCGCCGGCGCGCGCGCCAAATGCCGTCTGACTGCTGGCGCCGCCAAACGCCGCCGCGATGTCGCCGCCCTTGCCTTGCTGCAGCAGCACGACCACGAGCAGCAGGAAACAGATCAGGACGTAGAGGGTCACGAGGGCGTAGTGGAGCATGGGGGATCAGTATATATGGCTTGGGGCTTGGGGCTTGGGCTTGGGTTCGGAGGGCCGAACCTTCAGGTTCGGCCGCAGCGGGCGGACCTGAAGGTCCGCCCCTCCTTCGAACGCGTAAGCCGTAAGCCGTAAGCCTTAAGCCTTAAGCCTTACGCCTTCGCTCTCCCGACGATCTCGAAGAAGCTCCGCACATCCAGGCTGGCGCCGCCGACCAGGGCGCCGTCGACGTCCGGCATGGCGATGAGCGACGCGATGTTGTCGGGCTTGACGGAGCCGCCGTACTGGATGCGGCACGCGTCGGCCGCTGCGCCGCCGAACCACGCGCGCAGACGCGTGCGGATGTGACGATGCGCCTCGTCGGCTTCGACCGGCGTCGCGTTCTTGCCGGTGCCGATGGCCCACACGGGCTCGTAGGCGATGATCAGCGCGCCGATCTGATCGGCAGTCAGGCCGTCGAGGCCGTCTTTGATCTGCCGGTCGAGCACGGCCGGCATCTGGCCGCTCTCGCGCTCTTCGAGCGTTTCGCCGACGCAGACGATCGGCGTCAGCTCAGCCGCGATCGCCGCGCGCGTCTTGCGGTTGACCGACGCGTCGGTCTCGCCGAACAGCCGCCGCCGCTCCGAGTGACCGATGATCACGTAGCTCGCGCCGGCGTCCTTGATCATCCCCGCGCTGATCTCGCCCGTGAACGCGCCCTCGCGCTCGAAGTAGAGGTTCTGCGCCGCGACGCCGACGTTCGTGTTCCGCGCCGCTTCGGCCGCGGTCGCCAGCGACGTGAACGGCGGTGCGACGACGATCTCGACGCCGTCGAGGGCCTTGGTCAACGCACTGAGCTCCCGCACGTACGCCAGCGTCTCGTGCGTCGTCTTGAACATCTTCCAGTTGGCGGCGAGGACGGGAGTGCGCATGACACCTCACGGACGAAGACTTAAACATGAGAAAAGTTTGAAGTAAGAAGTTCGAAGCCAGAAGTGAGGAACCTGTCGCAGCTTCCTGACTTCTGGCTTTTGGCTTCTCACTCTTAACTTTGCAGCGCTTTCACGCCAGGCAGCTCGCGTCCGCCGAGGAACTCGAGCGAGGCGCCGCCGCCGGTGGAGATGTGCGTCATCTTGTCGGCGACGCCCGCGCGCGTCACGGCCGAGACCGAGTCGCCGCCGCCGATGATCGTCGTGCCTTTCACGTCGGCCACGGCCTTGGCGACGCCGATCGTGCCTTGCGCGAACTGGTCGATCTCGAACACGCCCATCGGGCCGTTCCAGACCACCGTCTTCGCGCCCGCGATCACGGCGCGATAGCGCTCGACGGTCTTCGGGCCGATGTCCAGGCCCATGCGGTCGCCGATCGCCGGATCGCCAATCGCCAGCGTCTCGGCCTTCGCGCTCGCGTCGAGCTTGTCGGCGACGACGTGGTCGACGGGCAGCTCGAACGTGATGCCGCGAGCCTTGGCGCGCTCGGCGAGATCTTTCGCCGTGGCCACGAGATCCTCTTCGACGAGCGACTTGCCGACGGGCAGCCCCTGCGCCTTGAAGAACGTGTAGGCCATCGCGCCGCCGATGATCAGCGCGTCGACCTTGCCGAGCAGGTTCTCGATCACCTCGAGCTTGTCGGAGACCTTGGCGCCGCCGAGGATCGCGACGAACGGCCGCTCCGGCGCGCCGAGCGCCTTGCCCATGTACTCGACCTCGGCCGCCATCAGGAATCCGGCCGCGGACTCCTTCACGTGATGGACGATGCCCTCGGTCGAGGCGTGCGCACGATGCGCCGAGCCGAACGCGTCGTTGACGTAGACGTCGGCGAGCGCGGCCAGCTGCGCGGCGAACGAGCCGTCGTTCGCTTCTTCCTCCGCGTGGAAGCGCAGGTTCTCGAGCAGGATCACGCCGCCCGGATGGGCCGCGATGACCTTCGCGGCTTCCGGCCCGACGCAGTCCGGCGCGAACGCGACGGGACGGCCGAGCAGCCGGCCGAGATGGTCGGCGACCGGCTGCAAGGTGTACTTCGGATTCGGTTTGCCCTTCGGCCGGCCGAGGTGCGACGCGAGGATCACCGTCGCGCCCTGATCGAGCGCGTAGCGAATCGTCGGCAGCGCCGCGCGCACGCGCGTGTCGTCGGAGATGACGCCGTTCTCGATCGGGACGTTGAAGTCGACCCGAATGAAGACGCGGCGGCCTCGCAGCGACAGATCGCGAATCGTTCGCATCGCCACCCTAGAGCCCCTTCTTCGCCATGTAGCGAATCAGGTCGACGCAGCGGCTCGAGTAGCCCCACTCGTTGTCGTACCAGGCCAGCACCTTCACGAAGTCGCCGTCCATGACCTTCGTGTACGGCGCGTCGACGATCGACGAATGCGCGTTGCCGCGGAAGTCGATCGACACGAGCGGCGCGGTGACGTACTCGAGGATGCCCTTCAGCGGGCCGTCGGCCGCGGCCTTGAACTTCGCGTTGACCTCGTCGGCCGTGGTCTTGGTCTTCACTTCGACGGCGAGGTCGACGACCGAGACGTTCGGCGTCGGCACGCGCAGCGCGATGCCGTCGAGCTTGCCCTTGAGCTGCGGCAGCACTTCGCCCACCGCCGCCGCCGCGCCCGTCGTCGTC
>CAZNMF010000280.1:0-12103 GCA_964573795.1 uncultured Solibacteraceae bacterium
CGTGCCGACGATCGTGCCCTTGCCGCCGGACAGACTGCCGCCGCCGATGATGACGGCGGCGATCACGTCGAGCTCGAGGCCGACGGCCACCGTCGGATCGCCGACCGACAGCCGCGAGAACTCCATGACGCCGGCGACGCCGGCCAGCGCGCCCGCCAGTCCGTAGACGACGATCTTGCAGCGATCGACGCGCACGCCGCACAGGCGCGCCGTGCGCTCGTTCGATCCGATCGCGAACAGATGCCGGCCGAACTGCGTGTAGCGCAGCGTCGCGGCGACCAGCAGCGCGAGCGCGATGACCAGCCAGATCCCCGACGGCAGCCACAGACCGTGTCCGCTCTCGGCCGTGCGCAGCAGCGTGTTCAGCCCCGTGATCGGCGCCTCGATGCGGCGCTCGTCCGCCAGTCCCTTCGCCGCGCCGCGCACGACGAGCATCGTGCCGAGCGTGACGATGAACGGCACGACGCGCAGGCCGGTGATGAGCACGCCGTTCAGCACGCCGCACAGACCCGCCGCCGCGATGGCGCCCAGCGCCGCGGCCCAGGGGCCCGCGTCGGCGCGCAGGATCAACGCGGTGACGACCGTGCCGAGCGCAACGACCGATCCCACCGACAGATCGATCCCGCCCGACACGATGACCATCGTCATCCCGAACGCCGAGACGCAAACGATCGCCGCCTGGCGTGCGATGAGCTCGAGGTTGGCGCCGCGGAAGAAGCCGGGGCCAATCAGGATGCCGAACAGCACGGACACGAGCACGAGCGCGGCCAGCACGCCCGCTTCGTCGATCCACTTGCCGCGCCTCATGACGCCATCGCTCCGGACGCCGCCAGAATCAGCTCGTGCTCCGTCCAGTCGCTCGCGGGCCTGGGCGCGCCCAGCGCGCCGCGTGACATCACCGCGATGCGATCGCAGACGCCGAGCAACTCGGGGAAGTAGCTGCTGACGAGCAGCACGGCCTTCGCGGCATCCGATCGCGGGGCGACGACCTCGTCGATCAGCCGGTAGATCTGCGCCTTGCTCGCGACGTCGATCCCGCGCGTCGGCTCGTCGAGCAGGAGCACGTCGACGTCGTGGTGCAGCAGCCGCGCAATCGCCACTTTCTGCTGATTGCCGCCGGACAGACTCGCGATCGCCTGCCGCGGCCCTTCGCAGCGGATGCCGAGCTGCTCGATCCAGCGTCGCGCCGCCGCGTCCTGACGCGACGGCCACACCAGGCCAGACGGCCCGAGCCCGTCGAGCTTCGTCATCGTCAGGTTGTCGGCGATCGACAGCCCCGCGGCGAGCCCTTCGTCGCTGCGATCCTCGCTCACGAGCCCCATGCCCTGCTGCCATCGCGCGTGCGGCGCGAACGCGCCGACGTACGCGCCGAGCCGGACGCGGCCGCCGCGCACCGGCTCGAGGCCGAACAGCGTGCGCAACAGATGCGTGCGTCCGGCCCCGAGCAGGCCGGCGATGCCGAGCACTTCACCGCGATGCAGCGTGAACGACGCGGCGCCGGGCTGGATCGCGTCGACCTCCAGCAGCGCCTTGCCGGCGCGGCGCTCGCGGCGCGGATAGAGATCGTCGACGTCGCGCCCGACCATCAGCGCCGCGATCTCGCGCGCGTCGGCATCGGACGTCCGTCCCGCGCCGACGTTCCGGCCGTCGCGCAGGACGACGAAGCGATCGGCGACGGCTTTCACTTCCTCGAGAAAGTGCGAGATGTAGACGATCGCGTGGCCCTGCGCTTTCAGGCGCGCGACGATCGCGAAGAGGCGATCGACGTCGGCGCGCGTGAGGCTGCTCGTCGGCTCGTCGAGCACGAGCACGCGGCAGCCGGACGCGAGCGCGCGCGCGATCTCGACGATCTGCTGCTCGGCCGGCGAGAGCGCGCCGGCCGGCACGTCGACGTCGATCGCGCCGTGGCCCAACTGATCGAGCGCAGCCGCCGCGGCCCGGCGCACCGCCGCGCGCTGCACGACGCCCCAGCGCGTCGGCTCGACGCCGAGCGCGACGTTCTCCGCCACGCTCAGGTGCGGCGCGAGCGACAGGTGCTGGTAGATCATCGCGATGCCGGCGCGGCGCGCCTCGAGCGGCGTGGGTGGCGCGTACGGCGCGCCGTCCAGGCGCATCTCGCCGGCGTCGGGCGCCAGCGCGCCGGCCAGCACGCTCATCAGCGTGCTCTTGCCCGCGCCGTTCTGGCCGACGAGCGCGCAGACCTCGCCCGCGTGAACGGCGAGGTCGACGCCGGCGAGCGCGACGGTCGGCCCGAACGCCTTGCGGACGCCGCGCATCTCGAAGCGCGGCGCGGCGGCGGTTACTTCAGCCATTTGGCGAGATCCGGATGGAGCAGCTCGCGCGCATCCGGATCGTTCATTTCCTTCTGCGTGATGAGCCGGACGCCCGTGTCGATGCGCGCCTCGACGCGCTCGCCGTGAATGTGCGCGACGATCGTCTTCACACCGAGATAGCCCATCTTCACGGGATCCTGCAGCACGAGGCCGTCGATGTGCCCGTCGCGCAGCCCCTTCTCGAGCGTGTCCGACGAGTCGAAGCCGATGAACCGCACCTTGCCGGCCCAGCCGTTGTCCTCGAGCACGCGCAGCATCGCCAGCGACGTCGACTCGTTCGGACAGAAGATTCCGGCGATGTCGAGGCTGCCATCGGACTTCTTGAAGCGGCTCAGCAGCGTCTCGCTCTTCTTGTACGCGCCTTCGACGTCCGCGCCGCCGTACTGATTGTCGCTGACGACCTTCAGCGACGGATGCGCGGCGACGGCCTGCGAGAATCCCGTCTCGCGCTCCGTCGTGCTCGCCGATCCTTCCGCGTAGCGCAGCATGACGACGTTGCCGCCGCCGGGCAGCATCGCGGCCAATCCCTCGCCCGCGAGCGTGCCGCCCTGCACGTTGTCGGTCGCGACGAAGCTGACGAAATCGTTTCCCTTGAGCGCCGAGTCGATGATGACGACGGGGATCTTCGCGCGCGCGGCGTCGGCGACCGGCGCCGCCAGCGCGGTGTCGTCGAGCGGCGCGAGCACGATGCCGGAGACGCCGCGGGTGATGAACCCTTCGACCTCCGACACCTGCGCGGACCGATCGTCCTCCCGCAGCGGCCCGCGCCACGTGATGTCGACGCCAACCTCCTGCGCCGCCTTCGCCGCGCCGGCATGGATGCTCTGCCAGTACACGTGCGACGTGCCCTTCGGAATGACGGCGATCGTGAGCTTGCCGGAGTCAGCCGATCGGCTGCACCCGGCCAGCGTCAGCGCGAGACACGAGATGGCGACGATGTGCTTCACTGCGTGCTCCTTACGTTCGGTCTGCGGTCTGCGGTCCGCAGACTGCGGCCTGTAGACGGCAGACCGAACAATCACCGCTCTCCCAACTTCCATAACCGCACCGCGTTGCCGCCGAGAATCGCGTCGCGTACGGCTGCGGGACGACCCGCCAGATACGTCGTCCACACGCCCATTGTCCGCTCGTAGCCGGCGGCGAGCGTGCAGACGGGCCAATCCGACCCGACCATCAGGCGATCGGGCCCGAAGACGTCGAGCGCGACGTCGAGATACGGCGTGAGATCTTCGAGCGTCCAGCGATCCCACGACGCCTCCGTGACCAGGCCCGACAGCTTCGCCATCACGTTGGGACACGCGGCCACGGCTTCGAGATCGCGCGCCCATCGATCGATGTGCCCCTGCCTGATCTCCGGCTTCGCGAGGTGATCGAGCACGAAGCGCTGCGATGGGAACTTTGCGACGAAGTCCGGCACGATCGGCAGATGCTTCGCGTACACGAGGATGTCGTACGTCAGATCGAAGTCGTTCAGCACGCCCACGCCGCGACAGAAGGCCGAACGAAGCAGAAACCGATCGTCGGGCTCGTCCTGCACGATGTGCCGCATGCCCACGAGCTTCGGATGCGCGTACGCGCCGATCCGATCTTCGACGTCGTCGGCCTGCAGATCGACCCAACCGACGACGCCCGCGACGAACGGATGCGCGTCGGCGAAGGCGAGCAGCGCGGCCGTCTCGTCCGGCGTCTGCCGCGCCTGCACGGCGATGCTCGCGTCGAACGCCGCGCGCGCCATCAGCGGCTCGACGTCGGCAGGCACGAAGTCGCGCTTGAGCGACGCCTTGGCGTCGTCAATCCACGCGTAGTCTTCGGCGCGATAACGCCAATAGTGCTGGTGGGTGTCGACGAGCATGTTTCGGGCTACGGGCTACGGGATACGGGCTACGCCGGGGCGGCCACAAGGGCCGCCCCTACGGACGACGTGTCGATGTCGCCGACACGCGCTCTGTGAAATCCCCGACATTATATGGACGAATCGCGCAGCCGCAGCCATCGTGCGCCGGCGGGACGTGCCGATTCTGCGAGTGGCATGACCATGCGTAATCGCCGGAACTACTACCGAGTCCTGCACGTGCAGCCCGATGCGCCGGCGGAGATCATCCGCACGAGCTATCGCACGCTCATGCACCGGCTGCGGATGCATCCCGATCTCGGAGGCGACGACTGGAACGCCGCCGTGATCAACGAAGCCTTCGAGACGCTGAGCGACCCTGCGAAGCGCGCGCGCTACGATGCGACGCTGCGTCAGGCGGCCGCCATGCGCGCCCCGGGCGCGGCCGAGGCCGCGCGTACAAGCCGGCGTCCCCTGCCGGCACCGGCGACCGCCACGAGCGCGTGCCCGTTCTGCATGACGCTGCACACCGCCCGCGAAGCCGCGCTGCCGGGCTCGGCGTGCGCGTCCTGCGGCAGCCCGCTCTTTCCGGCCGTGCGGCTGCAGCACGAGGACGCCTCGCGCCGCGCGCTCGATCGCCTGCCGCGGCAGATGGACGTGTCGTTCTGCCTCGCCTGGCCGACGCAACACGCGTTCACGGGCACGACGGAAGACATCTCGATCTCGGGCATGCGGTTCGCGACGGACGTCGCGCTTCGCGTCGGCGATCGCCTGCGGCTGGATTCCGACTTCTGCAGCGCCATCGCCATCGTCCGCAGCGCGCAACGTCGCGCAGGTGACGACGGACGGCCATGGCAGGTTGGCGTGGAGTTCCTCACGCTGCGCATCAAGCGCGCGCGAGGCGGACTGGTGTCGAAGAAGATTTAGCCCGCGATCACGGCCACGACGTGTAGACGTACAGCCACGGCCCGATGGCAACGACGGCGTAGAGCAACGTGAGGACGGCGAGCAGGGTGTGCAGGCCGCGATGATAGACGAACGCGCCGGCGGCCATCGCCACGGCCTTCGCGATGAACAGCGCGAGGCCCGGACCAAGCAGCGTCATCCAGAACACGAGAATGTGATTGCTCTCGGCGTGCGTGCCGACGGCATCGACCGCGACGTACGTGAACACGCCGTCGAAGGCCTGGACGACGAGGAACATCAGGAGCACGAGACGCGAGAAACGCATGACCCGACCCCAGACTAACGCAAGAGTCGTGCTCGCGGTAAGGCCATTCTTTCCAGTACTTTGCGAACGGGTTGTCTTCCTGAAGGATGAGTTCAGTCAACGCGAGTCGAGATTGGCGCCGGAATGCGGCGCCCGCGCCCTTAAGATCACCATTGCGTGATCGCCCGCCGCACATGGCTGACCGTCGTCGGCATCTACACGCTTGCGCGGCTCGTCAGTGTCGATCTGCTGATCGTTGCCGTGGACCGGCACCTCGGCATGCCCGTGCTGGCCGGCCCGCCCTTTCGCCTGTGGCATGACGCGCTGGTCCGCTGGGATGCGATCCATTACGCGTCGATCGCGGCCGACGGATACCCGCGCACGCTTCCGCTGAGCGCCAACGGCGCAGTGCTCGCGAATCCGTGGGCGTTCTTTCCCGCATTTCCGACGACGGCCGGCGCGCTCGTGCAGGCATTCGGCGTGTCGTTCGAGACGGCCGCTATCGCGATCAATCTGGTCGCGGGTGCCATCGCCGCCGTGCTTCTCGCGCGACTTGTCTCGACGTTCGCCGATGAGAGCACGGCGCTGAGAGCCGTCGCCATCTGGGCGACGTTTCCAGCGGCGTTCGTGCTGCAGGTGCCGTACGCCGAAGCGATCTATCTGTTGTTCGCGACGGGATTTCTGGTCGCACTCACGTCCGGCCGCGATGGCGCAGCCGCGCTGCTGCTCGCCGGCGCCAGCCTGAGCCGCGGTGTTCTCGTGCCGCTGGTGGCGGCCGCCGGCGTCCGTGTGCTCACGCAGATCGTCCGGCAGCGCACGATGACGCGTCCGACCGCGGCGCTCGCCGTCTCGGCGCTCATCTCGCCCGCCGCGTGGATCGTCGTCGCGGGCGCGGCGACGGGACGGATGGACGCCTACGCGGCCACGCAGCGCGCGTGGGGCTTCTCCTCGGACTGGGGGGTGATGGCGCACGGCTGGGCGGCGCTCGCCGCACGCGAGGGCGCGGGTCTGCTCGTGCACCCGACCGTCATGACGCTGATCCTCACGCTCGTGCTGACGGCGGTCCTCTGCGTCCGTCGCGAGATCCCGCTGTCGATCAAGGTCTACGGCGTCACGGCCGCGGCCCTGCTGGTGGCGCTGGCGCAGCCGGGCGCGGTCGGGTTCGGATCGATGCCGCGCTTCGCGTTCGGCGTGCTGACGCTACCTATGGCGCTCGCAATCGTCGTGCGCGGCCGCTGGCTGCTCGCGCCGTACCTCGTCCTGTCGACGTGGCTCCAATATCGGTGGATCGCCGACGTCTGGAGCGGACGACTGGGCATCGCGCCGTAGGCGACTCCAGATGTCTTGATGGAGGGAGTTTTGAAACACGTTCTTAACGCTGAATCCTCGCGGATCCGCCCTTCGCGAACGCGCGCACTTCCTCCACCGTCGCCATCGTCGTGTCGCCGGGATAGGTGGTGATGAGCGCGCCGTGGGCCCAGCCCAGGCGCACGGCCTGCTCCGGCGTCTCGCCGCTCATCAGGCCGTAGAAGAAGCCCGCGGCGAAGCCGTCGCCGCCGCCGACGCGATCGTAGACGTCGAGCTGGCACGTCGGCGCGACGAACTGCTGTCCTTCGACCCACGCGACGGCGCTCCAGTCGTGACGGTTCGTCGACGCCACGTCACGCAGCGTCGTCGCGACGAGCTTCACGTTGGGATAGCGCTCCACGACGTGCCCGATGGTCGCGAAGAACGCGCCGGGATCGAGCTTCGACGCGTGACCGGCCGCCGGCGCGGGCACGCCGAGCGCCTTCTGCAGATCCTCCTCGTTACCGACGAGCACGTCGACGTGCTGCACGATGCGCGAGAAGACCGCCTGCGCGCGCGTGGGATCGCCGGACGCCTTCCACAGCTTCTCGCGGTAGTTGAGGTCGAACGACACGACCGCGCCGTGGCGCTTCGCTTCCTGCATGCCCTCGATGATCAGCTCCGGCGTCGTCGTCGACAGCGCCGCGAAGAGCCCGCCGCTGTGGAACCAGCGCACGCCCTCGCCGAAGATCGCGGTCCAGTCGAAGTCGCCCGGTTTCAGGAGCGCGCCGGCCTCGTTGCTGCGGTTGTAGAAGACGACCGGCGGGCGCACGCCATGGCCGCGATCGCTGTAGACGGTCGCCATGTTCGGCCCGCGCGCGCCGTCGTGCGCGAAGTGCTTGTAGAACGGCCGCACGCCCATCGCGCGCACGCGCTCGGCAATCAGATCGCCGACCGGATAGCTCACCATCGCCGTCGCGACCGCCGTGCGCATCCGGAAGCAGTCCGCCAGGTTGGCGACGACGTTGAACTCGCCGCCGCTGACGTGGATGGAGCACGTGTGCGCCTTGCGGAACGGGATGACGCCCGAGTCGAGGCGGTGGATGATCGCACCGATGGCGAGACAGTCGATCGAGCCTTCGGCAGGGATACGGAGGGTCGTGGTGGGCATTGTAGAAAATCTAGGTTCCGGGTTCTCGGTTCTCGGTTCTAGGTTCTGGGTTCGGTTCTCAGTTCTCAGTTCTCAGTTCTCAGTTCTCAGTTCTCAGTTCTCAGTTCTCAGTTCGAAGTTCGAAGTTCGAAGTTTCTCACTCCCCTGTCCAGTGCGTGTGGAACACGCCGTCGCGATCGGTGCGGCGGTACGTGTGGGCGCCGAAGTAGTCGCGCTGGCCTTGCGTGAGATTCGCCGGCAGCCGCGCGCTGCGATACGCGTCGTAGTACGCGAGCGACGTGCCGATCGCGGGCACCGGAATGCCGAGGCCGACGGCCGTCTGCACGAACGTGCGCCACGCCTGCTGCCGCTGGCCGATCGCCCCGCGGAACGCCGGATCGAGCAGCAGGTTCGTCAGGTGCGGATCGCGCACGAATGCCGCGCTGATGTCGCTCAGGAGCGACGCGCGGATGATACAGCCGGCGCGCCAGATGCGCGCGACTTCGCCGGGATCGATGTCGTAGTGATATTCCTCGGACGCCATGCGCAGCAGCGCCATGCCCTGCGCGTACGACGTGATCTTGCTCGCGTACAGCGCCTGGCGTGCGGCGTCGACGAGCGCTTTGCGGTCACCGGCGAACGTGGGCGATGGGCCCGTCAGCACCTTGCTCGCCGCGACGCGCTCGGTCTTCAACGCCGAGAGGATGCGCGCCACGACCGCCGCGTTCACCGTCGGAATCGGCGCGCCGACGTCGAACGCATTCTGGCTCATCCACTTGCCGGTGCCCTTCTGCTGCGCTTCGTCGAGGATCAGATCGACGAGCGGGCGCTTCGTCTCCGGGTCGACGAACGTCAAGACGTCCGCGCTGATCTCGACGAGGTAGGACTTCAGCTCGCCGCGATTCCACTCCGCGAAGATGCCGCCAATCTCCGGCGCCGTCAGGCCGAGCCCGCGCGAGAGCACGTCGTACGTCTCCGCGATGAGCTGCATGTCGCCGTACTCGATGCCGTTGTGCACCATCTTCACGTAGTGCCCGGCGCCCTTCGCGCCCATGTAGGCGACGCACGGCTCGCCGTCTTCGGCTTTCGCCGCGATCGCGCGCAGGATCGGCGCGACGGCTTCCCACGCCTCGCGCGATCCGCCCGGCATGATCGCCGGTCCCTTGAGCGCGCCTTCTTCGCCGCCGGAGACGCCCGTGCCGAGGAAGAGGATCCCGCGCGCCGCGAGCTCGTCCGATCGGCGATCGGTGTCCTTGAAGAACGAGTTGCCGCCGTCCAGCAGGATGTCGCCGGGCTGCAGGTGCGGCAGCAAATGCTGGATGACCGCGTCGACCGGCGCGCCGGCCGGCACCATGATCAGCACGCGCCGCGGATGCTCGAGCGAGGCCATCAGCGCGGCGGGGCTGTCGGCGCCCGTCACCTGATGCCCTGCGCCGTCGGCGACGAACTTCTGCGTCTTCGCGGCGTCGAGGTCGTAGCCCGCGACGCGAAAGCCCCGGCTCTCGATGTTCCGAGCCAGGTTCGCGCCCATCACGCCCAACCCGACGACTCCCATTGCAGCGGCCATGTGGTCCTTTCAGGAACTTCGAACTTCGAACGTAGAACGTAGAACGTAGAACCTAGAACCTAGAACGGAGAACCAGCGCTCTTCACTTCATTCTGTCGGCGCCTGCCCCACGCGAAACAGCAACTCCCCCGCGCGCGAAACGACGATCGACCGATCGGCGGCCTCCGCCGCCCAGGTGGCCGGGTCGATTGTCGCCGGATCGCGATAGCCGAGGTTCACGCGGCGGCAGCGCTCTTCGGGAATGCCCGTCGCGAGCGTCACGCGAATCCGTGGCGTCTCGACGCCCGTCGCGGCATCGTACGTGCCCAGCCCTTTCACGTGCGTGGAGTGCGCCAGGATTCCGCCAGGATACCGGCTGAACCGATCCCACTGCGCCAGAAAGTAGTCCCGGCAATGATAGCCAATCTCGTCGATCAGCTTCCCGTGCACGTAGCTGACCTCGCGCACGTGCGGCGCGTAGATGACGACCTCGCCGCCGTCGGCAATCGCCGGCTCGGCCTTGTACGCGCCCTTGGCCGCGGTCCACAGGTCGTCGTACATCGCGGGCATGACCGACAGCATCCGATCGAACGGCCGATCGACCCACGTGATGTGCCGCCGCGCCGAGAGCAGTGCCGCCTGCCGCCACGCGGCCTGCACGTCGCCGACGTACGCCCCGGCCACGCCATCGTGCGACACGACGAGCGCGATGAGCGAGATCGGCGTGTCGAGCATCGCCGCGGCGCGGTTGATCACGGCGCGGACCGGCGTGTCGAGCGTGCCGATGATCTCGTAGCTGGTGACCAGCGCGCCGAGCCAGTGCGTGAAGTGGATGATCTCCGGCGCCGCGATGCCGGGAAACAGATACTTCGTCCCGCCCGAGAATCCCGCGACCTCGTGCGGAAACACGGGCCCGCAGATGATGACGCGGTCGTACTCGGTGACCAAGCGGTTGAGGGCGACGGGCACGTCCTGCCGCAGCCGCCCGCCGGACAACTGCGCGACCTCGCTCGCCGGAATCGTCCCGAGCCGGACGAACGACGCGGGATCGTCCCACCGGTGGTTGAACAGGCGATGCGTGCCCGCGCGGCCGTCGGCGACGGGACGGCCGACGAGCCGGCTCAGCTCGGCGTCGCCCATCGGCGAGTGCGTGCCGAGCGCGATCAGAAAATCCAGGGCGCTCGCCCGCCGGCCGAGCGCGCGCTCCAGAATCTCGAACAGCAGCGGCATCGGCATCGTCCGCGTGCCGTCCGGAATGATGACCAGCACGCGCTGGCCGTCGACGGGCAGCGTCTCGAGGCCGCTGGCGACAACGCGCTGCACGGCGTCCCTGGTGAGATAGCCCTCGAGGAGGCCTTCGCCGACCGTGGATGTGCTCACTCGCCAGATCGTAGTCCAAACGGCAATCCTCGTGCGCCGGACCTGGAGTAGGCTCTGACGAGATCGGAGATCGACATGAAACGTATACAGGTCCAGCACCCGGGTGGTCCGGACGCGCTCACGCTCGTGGACGTGCCGGTGCCGGAGCCCGGCCCCGGCCAGGCGCTCGTCAAGCTGGCGGCGAGCGGCGTCAATTTCATCGACATCTACTTCCGCACCGGCCTCTACAAAGCGGACGCGCCCATCACGATCGGCTCCGAGGGCGCGGGCATCGTCGAGCGTGTCGGCGACGGCGTGACGGAGGTCAAGCCGGGCGATCGCGTCGCGTACGCGATGGCCCGCGGGTCGTACGCGGAGTACGCCGTCGTTCCGGCGGCGCTCCTCGTACGTGTGCCCGACGCCGTCGACCTCACGACGGCCGCGGGCGTGATGCTGCAAGGCATGACCGCGCACTACCTCACGCACTCGACCTATCCGCTGAAGCCCGGTGACACGTGCCTCGTGCACGCGGCCGCGGGCGGGGCCGGCGGCATGACCGTGCAAATGGCGCGGATGCGCGGCGCGCGCGTGATCGGCACGACGTCGACCGACGAAAAGGCCGCGATCGCACGCGCGGCGGGAGCGACCGACGTCATCCTGTACACGAAGCAGGCATTCGACGTCGAGGCGAAGCGCCTCACGAACGGACGCGGCGTCGACGTCGTCTACGACTCGGTCGGCAAGACGACGTTCGATCAGAGCCTGAACAGCCTGCGACCGCGCGGCATGCTCGTGGTGTTCGGCCAGTCGAGCGGGCCCGTGCCGCCGTTCGATGTCAACACGCTCAACGGCAAGGGCTCGCTCTTCGTCACGCGGCCGAGCCTCGGCCATCACGTGGCCACGCGCGACGAGCTGCTGTGGCGCGCGGGCGACGTCTTCGACGCGCTCGCGGCCGGCACGCTCACGCTGAACCTGCACCGCACGTTCGACCTCGCCCACGCCGCCGACGCGCAGCGCCTGCTCGAAGGACGGCAGACGACGGGCAAGATCGTGCTGACGATCGGCTCGTCGCGGTGACGCGACGTCTCGCGGCGCTGGACGCGTGGCTGCTGGCGTGGCCACGGGCGGGCCGCTGCGCGGCGATCGCCGTCACGATCGCCGTGATGATCGCGCTCAGCCTGCCGAAGGTCCCGCGGCTGTTCGTCGACTACTCGCGCCTGCCGCTGCTGCGCCACGTCGCGCAGCCGGCGACGTACGGCACCGACACGATCGCGGACATGTACGAGTCGAAGGTCGTCCTGAACGACGTCCTCGACATGTACACGAAGGCCAAGGTCGAGCAGACGCCGCTCGAGGCGCAGACGTGGTCGAAGGCCGCGTCGGCGCC
>CAZNMF010000281.1:0-4859 GCA_964573795.1 uncultured Solibacteraceae bacterium
TCGAGCAGCGGAATCTTCATCGTCGCGAAATAGCCCGGCGAGACGGCGTTCATGAACGCCTGCATGTCCTCGCCGTCGGCGGGCTTGTGGCCTTCGACGCCCATGGAGCTGTCCCACTCGCCTCCCGAGAGCAGCGCCACGCTGGCGATGCCCGCCGACTCGACGTCCGGCGTCGCGCGCAGCCGATCGAGCAGCTCGTGATAGAACCCGCTGCCGCGCGCGTCGTCGTAGCCGTTCAGCACCGGCGAGACTTGGAACGTGACGAGATTGTCGAGTGCCAGCCCCGTGTCCGTGCCCTTGAGGTTGTGCAGGCTGCGCACGAAGAGCCCCGCGCCGAAGAGCAGCAGAAAGCTGAGCGCGACCTGCACGGTCACCAGGCCTTTGCGCAGCACGAGCGATCCGTTTCCGCCCGCGATCGACGCCATCGCGCTCTTGAGCGTCGTCCACGGATCGATCCGGCTGATGCGCAACGCCGGCAGCAGCCCGAAGAGCATCGTCGTCACGCCGGTGACGACGAGCGTGAAGGCGAGCACGCGCGGATCGGGCCGCGCGGACAGGAGGGCGGGCGAGCCGCCGGACGGCACGAAGGCAATCAGCGCGCGCGTCATCGCGAAGGCGAGTGCGAGGCCGACCACGGCGCCGGCGATCGACAGCACGGCGCTTTCGACGAGCAGCTGACGCACGAGACGGCCGCGCGTGGAGCCGAGCGACAGGCGGACCGCGAGCTCCTTCTGTCGTGCGAACCCGCGCGCGATGACCAGATTGGCGACGTTGGCGCACGCGATGAGCAGCACGAGGCCCACCATGCACATCAGCACGACGAGGCCCGTCGACACGTCGTTGCGGAGCGGCGAATAGCCGGATGGCGCGGCCTCGACGACGATCCGTCCCTGCATGAAGCGATCGCGCGAGTACTGCGACCAGTCCTTCGCGGCCGGCAGCGTCATCTCGTACGCGCGGATCTGCGTGAACAGGCCCTGCACGGAGGCTTGCGCCGACTGTAGCGTCCGGCCCGGCTTCAGCCGCGCGAAGACCTGCACCCACCGCGCGCGCCGATCGTCCATGTGCAGCCATTCCGATTCGGGCATCATCTCGCGCTGCATCAGGATCGGCACGCGAATCTCGGGCGCACTGGACGGATCGAGTCCGGTGAACGACTCCTCCGAGACGCCGACGATCGTCATCGGGTGGTCGTTGACGAGAATCTTGCGGCCGACGACGTTCGGGTCGCGTCCGAAGCGGCGGGTCCAGTAGCGATAGTCGAGCACGACGACGGGATGGCCGCCGAAGACCTGGTCGTCACTCCGCGAATCGAACACGCGCCCGATCGCGGGGCGCACGCCGAGCATCGTGAAGTAGTTGCCCGACACGATCTCGGCCGAGAGGCGTTCCGTCTGACTGTCGACGCTGAGCGACGCCGCGACGACGCGCCGGCACAGCACCTCGGAGAAGGCGTCCGCCTTCTGTTGCAGGTCCTGGTACAGCGGGTACGAGTGCATCCTCGAGCCCATGTTGCTGCCCATGTGCGGGCCTTGCTGATAGAGCATCACGAGCTTGTCCGCCGATCGGATCGGCAGTTGCCGCAGCAGCAGTTGATCGAGCAGCGTGAAGATGGCCGCGTTCGCGCCGATGCCCAGCGCGAGCGACGCGATGGCGACCATGGCGAAGAGCGGGGCGCGGCGGATGCCGCGAAGGGCATAGCGCAGGTCGGCGATGATCGTCTGCATGGCGTTCGTTAGACGGATTCCGGTCGCATCGCGTTGGCTGGGCGTCCGCGGGCGGTCTATCTCGCCCGACCGAACGCCCGCGGGCGCACGCGCGCGAGCCAGACGCCGATTGCGGCGAGCACCAGAAACGCGCCGGTGACGAACCACACGTCAACGGCGTACGGCTTCGAGAAATCGAGTGTCAGCCCGATCTCCGTCGTCAAGCCATATGTGACGAGCGCCAGGGCGAGCGCGAAGAGCCCGAAGCGCAGCGCGACGTAGAACAGCCCGGCCACCGCGGCAGCCGTCGTGAGCAGCTCGAACCAGACGTAGTTCGGATAGAAGCCATCGCGCTCGATCAGCATCACGAAGAATGCGACGGCGATGAGCCAGAGCAGGGCGTCGCTCCGCAGGACGCGTCCGGCAACGCCCGTCAGCTTCGCCGCGAGGACGCGCAGCCCCTGCCGGAGCAGCGACAGGATGAGCATGATGAGCATGCTGTCGCCCAGCGCGTTCGTCGGACGAAGCAGGACGCGCCAGAGCACTGCGCGCTCCCCGTACAACGGCCACAGCGACGTCTGCCAGAGTTGCGGTTCCGTCCGGCCCATCCAGTGAGGCAGCAGCACGAACAACGGCGACGTGAGGACGATCGTCAATCCGGCGACCGTGCCGACGAGCAGATCGCGTCCGACCAGCGGATCGCGCAGCCGTCCTGAGACGACGCGCGACCAGGTGACGAGAATCGTCGGCCACGTCCGCCGCACGTACGGCTCGAGGGCGAGGTAGTAGACGTAGAGCAGGCCGCTGCGATAGAGGATCTGGCCGAGCGGGACGTAGAAACGGTCGGCGATTTCCAGCACGCTCGCGACGTGCCCCGGCGAGATGATCCACGCCAGAAGGCTGGTCGCGAAGGCGAACGCGCTCGTGCGAAACGCGCCTCGACGATCGCCGCGTCCCGACGTCAGATTGCGCCACGCGAGGATCGCGGCGCCGAACGGGAGCAGCGTCAGCACGAGAAACGCGGCGACGCGCGTGTACGACGCGCGCGCCGCCGGCGGCACGGCGTCACGGCGTGCCCATTCGCCGGAGACTTCGAACAACGTCGGCCGGCCGCGATATCCGGCCGCGTCGATGTGCCAGCGCACCGGCGATGTCCCGTCCGTGCCTTCCCACGCATGACGCTCGTCGCCGTTGCCGCGCACGCGCAGCTCGGCAGGCACGTCGGTGAAGCGCTGGCGATCCAGACCGGCAGCATCGAAGAGCGGAGCCCAATCGACGACAGGAGCGGCCGCGGCGAGGGTGGCGGCGGGCACGGCTTCGAAGCGGAGTAGACGTCCCTGCATGTCGAGATCGAAGCGCGTCATGCCCGCGACGAGCGGCGGCGGATCGCCCGGGCTGACAGCGGAGCGGTCGTCGAGCGGCTCGAGCGTCGACGGGCTCGTGCGATACCAGAAGCGGATGGCCGCCAGCCGTCCATTTGCGAGCACGGCCCAGTCGTTGGTGCCGGCGCCCTGTCGATCCGCCCACGAGAGATAGTCGTTGGCCACGTCGAACCCTGACGCCGTGCCGACTGCCGCGTCGCCGTAGCCGAACTGCCGGCGAAGCGTGTCGGCGCGGTCGACGAGCACCGGGCGCGGCTTGTCGAGCGGGACGTGCGCGAGTAGCGACGAGCGATCGAAGAGCGCGCCGACGAGGGTCGCGAGCGCGCACGCGACGACGAGCCATCCCGCGCCTGCCGCGGCGCTCATCGTCGGGCTCTCCGTGCCGGCGGCGGCGACCATCTCCGGCGACGGCGTTTCGCCTGCGGCCAGTGCGGCGGCCAGTGGATCGCCGCCCGGCAGCGACGCCGACACCGCCAGCGCCGACGAGGGACGATCGCGCGGATCGTCCGAGAGGCAGCGAAGGATCGTGCGCTCGATCGACGGATCGAGCGTCTTCACCCATTCGATCGGCGGCACGATGGCCGCTGATTCGCGCTGGGCGATCAGCTCGGCGAGCGACGCCGCGTCGAACGCGCGCCGGCCGGTGAACAGCTCGTAGAGCACGAGGCCGAGCGAGTAGACGTCGCTCTGACGCGTGACCTCGCGTCCCTGAAGCTGTTCCGGCGCCATGTACGCCGGCGTGCCCGCGCGCGCGTCCACGTCGCCACCGGACGACGCGAGGCTGAAGTCCATGATGCGGATCTTGCCCGCGCCGTCGAGCATGACGTTCGCCGGCTTCAGGTCGCGATGGATGACGCCCCGCTCGTGCGCGGCCGCAAGGCCGGCGCAGATCTGACGCGCGATCTCGAGTCCTTTGTCTTCCGGCAGCCGGCCGATGCGGCGGATCAGCGACGACAGATCCTCGCCGTCGACGTACTCCATCGTGAGAAAGACCTGGTCCTCCCACTCGCCGATGTCGTACATCCGGCAGACGTTCGGATGCGACACCTGCCGCGCGGTGCGCGCCTCGTTGTGGAACTGCGCGAGCCGCGCCGGATCGCGGGCGATCGCCGGTGGCAGGAACTTCAGTGCGACCGGCTGTCCAAGCCGGAGATCGTCGGCGCGGTACACGTCGCCCATGCCGCCGCGCCCGAGGAATCCGGTGAAGCGATAGCGATGCGCGATGATCGTGCCCGGCGGGAAACGCTCGCGGTTGAGACTCGCCGCGGCGCGGGCCGCGGCCTCCGACGGCGACGACGTGCGCGTGACGTCGCCCTCGACGGTCGCTTCCGACGCCGGCAGCGCGCGGCCGCACGACGGACAGAACTGAGCCGTCGACGGCGCGTCGGCCTGACAGACAGGGCAACGCATGACGGCGATTCTAGCCGCGATGGCGGGAATCTACGTCATTGGTTGGCTACTCGGCGCGCAGCGTCGAGACGGGATCGATGCGGGCGGCGCGGCGTGCGGGAATCCAGGCGGCGGCGAGGCCTGTCGCGGCGACGACCGTGGCCGTGAGCGCGAAGGTGCGGACGTCCGTCGGCGTGACGTGAAACAGGAGACTGGCGACCGCTCGCGTCGCGAAAATCGCCAATGCCACGCCGATCGCGATGCCCAGCGCAACCGGCCGCATCGACGTCTGGACGATCGATCCGATGACGTGGCCGCGTCCGGCGCCAAGCGCGATGCGCACGCCGATCTCGCGCGTGCGCTGCACGACCGAGTACGCCAC
>CAZNMF010000282.1:0-24367 GCA_964573795.1 uncultured Solibacteraceae bacterium
ACGGATGATGGCCCTTTTGCTTTGTGTGGTGAGCAGGACGGAGGACATGACTCGCACCGCCGCGGCCGCACGGTCGGCCGGCCTCGACTTCCCGCCCCTCGTCTGGATGACGCTGGGCGGCACGCTGCTGACGCGGACGGCCTTCTTCATGGTGTGGCCGTTCCTCGCGGTGATTCTCACGCGCGACTATCACCTGTCGGCCGCGCGCGTCGGCGGCATCATTGGCTCGGCGTTCTTCACCGGCGGCCTCGTCGCGTTCTACTCCGGCAACCTGTCCGATCGCTTCGGCCGGCGCTCGGTGATGACGATGGGATGCGTGAGCGCGGTGGTGGCGTACGCGACGCTCGCCCTGGCACGGAGCATCGCGGCGTACGCGATCGGCGCGTTTCTCGTCGGCATCACGCGCGGCGCGCTGGAGGCGCCGGGGACCGCGCTCATCGCCGACTGCATCGAAACGCCGCGCACGCGTCAGCTGGCCCTTCACGCGCGCTACTTCCTGATCAACGTCGCGGGCGCCGTCGGTCCGTTCATCGGCGTCGTGTTCGGCCTCTCCGCGAAGCAGCCGAGCTTCTGGATCACGGCGGCCGTCTACGCCGGCTTTGCCGTCATCCTGAATTGGAGCTTCAGCCGGACGCCGATGGCGGTCCACCCGGACGCGCGCAAGCACGCCAGCCTGCGAAAAGCGATCGCGGTGCTGCGCGGCGATCATCAGTTCCTGCTGCTCGTCGCGGCCAACTTCCTGGTGATGTCCGCGTACGCGCAGGTGGAGTCGACGTTGATCCAGTACATCAGCCGCGCGGAGCACCGCGACGCCGTCGGCCTCGTCGCGACGCTGCTCGCGACCAACGCGCTGACGATCGTCACGTTCCAGTTCCCGATGCTGCGGCTGCTGCACCGCTACGGCCTGTATGAGCGGACGTACGCCAGCCTCGTGCTGTTCGGTGCGGCGTTCCTTGCGTACGCGCTGCTGCCGGTGCACGCGACCGTGCCCTGGGTGATCGCAACGTGGGTGCTGAGCCTCGGCGAGGCGGTGCTGTTCCCCACGCTGCAACTGCAGACCGACAGCATGGCGCAGGCGCACCTGCGCGGCAGCTACTTCGGGGCCGCGTCGCTCGGCGGCCTGGGCCTCGGCATCGGCCCGGCGATCGGCGGCTGGCTGCTCGGCCGCTTCGGCGCCGGCGTCACGTTCGGGCTGACCGCCGTGTCCGTGTCAATCGCGGGGCTGTGCTATCGGCAGTCGCATCGACGGGCGAGGTAGAAGGGACCAGGGACGAAGGGACGAGGGGACGAGGGGATGAGACATCGGGTTATCTGGCTATCGGATCATCTGGTCATCTGGACATCTGGTCATCTGGACACCTGGACGCACGCATGCCCGTATCCGGGCGGCCCGGCCGCAAGTGATGCACATGTCCGGACGCACGCATGCCCGTACCCGTAGGGGCGGCCCCCCGTGGCCGCCCGGTCCCAGGCGAAGGGACGAAGGTCCCCACGTCCCTTCGTCCCTCAGTTCTTCGGAGTGACCCGGAACATCCCGCCGGGGTTCGCGTCCTCGAGCAGCCAGATCGCGCCGTCGGGCGCCACTTCGACGTCGCGAATCCGGTGGCCGACGTCCCAGCGCTCGGCCGGCGTCGCGCCGCCGTTGCCGTCGAACGTGATGCGGTTGAGCGTCTGCGTCGCCATGCCGCCGATCAGCGCCGAGCCCTTCCACTGCGGGAACATCGATCCGTTGTAGAACGTGAGGCTGCCCGGCGCGATGACCGGCACCCAGTAGATGACCGGCTTGGCCAGATCGGGCCGCGTCTCCGGCTTCGGAATCGGCACGCCGTTGTAGTTGACGCCGTACGACACGAGCGGCCAGCCGTAGTTCTTGCCGCGCTCGATCAGATTCAGCTCGTCGCCGCCGCGCGGGCCGTGCTCCAGCTCCCACAGCCGGCCGTCGGGCGCGAACGCCAGGCCGTACGGCGTGCGATGACCCGTCGTCCACACTTCCGACGGCGTCAGGTTCGGAGACGTGAACGTGTAGTTGCTGACGACGGCCGCGGTCTTGGCGGCTTCGGTGTCACGCGGCGGATCGATCAGCGTCACCTGCGACGCGCCGGTCTTCCCCGCGTTCGGATTGCCCGGCGCGGGCTTGCCGTCGAGCGTCAGCCGCAGGATCTTGCCGAGCTCCTGATCGGGATCCTGCGCGGGCGTGAAGCGCTGGCGATCGCCGACGGTCAGAAACAGGTACTGGCCGTCGGGCGAGAACGCGATCTGCGCGCCGAACTGGCCGCCGCTGCCCTTCGGCATCTGCCGCCAGATCACCTGCAGCCCCTCGAGGCTCGCCGTGCCGTCGCCGAGCTGCAGCCGCGCGCGCGCCAGCGCCAGACTCGACACGCGCGTGCCGCTCGCGCCCGGCTCGGAATACGTCAGGTAGACGTTGTGATCGGTCGCGTAGTGCGGCGACACGAACACGCCGAGCATGCCACCCTGGCCGCCGTACTGGACGGCCGGCACGTTGGAGACGGGCGTCTTCTTGCCGTCCTGTGTCACGAGCCAGACCGGACCGACCTTCTCCGTGACGAGCATGCGCCCGTCGGGCAGAAACGCGATCCTCCACGGCAAATTGAACGTCGCCACCTGCGTCATCGTGAACGGCATCGTCGCCTCGGGCTTCTTCTCGCCCGCGTTGACTTGCGCGTACGCCGAGGCCGACACGAACGTCAGCAGCAGAGCCGTCTTCACCAACGTCTTCATGGGTCCCCTTTCCCTCTCAATCCTCGAGTAGAGAAAAGGTACGCGATCGGAGGGACGCGGCGCTAGTCGAGAACGGCGAGGAAGGGGACCAGGGGACCAGGGGACCAAGGGACGAGGGGCTGGGACATCGGGACATCGGGACATCGGGGCATCGGGGCATCGGGGCATCGGGACAGTCCAACGACCGAAGGCCGATGGAGGCTCGTCGTGCCCCCGCGGTCCCTTCGTCCCTTCGTCCCTTGGTCCCTTGGTCCCCTCGTCCCTTCGTCCCCTGGCCCCCTCCTTCGTCTCACGCTACACTGACGCTCCCCAATCGAGCGTTGGTAATTCGAAGTTCGAAGTTCGGACTTCGAACTTTCCGCAGGAGGCGTCCCGTGGTGCCTGTCTCGTCGCTCTGGCTGCCGATCGTCCTGTCTGCCGTGCTGGTGTTCGTCGCGTCCAGCATCCTCCACATGGTGCTGCCCTACCACCGCAGCGACTACAAGGCGCTGCACTCGGAAGACGACGTGCAGACGGCGCTGCGGCACTTCAACATTCCGCGCGGCGACTACATGCTGCCCGCGCCGAACCCGCGCGCGATGCGCGATCCGGCGTTCGTGGAGAAGATGAAACGCGGTCCCGTCGCGCTCATCACCGTCATGCCCGGCGACTTCGCGATGGGCGGCAAGCTCGTGCAGTGGTTCGTGTTCTGCCTCGTCGTGAGCCTGTTCGCCGCGTATCTCGCCGGTCTCGCGCTCGCGCCGGGCGCGCCGTACCTGCGCGTGTCGCAGGTCGCGAGCTGTGCCGCGTTCATGGGCTACGGCCTCGGCGCCGTGCCGCCGTCGATCTGGTACTCGAAGTCGTGGACGACGACGATCAAGACGTTGATCGATGCGCTGATCTACGGCTTCATCACCGGCGGCGCGCTCGGCTGGCTCTGGCCGCAGGCGTAGGGGCGCCCGATCAGCGTCTTGTGACCTGCCGCAGCGTCGGCGCGTCGTATGACGCGCGCGCGGCGGGTCGCTCGCGTTCGCGCTCCGGTTCGACTCGCCGGAAGAACGGTGCTGCGCCGGCATGCCGTCGATGCTCGGCGTGGTCCGTGACCACGCCTCGGTCACCCGGCTGCGCGACCGTTCTTCGAGCTTCGCGTGTCGGCTCGCGAACAGTCGCGCTGAACACGAGCCACCCGCCTCGCGCGCGCCCTCCCGATGTCCCGATGATCCGATGTCCCGATGTCCCGATGTCGTATATTCCTTGACAAGCATATTCCCCGTCACGTATACCTGAGGACGTGGAGTCCGTCTTCGCCGTCATCGCCGAGCCGACCCGGCGCGCGATTCTCAGTCTGCTCGCCTCGTCCGAACAGTCCGTCGGCGAGATCGAGCGCCGGCTGCGCATGTCCCAGCCGGCCGTGTCGAAGCATCTGCGCGTGCTGCGCGAGGCGGGCTTCGTCGAGGCCACGATCGACGCGCAGCGGCGGCTCTATCGCCTCAACCCCGAGCCGCTGCAGGAAATCGACGCGTGGCTGGCGCCGTTCCGGCAGCTCTGGTCCACGCACGTCGACGCGCTCGAGCGGCATCTCGATCGGCTGGATCGATCCGCGCCAAAGAAGACATCGGGAAAGACAAGGAGCAAGAAGAAATGACCGCTCGCGATCGCTACACGCCGGGCCCGCCCTACGCGCAGGTGCAGAAGGACGGCGACCACTGGACGCTCGTGCTCACGCGCGAGCTGCGTCATTCGCCGGACAAGGTCTGGCGCGCGCTCACCGATCCGGCGCAGCTCCGCGAGTGGGCGCCGTTCGACGCGGACGGCGATCTCGGGACCGCGGGCGCGACGGTGACGCTCACGACCGTGGGCGCGCCGAAGCCGCACGTCACGGAGACGACGGTGACGCGCGCGGACGCATCGTCGCGGCTCGAATACAACTGGGGCGGCTTCGACATGCGATGGCAGCTCGAGCCGATCGCCGGCGGCACGCGCCTGACGCTGTGGACGAACATCGATCGCCGCTACATCGCCATGGGCGCGGCCGGATGGCATCTCTGCCTCGACGTGCTCGATCATCTCCTCGCCGGCACGCCTCTCGGGCGCATCGTCGGTCCCGACGCGATGCAGTTCGAGGGCTGGCAGCGGCTGCACGCGGAGTACAGCCGGGAGTTCGGCGTCGAGATGCCGGCGTGGGCGAAAGCCCCGCGACAGCCGTGACCGCCCGCGCGCAGCGTGTCAGTCGGCGTTTCGAAGTTCGAAGTTCAGAGTTCGAAGTTGGACTGTGAGATCCAACCGGAGGTCGTCGTGAATCAGTGGATTCGACAGTTCCATCGCTGGGTGTCGATCGTCTTCACGCTGACGGTCATCGCCAACTTCGTCGCGTTGGCGCGCGGCAACGGCGCGCAGCCGCCGCCGTGGATCACGTATTCCCCGCTGCTGCCGCTCGCGCTGCTGCTGTTCAGCGGTCTCTATCTGTTCGTGCTGCCGTATGCGGCAAGGCGGCGCGGGGCGAGGACGACATGAAGAAGGCAATCGCGAGTCAGAGCGCGTCGGCGCCGCAGGCGATCACGCAGCGCATCGCCGAGCTCGGCGACTGGCGCGGCCGGACGCTCGCCCGCATGCGTGCGCTCATCAAGGAGGCGGATCCCGCCGTCGTCGAGGAATGGAAATGGGCGATGGCGACCAAGCCCGGCATTCCGGTCTGGTCGCACGACGGCATCATCTGCACGGGCGAGACGTACAAATCCGTGGTGAAGCTGACGTTCGCGAAAGGCGCGTCGCTGAAGGATCCGGCGCGCCTGTTCAACTCGAGCCTCGACGGCAACGTCCGTCGCGCGATCGACATTCGCGAAGGCGAGGACGTGGACGCCGCCGCGTTCAAGGCGCTCGTGCGCGACGCGGTCGCGGTCAATACGGCGGGCAGGGCGAAGCAGAAGACGCGTTCTACGTCCTGAGCCACTCGGCGATCATCGCCGCCGATCAGGGCTTCATCGATGTCAAATCTTGACAGAAACCGTCACGTCCCTTTACGGTGAGCGCGAGAGGATTCGGTCCATGAACGTCTCGCTCACGCCAGAGCTCGAACAGCTCGTCAACGACAAGGTCAAAAGTGGCTTCTATCAGACCGCGAGTGAGGTGGTGCGCGAGGCTCTGCGCCTGCTGAGCGAGCGCGATCAGGAGCGGGCGCGGCTCCGCGCCGATGTGCAGGCGGGCTTCGACCAATTGGGACGCGGACAGAGCAAGGTCTACGACAAGACATCCGCGCACCGCCTCGTCGAGCGCGTCACGTCTCGAGGCCGTACCGCGCGAGCCAAGGCGCGTTGATGCGCTACCGGCTGTCGGATCTTGCGGAGCACGGACGACGCGATCAGATTGCCGCGTGGCAGCAACGACCGGCAGACGAGACCGAACGCTGACATCGGCGGCTCGTCAAACGCGAGTACCCCCCAGGACGCGTCGACGTCAGATGCCAGATAATCGATGCCTCGTCCTGGTCCGGGCGGCCACAAGGGCCGCCCCCTACGGCACCGTTTAGATGCCCCGATGATCCGATGGCCCGATGGCCGTAGCTCGATCACTCCGCAATTTTGATGGCCACGGCCACCACGGCTTTGGCCCAGTCGGGTATCCGAGACAAGTCAATCATGCTGACGATCCTTCTCTTCGTGAGATGCAGGAGGAGGATCGGCTGCGGGACGCGTCCGGCAGACGGATCCGCGTCGGTGCTGTTGTCGAATACGCGAAGCTCCGTCAGGTACGGCATCAACGCAATCAGGTTGAGCCGGCTGCGATCGTAGCGCTCCCGAATCCTGGCTTCCGGAATATCGTGTCCGCCGCGAGCCACGCGCGCGCGAACGCGTGCGACATGCAGGTCGGGCGTGCGCAGGCCCACGAACCAGACACGCACGTCGATGCCTTCAGCCAACGCTTGGTGCAGTCTCGCGCTGATCGTGTGCCCACCGAGTGTCGTCTCGAACGCGAAATCCAGACGCTCGACGATGGCGCGCTCCAGGAGCCGCTTGCCTTGATGCCACGCAGCGCTGTTCGCGTCCGGTGTCGAGAGACCGGGATTGGCGGCGAGCATGCGGGCCGTCGCTTCGTCGGGATTGAAGTAGTCCACACCGGTCCGCCGGAACATCGCGCCGGCGACGCTGCTCTTGCCGGCGCCATTTGTTCCCGCGAGGACGTAGATGCAGGGACGACGAGCCGGGTTAGCCACGTCGACGCGCGGCGGCGGCGGCCGCTTGGCCTAACTGCTTTCCGGATGCCCCGAAGGCCGTCTTCATTCCGCGGCGTGCACGGGGCGTCTGCATCCGCGCCAGCAGCGCGTCGAATTCGTGATCGAGCGTCTCGAGCGTGGTGCCGCCTCCTCCGGAGAGCGCGTTGAAGCGCTCGATCGAGAGCAGCACGGCCTTGGCCGTGTCGTGCTTGGTAATCACGACCGCACCGCCGTGCATGACCCGCTCCAGCACGCGTCCGAATGTCGCCTTGGCCTCGCTCGCCGTGACTGACGACAGCTCGACGGCTTCGCCTCGAGTGTGTCGAAACGTCGTCACGGTCTTTGCGCTTGCCCGTCGTGTCGGCATGTGTCTATTTTGTCCAATATGGACAAAACAGTCAAAAGCCATGCGTCCCCAGGACCTATGAAGCCCTGGTCCGAAGTGATTCGCGCCTCAGTGCGGTACTCGAGGCACGCGTGACGCTGGAGCGCGCGTGACTCCCGCTGGAGCCCAACGGAGTACCGCGCCGGTCCTGGTCGAAACCCAAATCACATCGCTGATCCCAGTCCCCCGCCACAATCGGGCTTCCCACACGAGATCCTGAGGATCGGCGAAGCCTTCGATGGCCCGTCCGACCTCATAGAGTCCCGAGAGCTGGACGACCTCATCGGATCGCACGCCGCCGCTGCGGCCGTTGAACGCGGACCAGGCCAGGCGCTCCGCGGCTTCTGGTGTCGAGACTTCGGTGGCTTTCAAGCGGTCCTGAAGCTCACGCGCCTGGGGCCAGAGCCAGGTGATTCGCTCGAGCAGATTGTCGAAGACTCCGAGGTCGAGCGAAGGACGTGACGGATCGGAGCCGGCGTCCGCCTTCTGGTAGAAGCGGTCGACCCGGGCGACTGCCTCGACGCGACGAACGAGACGAGCGAGCGGATCCGGTGCGACCGATAGAGACGAACGGACAACGTGTTGGCGAGGACCGGCGGCCAGGGTCACGGTCACGTCACAACCGTGGTCAGGCCCACCGTTGTAGCGAGGCGCCAGCTCGAAGAATCCGGCCTGCTCGAATTCAGTCGCCAGCGTCCTGACATCGTCAGGCGTCACGCGATACTGCAGCGAACTGAGCTCAGCCATTCCGCGACGCGCCCTGTACACGACTTTGCCATCGTCGGTCAGCGAGACATCGTAGTCAGGAGCGTCGCCGTGGGGATTCATCACCAGGACACCGAAGTGACACACCTCCGCCAGGGAGATCTGGATGCCGGCCAGGGGTTGTTGGGCGATCACCGAGCCCAGTCCGGCGATCGAGGCGATCGCCACAGCTATCAGCCCGCGTCTGATCATCTTCTCGAGCATTGCGATCCCACCTGTCTCGAGACACATCGATCCAAAGACCATGGCCAAACGCGAAGCTCGAACCGATATGGTCCGACCGCGAAGTCGCCGGATGCGGCCATGGGAGGAAACCGTATTCTACGCACGAAACGGTGTCATCAACGAGCAACGCGGCCTCTGCTCGAAGGGAATATCCACCTCGGTGTAGCTGCCGGGAACGGCTGCGGCCACCGCCGGCGACGCCGTGACACGCCAACAGACGTCCTTCGTCCCCCGGTCCCCTCCATCCCCTCGCCGTCACCCTGTCGAGTACCGCAACTGCGCCAGCCGATCCGGCGTCGCGACGGCATCGGGCATTGCATCGACGACGAATCCGTTGGCACGGATCCACGCGGTCGCGTAATGGCCTCTCGTGTCGTCGGGGCGCGCGCGGCCGTTGTGTTCATGACTGACGAAGAGCGCGCGGGGCGCGAGGCGCGCGGCGAGACGCTCGAGCGCGGACGTGCGCTCGGCTTCGGGGAACAGCTGGATCGTGCGGCGCTCGACGATCGCGTCGAATGGGCCGGGACAGACGGCCGGATCGACGATGTCGCCGACGACCAGCCGGAGCGAGCCGCCGGCGCGCATCGGACGCGCGGGCGATCGATGCATGTTCGGGCCCTGCCCCTCGTCCGTCAGCGCCGGCATCACGAACACGTCGTCGTTACGGGTCGCGAATCCGGGCAGCAGATGGAGCGGGCCTGACGACAGGCGGCGTCGCACGAATACGAATGGCACGTCGGAGATGTCGAGGGCGGTCACGTCGAATCCGTGTAGCGCGAGCGACAGCGCTTCGGTCGACAGGCCGATGCCCGCGCAGAGCACGGTCCTGACGCCGCGGCGATCGAGCACCTCGATCAGCGACGGGTCGGAGGACATCACGTCGTCGAAGCCCTGCTGAATAGCGCCGTACTTCGCCTGGTTGCGCCAGTACGTGTCCCACCCCGCCTTGTCGTGCACGTTGTCGGGAATGTTGAATTCGCCCGCCCGCAGCGCGTCGAACCAGGCCGCGACCTGCGCGCGCCGTTCGTCCGAGACGGGCGGCGGCGCCGCAGGCCGATCGCTCTTGCCGCCGCCGAAGGTCCTCTTCAGCCAGTCACCAACGCTCACGTGTACCTCGCCGTGGGAGTGCATTCTACGCGCGAGACGCGATGGGTGCGACGAGCGGCAGGCACTCCACTCGTCACCCGTCTATCGCCGACGCGCGAGGGATCTGGTCCTGCCGCGCGACCGATCTTGTCCGGGGACGCGAGGCATCTGGTGGCGCGTCGTCACCGATCTGGTGTCGCGGCCGCAGGCATCTAGTCTCCGCGCGAGAGAGATCGTGTGCCTGCGGACGAGGGATCTGGTCCGGACGCACGAGTCATCTGGTCCAGCAGCCGGACCTATGTAGTAGGAGCGCCTCACCCATCTGGTCCGCCCGCGCGACCGATCTGGTCAGAACGCACGCCCCATCTAGTCGGAGCGCGCGACCCATCTCTTCAGGGCGCGTGATCCATCTGGTGGGGCGACGTCACCCATCTTCCAGGACGGCATCACCAATCTAGTCGGACGACGTCAGCGGAAACCGCGGTCTGGATCTCATTGAGCCACGGTCACTTGCAGAGCCTTTTTCTTCGCGCCTGAACTTTCGCTTTTTGGCGAACGTGGTTTGACGATCGTCGTGCCTGGCGCGCCGTGCGTCGCCCGGGCGGCGATGGTGGGCGTCCGGGTGCGCGCGTGCGCGATCAGAGGCGACGGTGTGGCGTGCCCGGAGCGGCCGCTGGGCGTGCCGGGGCCGAACGTGCGCGCGGTGGATCACGACGTGCGCGCGACGGATCGGGACGTGCGGCGGATGGAGGCGACGTCGCGACATCTGAGGAGGTCGGTGGCGGTGGTGGATGAGTCAAAGCGTCGCCTGGGAATGGAGTGCGGCGCTGCGGGGGCGGAGTGAAGGGCGTCCGGGCTCGGACGTGCGCGGTGGATGGGATGGGTGCGGCAAACTGAAGCCGTTCCTACACTTCGTCGGGGAATGTGGGCATGTCTTCGGGCGGCAGCCATACGACCCTGCCCTGTCGCCATACGGCGACCGGATCTCCGTCCCTCCTGTGACGCAGGAGGGCGTCTCGGACAGCAGCCCGAAGTGCTCGTTCGATTCGCGTGAGGTCGGTGGCTCGCTCGGCTGGCGAGAGTTCCGCGTCGGGCTTCATTGTCTCGAGTCGCTACTCTACACTTGTCGCCGACTCGCGGAGCCCCTCATGACCGATTCCCCTGTTGATCAGACGCCGCCCCGGCCCGGTCCTCCACCGCCACCATCGCCGTTTCCGCCGAACCGAATCGTGCGTGATGGCGAAATGCCGAGACGACGCGCCTAACGCCCACAACCGTCGTACATGCGACGGCCCTACGCGGCGACGTCAAAGACGACGACGTCGACTAGCTTGTCTCGCGTCTTGCTCGCTTGTCACCACAGCCCCATCTTCACGAAGTCGGCTTCGTCTTTCGGGAACGGATCGCGGCTCTCGCGCCAGCCTTCGGACGTGAGGTCGGCGAGGATGTGCTGGCGCGCGACGTCGGCCGCCTCGTCGCCCCACTGCGCGCGGACCTGTTCGATGCCGGCGAGATGATGCCGCGCGCGCCGATGCCGGCTGCCGTACGGCGACGTCCCAGCGAACTCATCGAGCCAGAGATGGACCTCTTCGTGCGACTTTCCGAAGGTCGCGGTGGCTTGGGCGCAGTGGGTTTCGAACGAGGGCATGTGTGCTGCTCCCCCGCGCTCAGCCCAGAAACGCGTGTTCATTGTGCCAGCGCAGCGCGTCGGCCGACGGGAGATGCTCGGGCCTACGCGGCATCGTGATGACGCTGCCGTGCAACGGGTAGTACGACCGGCCGTTGCTGAAATGCTCTCGGAGCTGGCTGCTGACTTCGAGCTGATGCTCCGGCGTGACCGTGACGTAGCCACGATCGAAGAGACGGTGCAAATCGGAGCGCAGCAGGAGGCCATTCGAGATCTCGTGCGTGCCGCCCGATCCGTAAGGCTTGATGTGCGCGGCCTCGAGCGCCGGAAGTGAGTGCTCGTGGGTTACCGCACATGCGCGGCCGTAGGCGTCTGTCACGGCGAGTCGAAAGACGCCTTGGCCGAGACGCGGCTGTATGAGCGTCGGCGTGCCGAAACGCTCCCGATGGACTTCGACGGCCGCGGCTGGCGCCTCGGGCAACGGCAACGCTGCGGCGCGATCGAGACACTCGCGCCACACACGCAGTCCCTCACCGGTCGTGAGGTCGTATCGCGCGTATCGCAGGTTTGCCTTCGCCCAATCCGCCGGCTGCGGAATCCAGAGCTCCGGAGGAAAGAAGATCGGCTGCGACAGGATGATGCAGCCGATCTGGTCCAGCGACTCGCCGTCGGCAATCTTGCTCTTCTCTCGAAGCCGCGTAATCTGCGCCCGCATAGCCTCGAGCGTCGGCGCGCCGTTGCCGCTGGCGAAGCATTCCCACGCCAGCCAGTCGGGCATCCGGTCGGCCCACGCCACGAGGCCGAAGCCGCCAATCGCATTGATCGGCGCTTTCAGCCGGAACAGGAACGGGCTACCGATCGCGCCGCGGAAAAGATAGTGGTCGGACGGATTCCAGAAGTTCACTTCTTCCTGCGGAGGCAACGACCGCAGAAATTCGAACCAGCCCGAATCAGTGTTGGCGATGTAGCCGATCACGTCAGAGCGGGGGCCATTCTACCGTGTCGACGAAGGAAAGAGCTGGGGCGCTGCACCTTATCGCAGACTTGCGATTCGTCTGCGACCACCTGCGATCGCTGATTCGGGCGTCTGCGCCAATTGCCTCATGCCACAGCCCGCTATATCGACCTCATCCAAACCGGAAGCCATAACGCAGGTCATTCGGCTCGACCGACATCTGATCAAAAGACAGCCTCCTGACTTCGTTGATTTGAAATGTCCCTTCGTCGAAAGCAAGTTTTGCGGTACCCGAAACGCTTGCGACGTCTGTCACTTGCCTTGTTACACGCGTCGAGCCCATCTCGTCGTCTTCGTCCCAGGCGATCTCGCATCTAAAAGACACGTCCGCAGCGAAGGTAATCGTACATTCAGTCAGACCGACGGCCACGATGCTCGCATCACGAATAATCGCGCTCTCTGGAGTCGCGGCAAGAAACTCAATCGGCTGAGACGACTCGAGGATCAGAAATATCGCTTCCTCCACAACCTGTTCAGCCAAGAGCTGAACAGCGTCGCCGAGGCGCTCTTTGAGCCGAGGGACACGCTCATCTATCGACAGAAGGAGCTCCGTCAAGTGCGGCAACGAGGGAAAGTGCAGGAGCGGCTCCAACTGCTTACAAGCAGCCAGGAAGTCACCGTCTCCGGACACAACTGCTATGGACGTTCGAGTCTTACGTGCGTACGCGTCAAGCATGGCGACCGCGAACGCGTCAGGGAACTCTTTGCGCTTTGTCCCCTTTCCGAATGGCGGATCTGCCCTGTTGTACCAGCGCATGACCTTAGCGACATCGAGGAGTTCGTAGCCGAGTTTCGTCACTGGAAATTGAGCCAAGAACTGCTCCCACTCCCTTTTCGCGATCCTGTGGACCTCCCATTCTTTCACTTTGCCCGGCGCCGGTATCTGCTCGAAGACGGACCACTTCGCGAGGAATGGAGCTTGCCGACGAGCCGAAGCAAGAGCAGCCAAGGCTTGGAGCGACCGCTCCCTAATATGCCGCTCAATTTCCTGCGCGGTTGGCGCTGGCAGTAACAGCGCCATATTCAGCTTCTGACAGACTGGAACAAAGGTGGTGAGAGCAGTCGACGAAAAATTGTAGTTCTGCGCGTCGAAGATGCTCGTATCCAGGAAGACAGATGGTGGAAGTGACATCAGTTGGCTGACCTACGTCCCAGCCTCGGCCCCTGACGCCCGAAGCGCCTCCCACAGGCCGACATGATTCAGCAGAATATCCTTCAGCCCTCGCTGGACGTGCTCCGAGTTCAGGGCTTGTGTGCTCATTGTGGTGTGAGCGTCTAGGGCGCTCATGATGGCGTTGAGTAGTTCGGCGTTGAGATCCGGAGAATTCGCGAACTGCTCCTTGGTGTTGTTGGCCGCCTGCTGCCGCAGCGTCTCGGACTCAAGCAGCTTGCCCTTGAGGACATCGTTCACGTAGACGAGCTTGTCTTGGTCCGTCAGCTCGCCGTCGAAGAGGTCGTTGACCTTCTCGATGATCTGGCGTAGGAGCGCCTTCTCCTTCGCCTGAACGGCCCCGCTGCCGGTTTCGTCAATGGGCTGGAGCTTCGTGGCTTCCTCTTCGTCGAGGGGCAGCGCCCGAGCGCCGCGATTCTTGAGGGCGTGGTGCGTCAGCCGTACCTTTGACAGGTCTACGCCTTCGCGCTCGCGACCGAACTCGACCAACGGAAGGAGCCGGCGAAAGAAGATGGCTCGCTTCTCCACGGCGGTGGTTCCGTAGTCGAAGATCTGGGAGAGGAACGTATAGAGCCGAACGAAAGCGCCCATGTCCGCTTTGAACAGCACGAGGGCCTCCATCTCCTCCTTCGCCGCTTCCATGGCCGCATCGTCGTTCCGCTCGGCAGCGACCGCGTAGGCGCTCCGCGCGCTGGCGTATTTTTTCAAGAGGCGATCGGCGACCGGCTCCAGGGCCGCAGCCAGATCGGCCTGCCGTGAATGTGGGTCCAGTTCGACACGAATGACGCGTTCAACCTCGTACTCGTCGTAGTGACCGGCCGAGTCCAGCTTCGCCTTCAGGTTGAAGACAAGGTTCGGATCCGTCGTCGTCGTGAGCTCGGCGGTCGTGTAGTACGTCTTGAAAGCTTCGAGGACCTCAGCCGGGTCGTTCACGAAGTCGAGGACGAAGGTCGTGTCCTTGCCCGGGTAGGCACGGTTCAGGCGCGACAAGGTCTGCACGGCCTGGATGCCGGCCAGGCGTTTGTCGACGTACATGCCGCAGAGCAGGGGCTGATCGAAGCCGGTCTGGAACTTGTTGGCCACGAGAAGGATCTGGTACTCGGCGCCCTTGAACGCCTCCCGGATGTCGCGGCCGCGCAGCCGGGGGTTCAGCGTCGCGCTGTGCTCGGTGAACGCGTCCGGGCCGGATTCCCGGTCAAGGACCTCCCCGGAGAAGGCGACCAGCGTGCCGATGGCGTACCCGCGCTCTCGGATGCACTTCTCGATGGCCAGCTTCCAGCGAACGGCCTCCACTCTGCTCGACACGACGACCATGGCCTTGGCACGGCCGTCGAGGAGAGGCGCCACCTGCGTCCTGAAGTGCTCGACAACGACTTCGACCTTCTGGGCGATGTTGTACGGGTGGAGCTTCACCCAGCCCATCAACCGCTTCAGGGCCGCGCTTCGCTCCACCTCGCGGTCGTCGATCTCCGTTCCTTCATGTGCCAGCCGGAACGCGACCTTGTACGGCGTGTAGTTCTGAAGAACGTCGAGGATGAACCCTTCCTCGATCGCCTGCCGCATCGAATACACGTCGAACGGCGCTGGCACGTTGTCTGGCGCCGGCTTGCGTGTCGGGTCCGGCCGTGTGCCAAAGAGTTCCAGCGTTCGGCTCTTCGGGGTGGCCGTGAACGCGACGAACGTGATGCTGCGGTCGTCAGCTCGGGCCGCCATCTGGGCGGCCAGCACGTCTTCGCCGCTGACCTCGCCGCCGTCCTCCAACTCCTTCTGTTCGTCCGGGGTCAGCAGCACCTTCAGCTTCGCAGCAGCCTCGCCCGACTGCGAACTGTGCGCCTCGTCTGCGATCACCGCGAACCGACGTCCCATCGTCGTGGCCTGTTCCCGGACGACTTCCAGGGCGAAGGGAAACGTCTGAATCGTACAGACGACGATCTTCTTCTGCCCCGACAGCGCCTCGACGAGCGCCGCGCTCTTGCTCCCAGCCTCGTTCGTGATGCTTTCGACGACTCCGGTGGTCCGCGTGAAGTCGAAGAGCGCCTGCTGAAGTTGGGCGTCGATAACGTTTCGGTCGGAGACAACCAGCACCGTATCGAACACCTTCCGGTGGTCGGCGTCATGGAGTTCGGCCAGGAAGTGCGCAGTCCAGGCGATGGAGTTGGTCTTGCCAGAACCTGCCGAGTGCTGAATGAGGTATCGGTGTCCGGGGCCGTCCTGCAGCACGGCGGCCTGCAGCCGGCGCGTCACGCGCAACTGGTGGTAACGGGGAAAGAGTACCTTCTCGATCTGCTTCTTCGCGTTGCGCTGCGCGATGAGGTACCGGCCCATCAGTTCGAGCCAGCTCTCGCGTTCCCACACCTGCTCCCACAGGTATGCCGTGCGGTGGCCGTGGCGTACGTCGATGGGATTGCCCTTGCCGCCGTGGTCGCCAAGGTTGAACGGGAGGAACGCGGTGTCCAAGCCGTTGAGGCGCGTGGTCATGTGCACCTCGCGGTTGCTCACGGCGAAGTGCACCAGCGCGCCACTCGGGAAGGTCAGCAGCGGCTCGGCTGGCTGCCCCTTGGGGCGTGGGTGACGGTCCATCCTGTATTGGTCGATGGCGTCCTCCACGCGCTGCGTGAAGTCGGTCTTCAATTCGGCGGTCGCAACCGGGATGCCGTTCAGGAACAGGACGAGGTCGATGCTGTTCTCATTGGCAAGCGAGTAGCGAACCTGCCGAACTACGCGCAGGCGATTGGCGGCGTACCGGGCCAGGATGTCAGCGTTCAGGGCGAGGGCGGGCTTGAACTGGGCCATCAGAAGTGGCTGCTTCACGCCGAGCAGTTCGATGCCGTGGCGGAGGACGTCCAGAGTCCCGCGCCGGTCGAGTTGGCCGCGTAGGCGCCCGAGCACTGCATTGCCGGCGCCGGTGCCGTGCTGCTGCGTGAGGGCCTCCCACGCCTGAGGCTGCGTCTCCTGAATCCACGCCAACACGTCGTCAGGGAACAGCGCGCGTGCGCGGTCGTACCGCGCGGCGTCGCCATCGGCGTGGAGCCATCCCCGCGTCATCAGATGGGCGCAGATGTCGTTCTCCAGACGCGCTTCTTTGTGCAGACTCATGCGTCGTCCTTGGCGGCAGTCGTCGCCCGCCGGGTGTGCGCGCCGAAGCCCGTCGGGATGAGGTTGTGCTTCCTCATCCAGTCGAGCGCTTTTGACCATCTCTCGGAAGCGATGCTGGCCTTCGATGCGTGCCACAACTCGGTAGCCTCCCGGATGATCTCGGAGTCCGACGGAGTCCGCCCCTCAATCAGCAGGTCGTTCCACGCGGCGTATAGGGTGGAGACGATTTCGCATCGCTCGCTTGTCTGCGTTCCGAGGAGTTGCAGCACCTTCTCGATCGCAGGCATCCGATCCTGCCAGCGTGCGAGGTACTTCGAATGACCGCCGGCTTTGGCCAGGGGCACGTAGTGCGACCGGCTGGCCTCACGCCGTTCGCTGAACCACTGCTGACCTGAAAGCGCCTTGACGACTCCGAACATCAGCCCTTGGTCGAAAGGCCCGGCCGCTTGGCGGCGGTAGTCGCCGTGCACCTCCTCGATCTGTCCGACGTACTCGCACAGATGAATGAGCTTCTGCAGCTTCACGCGACCCATCGTCGGGTGCGAGTGAAAGCGGGTAAGGATCTCCGCTGCCAGGATCTGGCGGGCGAACCCCGACGAGTAGGTCTTCCTGGCCGGCTTCGCCTCGACGACGCTCGGACGTACATCGATCTGACCGGTAGTGGCCGCGGAAATGACTGCGGTGCGACGCTCTCGAAGGAGCGCAATCGCTGTCGTGGACTCGCTCATCAATGCATCGATTGCCTCAAGCTGACCACGAAGGGTATCCAGAATCGACCGCTGCTCGTTGAGCGGTGGGAGCGCAATCGGCAGTTCGAGGATGGCGGACTGACTGATGTTCACCATCGACGCACTCGCACCCGTCGCCTGGAGCTCGATCTGGCCTCTTGCTGCGCGAGTCCCCAAATAGAACGCTACGAATTGTGAATCGACCATGCCGGGATCGAAGCGGAGTCGATACAGCTTGTCGCACAGCAGTCGTCGCGGGTAGTCGCGCTCGACGACCGCAGCGCGACCAACGAGCTCACGCGTATTGGCGCGTGATACGAGCAGATCGCCGCGCGCAAGACCGAGTTCTGGAACAGGTTGCAAGTTGTCAGGGAGCAGCTTGTTGTCGTCGGGGTCGAAACTGCCGCCGTTGACGCAGCCAACCTTCAACACGCCCCACTCGTCGTCGCTCTCTGCGGGAATGGACTCACACTGCGGACTCCAACCCTGCTCGATCGAGACGATCAGATGCTTGATTGGTCCAACACTCCATTCGGCAGGCACGGCGCCCAACCAAGGCAAGCCTGATGGCTTCATCGGAATATCCGGAGCGACCCCCTTGGTGACAGCGTGTGAGATGACGGCCTGGCGTTTCTCCTTCAGGAGTTCGATGAGCCGCTCCTGCTCGAACAGGAGGGCGTCAATCCCAGCGGTCTCGCGCTCAAGGAACCGCACGATCCCTGCCTGCTCGTCCGTGCTGGGTACCGCAACGACGACGCGCGCCAGTTGCTCGGGGTAGATATGCTTGACCGTCGTGCCGCGTCCCTGCGATGCCTTCTGCTGTCGCGCGCTCGGGCTGTCCGCTGCATATGCGAGGAAGCGAATATCAAAGCCGGGGGACGGGCGTAGGATGACGATGTCTCCACCGCAGTACGCCTCGCCATGCATCAGGTTGACCGCCGATCGACCGATGTCCTCAAAGGTTTCTCCTGAGGCAGCAAACAGAAGATCACCGTACTGGATCGGGAAGTACTGAGCCTTCGCGGTTTCGGCAATCAGCGTCCGACTCCTGTGAATGAAGAACTCATGTGTCGTGTACAAGTCGCCGTATCGGACGCACGGAGGACCTTCGTCGGCGATGTCGGCCTTCGATCCACCGCTCCCTTTCAGGAAGCGGCCGCACTGCCCCAGTGTGCGCAATTCCCAATGCGAGGGCACTGTGAGCCAGTGGCGCCCCGTCTCCCTGCAATCCGGGTATGACGGGAAGCTCACGCGGCACCGCCAGCCTTGGACGAGAACAGGCGGCTCACTTCGACAGATCTCCGATCATCGCGACGATGCGGCCCGTGACCGCCTTGAGCTCCGCGTCGATCTCGGCGAGCGGACGTGGAGGCTTGAATACGTAGAAGTGGCGGTTGAAGGGAATCTCGTAGCCGATCTTCATCTTGTCGTGGTCGATCCATGCGTCGGGGACGTGCGGCTTCACCTCGCGGTCGAAATACGCCTGGACGTCCTCGCCCAAGGGCACGTTCTCCGTGTCGCGTAGCCCCGTGTCTGGCACGGGCTGGCCCTTCGTCTTGCCCTTGGTAGCGAGGACGACGTTGCCGTCCTCGTCCCGGAGCGGACGCTCGACAGTGATGGTCCGATAGCCGAAGTCCTCGTTCCGGAGCACCCGGCTGATGGGCGTACCGTCTCGGGTGACGTCCTCACACGCGCCAAACAGTCTGGTGATGTCCTCGATGTGCTCCGGGCTCAACTCCTTCCGCTTGCTGCCCAGGCTCTTGCGCATCTTCTGCGAGAAGCTGCTGGCGTCGATGAGCTGCAGCCGGCCGCGGCGTGCGGTCGGTTTGCGGTTGCTCAAGACCCAGACGTATGTCGCGATGCCGGTGTTGTAGAACATGTCGGTCGGCAGGCCGATGATGGCCTCGACCAAGTCGTTCTCCAGCAGGTACCGGCGGATCTCGCTCTCGCCCGATCCTGCGCCGCCTGTGAAGAGCGGTGAGCCGTTGAGAACGATCGCGAAGCGACTGCCACCGTCCTTCGCGGGTCGCATCTTCGAGACGAGGTGCAGCAGGAACAGCAGCGAACCGTCGCTCACGCGTGGCAGGCCAGGTCCGAAGCGGCCGTTGAAGCCCTGCTCTTCGGCCTCGCGCCGGATTTCGCGCTCGATCTTCTTCCACTCCACCCCGAACGGCGGGTTCGACAACATGTAGTCGAAGTGCTGCCCTGGCAGGCCGTCGTTCGAAAGTGTGTTGCCGAAGACGATGTGGCCGATGTCCTGGCCCTTGATGAGCATGTCCGCCTTGCAGATGGCGTACGACTCGGGGTTCAACTCCTGGCCGTACATCACGAGACGAGCGCCGGGATTCTGCTCGTGCAGATGCTCCTCAGCCACGCTCAACATGCCGCCGGTTCCGGCCGTCGGGTCGTACAGCGTGCGAACCACGCCCGGCTTCGTCAGTGCCTCGCTGTCTTCGATGAACAGGAGGTTCACCATCAGCCGAATGACCTCGCGTGGCGTGAAGTGCTCGCCGGCGGTTTCGTTCGAGAGCTCCGCGAAGCGGCGAATCAACTCCTCGAACACCACGCCCATAGCGGCGTTGCTGACCGTCGTTGGATGCAGGTCGATGTTGGCGAACTTCTCCGTGACGAGGTAGAGCAGCTTCGCCTTGGCGAGTCGGTCAATCTGCGTGTGAAACTCGAAGCGTTCGAAGATGTCGCGGACCGAGGCCGAGAAGCCCTGGATGTAGGCGCGCAGGTTCTCGGCGATGTGGTCCTGGTCGCCCATGAGCGTCCGCAGATCGAGCGCCGACGTGTTGATGAACTTCAGTCCTGCCTTCTTCAGCAGGAACGGCTCGGGATTGACGCCGGCCTTCTTACGAAGCGCGAGTTCCGCCAGGACGGCCTTCTTCGTCGGCGCCAACACGCAGTCCAAGCGCCTCAGCACCGTGAACGGCAGGATGACGCGCCCGTACTCGGACTGCCTGTAGTCGCCTCGGAGCAGGTCGGCGACAGACCAGATGAACGAAGAGAGGTTGACGTCAGTCATCTACGTCGTGATCGTCCTGGCCAAGCGCTCCGCGTGAGATGGACGAGTGCGGGGGCAATTCTCAGAGGCGGAGCCGTCGAGAAACGACCAGTGCGCGAGACGCGTGTTGCGCATTCTAGCGGCAAAGCGCCTGAAGTCGCGCCTTGACAGGGTCGTCCTTCGCGCTCTCTCCGCACTCGCGCGCAACAGAGGGCACTCTTTGGACCGCGCAGTGCAAGAACGTGAACCGTCGGCGCGAGCGTTGAGCCCTCACGCCATCCACACCTCCCCTCCCTCGCACCGCGTCACCGCGCCCGACTCGTCGAACTCCACGATCCAGCTTCCGCCGTCGCCCAGCATCGGCCCAGGCGTGCAGCCGAAGTCGATCTCGAACTGTCGCGGCGCGAGCTCGCGCGCGGAGATCGAGTAGCCTTCGCTTTCCTGAAAAATGGTGCTGAGCGTCGCGCCCTGATCCAGCCACTCGTTGGCCAGCTTCACCGCCAGACAGTGGACATCGTCGCGTCGCGCCGCGCGCAGGAACGCCTCGGCTCGGCGCAGCCCCAGACGCTTCAGTGCCGTGCGGTTCGTCATCCTGCTCTCCTCTCGACACGGCCATCGTCGCGCCGCACCGTGACAGGGCCGGTCCTACGCGGTTTCTTCGCGATCGCGCGCCGCGGCGGGGCGTTCAGCGGATGACGGAACTCACGTCCGGCTGCTCTTGCGCGGCTTGCGCGCCGGTAGCGCTTTCGCGGCTTGCTCCAGCGCGCGGATGGCGTCGGCTTCGCCTTGGTGCTCGGCCTCGTGCCGGCGCCGCTCCGCAAACGCGTCGTACTCGCTCGTCACCTTGCGGTCCGCCGCCTCGCGCGTGACGTGACCGGCGTGCGGCAGCACGTCGCGCTCGTTGAAACGGAGGAACTCGTCGAGCTTCTGCTGCCAGTCGCGCAGGAACACCTGCTTGCGCCGACGCGCCTGGTCTTCAGCGAAGTCGAGAAACATGACGACGATGCGGTTGAGCTCGGCGATCTCCGTTTCGCGCAGGTAGTTCTTGGCGACCGTCACGTCGGGCCGGCGCACGACAGCTCCCTTCCACGTGGTCAGGCCCATGTTCGGCTGGCTCGCGTCCGCCCGGTCGGCGATGAGCTCGGGCGCGGTCTTGCCGGTGACGGCCAAGTGCAGCTTGTTCTGGATGATCTGGAAGACGCGCTGTGTGTCGTCGCCGGACGGCTGGTAGTCGGCGGCCAGCGCGAGGATGTCGCGCACGCGCAGGTACATCCGCCGTTCGCTGGCGCGGATATCGCGGATGCGCTCGAGCAGCTCGTCGAAGTAGTCGGGCACGCCGGGCCCAGGCGGGTGCTTCAGCCGTTCGTCGTCCAGCACGAAGCCCTTGACCAGGTACTCCTCGAGACGGGCGGTCGCCCACTGACGGAACTGCGTGCCGCGCGCGCTGCGGACGCGGTAGCCGACGGCGAGGATGACGGGCAGGCTGTAGTGGTCGACCGTTCGAGCCACCTCGCGCGTGCCCTCGAATCGAACTATTCGGAATTTCCGAATAGTTGCCTCCTGGGCTACCTCAGCGTCGCCATAGACCCCTTTGACATGCTCGTTTATGGTCGAGACCGCCACTTGGAACAGCTCCGCCATCTGCGCCTGCGTGAGCCAGATCGTCTCGTCCTCGAACCGGCACTGGACGCGCGTGCGGCCGTCCTCCGACTGGTAGAGGACCAGGCTCGACGAGGGCGGCGGCCCGGACGTCGTCACTTCGACAGCTCCCCGATGCGGTCTGTGACGTCAGTCATCGACGTCTGGAAATCATGTCCGATTGCGCTCATCCGTGGGGCCCATTTCCGTCCCGCGGTGTCCAATACCCCCATGTCCACCATCCGCCTTCCCCGCTCGTGGCTCGCCACGGCGATCAGTTGCGTGCTGCACGTCGCGCTCGGCGCAGCGCTCGTCTTCCTGTTTGCCGCACCTGACAGCCTCGCGGCCGCGTCATCGTCATCCGGCAGCGTCATGAATCGGCGCGGAACAATGCAGCTTCGCGGCGATCAACGCGAGCGGCCCGAGGGCCGCGATCTGCTCTACGAGATCCTGAGCGCGCGAGATGGCGTGAAAGTGCGACTGACGAGTCCGTCTGGCGAGCCCGCCGTCGGCCTCGCGTGGTGGAGCTCGTCGCGCGGCATGTGGCTGGCCGTCGACCTCGCCAACGCGCACGCGGGCGAGACGCTGCAAGCGTGGCTGAACGACGACGACGGCTCGCGCACGCGGCTGGCGTCCGTCGAGATCGGCGCCGACGGATCCGGACGCGTCGTCGCGGCCTGGGGCGAGGGCGACATGCCCACGCACGCGGGCCGCATCACGCTGACGGTCACGCGGACACGCGGCCCGTGGCCGTTCTCGCGCACGCCGATCGTGCTGCGAGGGATCGATCAGCCATAGGCCAGCGCTGACATTACATCCTCTATTACATCTTATAAGAGGTAATTACATCTTCTCAGACCAGCGGTCGGTCCGCGTCCACTTCGCCAGCGGGCCTCGGCCGATGCATGCCACGTGGCCGGACCGCCGCAAACGGAATAGCAACAGCCGCACCATGTCGCGGCTCACGTGCGGGCAGCGGCGCTCGAGATCCACGAGCGTGAACGGGCCGTCCATCTCCGCAATCACCTGCTCCACGGCCGCCGTCTTCGCGCCGCGCGGCACGTTGACCTTGCCCGCCCGCTCCTCGAACTCGCGTCCAGCCGTGCGAAGCACACCAAGGAAGAACAGGAGCCATGGCTCGAGATCGTGCTTCCCGTCGTGCCAGCGCGCGGAGCTTTGCCGCAGCACCTCGTAGTACCGCGTCTTCTCGTCCTCGACGAGACGATCAAGGCTGACGTAGCGTCCAACCTCGAAGCCGTGCTGATGCAGGAGCAGCAGCGTGAGCAAGCGGGACACGCGTCCGTTGCCGTCGCGAAACGGATGGATGCAAAGGAAGTCGAAGACGCATGCGCCGATCGCGACGAGCGGCGGCACCTGCTCGCTCGCGACAACGTCGTCGTAGAGCCGGCACAACTCGCCAACACCCGATGCCGTCTCGGCGGCCGACAGCGGCGTGAACCGCACGCGCGGCGCCTGGCCCGGCACGAGCTCCACGATCTCGTTGTTCCTCCGCTTCCACTGCCCGGCATCGCCGGCGCCCGCCTGGCAGATCGCATGCAGCCGCCGCACGGTCGCCGGCGTGACGTCGAGTTTCGCGAAGTCGCGATGGACGAGCGCGAGCGCCTCGCGATAGTTGCGCACTTCCTCCTCGGATCGATCCTGCGGCCTCGCCTTGCCGAGCACGAGCGGACGCAGCCGGTCCGCGCTCACGGTGACGCCCTCGATGCGATTCGAGGACTCGACGCTCTGCACCATGGCCAGCTCGCGCATCGCCTTGAGCACGGCCGGCGCCTGTCGCGTGTAAAGCGCCTGACGGCCTCGCTGCTCCATCACGTCGCCGATCAGCCATACGACGGCCGGCGCGAGCGGTGTCGCGGCGAGACGGTCGGCGCGGAAGGACATCATGGGCGCACCCTCGCCGACACGACCCGCGTCTCCACCTTCTCCCCCGTCACCGCGCCCCACGCGTCCGCGTACGCCTGCACCTGCGCCGCGTACGCCGGGCTCGCCGCGGCGCCGGCGACGTCCGCATCCGTCTTGTAGTCGACGACTCGCCAGCCATCGTCAGTCCGATGCACGAGATCGATCGCGCCGGTGACGATCGTCGCCATGCCGTCGCGCAGCTCGCGGACGGCGAACGGCACTTCCGTCTGCGATTCGGCCGACGCGCGCGCGGCGGCGAGCGCATCCGACGACACGACGACGCGCACGGTCTCGATCGCGCGGTCGATCACGCCGCGCAGATGCGGCTCCTCCATCGTGAGCCACAACGCAAGACGACGGAGATCATCGTCGGTCGTGGCGGGATGACGCACCGCGTGCTCGAGCAGCCCGTGCACGAGCGTGCCCCACGCGACGCCGGTGTCCGCGCGATGACTCGCCGTGTCCGGCACGATCGTCCTCGTCGCATCGTCCGCGTCGCCGAGCTCGATCGCCATCCGCGGCAGCCGCTTCGTCTCCATCGTCACGGACGTCGCGGCCCACGATGGACGTTGCACCGTAGCGTGCGCGGCGTCGCGAGCCGCACGCGCGGATGCGACGACCGGCGCCCCGAGATCGATCGGCGTTGGCGTCGGCAGCGTCACTGCCTCAGGCACGACGAGCGCGGGCGCATCGCCGATCGCAGCCATGAGCCGCGGCCACGCGATCGTGCGATTGCCCTTCGATCCCGCCCACGCGCCAATCACGAGCATGTC
>CAZNMF010000283.1:0-16740 GCA_964573795.1 uncultured Solibacteraceae bacterium
CGCGCACGTCGTCTACGAATGCGAGGGGCGCGTCGACGGCGAGATCGCCCCGTCGCCCCGCGGCACGCACGGATTCGGCTACGACCCGATTTTCGTGTACGGCGCGGATGGCCGCACGGGCGGCGAGCTCAGCGACGAGGAAAAGCTCGCCGTGTCGCACCGTGGACGCGCGTTCGGGATTTTTCGGAGGTGGATTGCAGGAGCGTGAGGCTTGGGGCTTGGGGGCGCACTTCTGGCTTTTGGCTTCGAACTTTCAACTTTTCTCAATCCCCCACGCCACGCCTCACGCCCCACGCCTCAAGCCCCAAGCCTTCCCTACCGGCTCAGCCGCGTGAGGGTCCCTGACGCGAGATCCACGGTGTAGATCGCCTGCACGTCGCGTCGCGCGCCTTCGTTCGATTCGGGCCCTTGCGGGACGAGGACGAACACGATCTTCGTGCCGTCCGGCGACCAGCGCGGATCGATCGCCGCGCCGCTCGGCAGCGAGACGACGGCCTTCGCGTCCGTGCCGTTGCTGTTCACGGTGAACAGCTCCGCCTGCCGATTGCGCGTCGTCACGAACGCGAGCTGCTGGCCGTCGGGCGACCAGGTGGGATTCATGCCGTTGTCGGGATCGGCCGTGATCCGCCGGGCCGTCTGCGTGATCGCGTCGATGACGTACACGTCACGGTCCATCTGGACCGCGATCGAGTGCCCGTCGCGCGAGTACTGCGGCGCCCAGACGTGGCCGCCCGTCGTCAGCCGCTGCACGTTGCCGCCGCCGGCGCTCATCACGTAGAGATCCGCGCCGTCGCGCTGCCCGCGCGTGGACGTGAACGCGATGCGCGAGCCGTCGGGCGACCACGCCGGCGATCGATCGTCGGCGGGATCGGTCGTCAGACGCCGCACGTTGCCGCCGGCGCGATCCATCACGTAGATGTCGACGTTGCCGCCGCGATCGGACTCGAACGCGATCGTGCGTCCATCCGGAGACATCGTGGGGCTGGCGTCGTTGGCGTCGAGGCTGTTCGTCAGATTGCGCCGCTGCGAGCCATCCTCGCGCATCACGTAGATGTCGCCCTTCCCGGCGCCGACCTCGGCGGAAAAGACGATCGCCTTGCCGTCGGGCGCCCAGCTCGGCGCGCCGTCCCGCGCCGGATCCGCCGCGCGCCTCCACCAGTACGCGCCGAGCAGGAGCACGACGGCGATTCCGGTGACGCCGACGGCCGTGATCCACCGAGCTCTCATCTGTTGCTGAACGCGGTCGGACGCGCGACGCGCCTGACCCGTATGACGAACCGACGACGACATTGCAGGGAGGACATTGTACAGGCTTACGGCTTACGGCGACAGGCTACGGGCTACGGGCTACGGACCACGGGCGGACTTGGTAGATGCAGGCCGGGTCTTCAGACCCGGTGTGTTGCCGGTCGCCCCTTGTCCGCCGTCGCCTTGGCGAAGGCGGACGATTCAATCGGATCCGCCCCGATCGTTCCGTGCAGCGACTGCAAGTACTTCGGCGAGCTCACCCAGGCCAGGCGCTCGCGCGCCAATGCGGAGCCGGTGGCGGCGACGTGGCGCGTCCACAGCGCGACGTCGCGCGCCTGCTTCGCCGCCAGCCGCGCATGGTACCAGTCGCTGGCGAGGACCGCATCGCGCGTGAACATCGCGCGCAGCGCGGGATCCGCGATCGATCGGCCCTCATAGTGCCCGTGCGCCATGACGTGCAGCAGCACGCGCACCGGCGGGCACGCGGCATCGATGCTGCCGTCCTCGAAGTAGTTGAGCGCCACGCGGCGCTGGGCTTCGCAGATCGCGTCGACGCCCGCGGCGAAGACGGCGCGGTCCTGGAGCTCCGGCCGCAGGATCTCGTCGGTGAACACGCGATCGGGCATCTCGAAGATGCGGCCGAGAAAGCGGTCGACGAAGGCCGTCGTGATCCGGTAGCCGAGACGGCTCGCCCGCACGGTGCGGCCGTCGAGCTCGAAATCCTCGATGCGCTCGAGGAAGCCGCCGTCGATCAGGAACTGCGGCTCGCGCTCGTACGTCCGCATGCGGCACCAGATCTCGGGCACGAGCATGCTGTTGTCGTGATCGACACGGTACTTCGGCCCGATGTGGCCCGCGGCCGTCGTGAAGCCTCCGTAGCCCGTCACGATCGCCGACACGAGCGCGTTGTTCACGTCGATGACGGGCGACAGCGCGTTGAACGGTCCTTTCGTCAGCGCGCCCTCGCTGCCGAACCCCGTCGTTGACGGCGACTTGCCCGTCAGGCTGCAGATGAAATCCATGAACAGCTCGGGGACGTCCTGATAGTGAATCGGGCTGTACACGGCAAGCGGCGGAATGCCGGCTTTCGCGTCGGGCGGATTGTTGCGGCGGCCGGCGAGCACGGCGTTGACGGGAAAATGCACGGGCCGATCCGGCGGGATCTCGCGCGCGAGGCGCGTGCCGATCTCGGCGAGATACGCGTCACGCGGATTGGCGAGATCCGGCCGCGGCTGCAGGTAGCGCGGGTTCTTCGACGGCGCGCCGTCGACGATCCGCGGATGCGCCGACGAGACGACGTAGGCCGTCCGCGGCGCGGCGACGAAGCTCGCGAGCAGCGCCTTCATCGGGTCGCTGTACTGATCGAAGTCGACGACGCGATTGACGATGGCGCGGGCGTCGTCGACGGAGAGCGGCTCGAAGTTCGAGCAGAACAGGCCCGGCGACGCGATGTCCGCTTCCGCGTCCCTGTCCACGCCGCGATGAATCGCATCGTCGGGCCGCTGGAACAGACGCGCCTCGCAGTTGACGACGAGCTTGACGCTCGCGTTCGCGTACTCGGGATCGAGGAACGCGAGGCTCTCGCGCGGCAGGACGACCGACGCGGTGATGTCGTCCTCGGCCTGCACCTTGTCGGCAGGATTGAAATCCGGCCGCAGCTTGAAGATGCGCCACGAGCCGTTCGGGTCGTAGCCGACGCGCAGGTAGTTGCCGACGAGCTTCTGGTTGTCGAACTTCAGCTCGTGGCCCTGAAACCCGTCGATGCGATCGACCGTGAAGTAGCGCTGCCAGTCGTCGCCCCACTCCGGCCGGTAGTAGCGCTTCACGGTGATCAGCAGTTGCCGCACCGTCCGCGGGAGCTGCGCGAGCCACGCGTTGTGCTCGTCGGTGTAGTCGGACGACGGCGTCAGCAGCTTGATGACCGAGCCGAGCGAGCGCTGGCCGCCCAGGATCGGCCGCGCGGCGCGCGCGGCGTCGAGCGGCCGCTTGTAGATGCCGGAGAAATCCTTCTTCAGGATCTCCGCGACCTGCGCGATGTCGCGGTGATAGTCGCTGACGAAGACCGGCCCTTTGAGGATGATGCTCGCCAGCGACTTGGAGATCTCGGACTTGCCGCCGCCCGACACGGTGCACGGCTTGTGACAGAGGACGCCGTCGGCGCGCGAGGCGATCAGCCGCCAGGCCGATCCGCCCGGCTGCTTCTCGAGCCGGATCTTCGTGCCCCACGGCAGCACGTACGTCTCGCGCGCGCGCAGCACAAGCTGATGCGTGCCGCCGCTCGGAACCGGCCAGCGCACGACGCCCTCGCGCACGAGGAAGTCCGCGTTCTCGGGCACGTAGAAGACGTCCGGATAGGTCGCGTCGACGGCATAGCGCTCGGGCTTCGGCACGACGCGATCGCCGAGCAGGGCCATCGCCTCGTCGTAGACGACCTTCTTCGTCAGCACGGTGCGACCGGCGTAGAACTCCTGGCCGAGCACGTACGCCGGAAACGCGATCGCGCCGCCCGCGTGCTCTTCTTCGCACAGCCCGAAGAGATTCGCGGCGTAGCTGATCTGCGTCTTCACTTCCTTCTTGCAATAGCCGTAGTAGTTGTCGGCGATGATCGTCACGATCACGCCGCGCGCGTCGCGACAGGTGATCTTGAACGCCTCGCCGTCGTTGTACGGCTCGTCCTCGTCGCGCCAGCACATGCCGTCGCGGCGCTCGCGATCGGTCGCGTCCGTTGCGCGCGGCAGCCCGACGTCCGTCTTCCGAATGCCGACCAGATGCGGCGCGAGGATCACGCAGCCCGTGTGCCCGGTCCAGTGCTCGACGTCGAGCGCGGCGTCGTTCTCGGGCAGATAGGGATCGCCGGCGTTGCCGAAGATCGACTCGACGAAGTCGAGGTTGCTGACGAGGCTCGCCGGCGCGAAGAAGCGCGTCTCCATGCTCTTCGCCGGCTCGGATCCGGTCGCCGGGCAGACGGCCGGCCGCAGCAGCAGCGTCACGAAGAGTCGCACCTGATCGATCTGGCCCGCCGTGAACGGCAGCGTCAGCACGTCGTCCGGCGGCTGGAGCGCGGCGGCGAGCAGCGCGGCGAACGTGCGCTTCGGCGTGACGATCTTGTCGGCGGGCACGGGCAGACCGCCGTCGGCGATGTGGAAGCTCCCCTGCGTCGTGCGGCGATCGCTCTTCGGGTTGTGCAGCACGCCCTGCGCGAGGCGGTACGACTTCAGATAGGGTGACGAGAACTCGTCCCGATCGGCGGGCAGCGACATCACGCGCGCGAGCCCGGGCCGATCGAGCACGAACGTGCGCGCCGGCAGCGCGGGCACGGCCGACACGGCGTCGCCGAGATACGCGTCGAGGAACGCCTGGATGCGCGCGTCGGCCGGACAGAGCCGCTCGCCGAGCAGCAGGTCCTTCTGGTGATAGTTGCGCAGCAGCGGCCCGGCGAGCTCCAGGAAATAGGGATCGGCGCTCTTCGCGTTGACGGGCTGGCCGAGCGCGGCGAGCTTCAGGTCGAGGTAGCGGACGAGCTCCTGCGTGTCGGGGGTGGAACGGAGTCGGTGCACGAAGCGCTCCTGCGCGTGACGCCGCGTGCAGGCGCGGACGTCACATCAGCATAGTCCGGCGCGCGCGGAACGGCGATGTCTTTCGGACGCGACACACGCGCGATGCACACGCGGCGACGAGGCCGCCGCCACAAATGTCGCTCGGCGCCGCGCGAGAGCGACGAAGATGCAGGATCGCCGCGTCAGCCCGCGTCGGCCGTCGTCGTCAGATCGCTCAAGTGCGCGGCGTCGTTGACGCGCAAGGCCGACCACTGCCCCGTCGCCGCGTCGATCGTCAGGTGCAGGATCGACGCGTTGGCGATCGGATCGACCGACGGCGGCTCCTGCCGCTCGTCGACGGGCAGACGTCCCGATCCCAGCAGGTGCAGCACGGCGCGAATGACGCCGCCGTGCGTGACGACGGCCACGCAGACGCGATCGGCGTGTCGCGCGGCGAGCCTCGTCAGCGCATCGTGCACGCGCTGGCGGAACACGGCCGACGACTCGCCGCCGGGAGGATCGATCGTGCCCGTGGCCGTCCGCCAGATCTCGAGATCGCCGAGCGTCTGCCCCTCGAGCGAGCCGAACCCGCGCTCCCGCCAGATCGCATCGACGACGATCTCGAGGCCGATTTCCGCCGCGATCGGATGCGCCGTCTCGAGCGCCCGCGGCAGATCGGAGCTGACGAGCACCTCGACCGCCGGCGTGATCGTGCGCATCCGCGCGGCGAGCTTCGCCGCCTGCAACCGGCCGAGCGCGTTCAGCGACGTCCGCTGATGCCCCTGCAGGACGCCGCTCGCGTTCGCGTCCGTCTGACCATGGCGCAGCAACAACACGTGCACGATCGATACGTCCCTTTCTTCACGATCTTCCCGGAAGGGCCGGACCTCTACGCCTTCGCGCGCGGCTTCGGCGAACTGCCGTAGCCTTGGCGGAGGTGTCAGGTTCGGCCGCCACAGGCGGACCTGAAGGTCCGCCCTCCGAAGGGCAGCAATTGGATTCGCGGCCGCGGGCGCGCCGCGCGATCAGAGAAATCGGGTCAGCGTCACGTCGACCGTGCGCACGCGCGCGGGCGCCGGACGCCACTGGACCATGATCGGCGTCTGATACGTGCCCTCGACGACCGCGCCCTGGCCGGGCGTGCGGCTGTCGGACACGAGCAGATCCACCGAGCGTTTCATGCGCAGGAACCGCGACGCCGGCACCTCGAGCGCGCGCGCGAGGATGCGCTCGACGCGCGAGTCGCGGAGGCCGACGACGTCGAAGAGCCGGTTGAGCGCCCGCACCAGATCGTACTTCGCGTAGTCGAGCGCCTTGCTCGGCAGCGCCCGCGGATCGTTCCACGCGTGGCGCACCTTCTCGGCCGCGAAGTGCAGCGGGTTGCGCAGCACGTCGGCCAGATCGTGCTGCATCAGCAGCGTCTCGTACTCGTTGACCGTCAGGCTCGCCGCCTGCTCGCCCGAGGCGAGCGACAGCCGCACGCGGCCCTTCGTCACGTCGTGCGCGTCGATGAGCGATCGCAGCTGCTCGTACAGCGCGAGCGACGGGTCCTTGAGGCTGACGACGTTGATCGGATGCGGCGAGACGGGCACCTTGATCTGCGTGCGCGCGACGACCACTTCCCTGTCGTATCCGACCAGCGTCGTCACGCGCGTCCGCGGCGTGCCCGCGCCGGCACAGACGCCGTCGAGATCGATGAAATAGACCGGCCCCGGACGCCGTGTGACGTACGACACGCAGGGGTGCAGGTTGCTGGTGATGAACGCCAGGTGCGAGTCGCCGTTGGTCGGCTCGACTTCGCGCTGGGCCGGCTCGAGATCTTCGCGGAGGTCGAGCTGATCGTGCTTGTAGCCCGCGCCCTCGGGAAACGCCGTGCGGAAGAGCTCGACGTAGCGCCCCACGCCCGGCCCGCGCTTCGACAGCCGCGCGGCGAAGCTCTGCGACAGATACCCGGCCGTCGTATGCGGCGAGACGTAGAGGCAGTGGGCGAACGGCTCGAAGGCGTCCCCGTGAACGGCGGCGGCGCGCGCCTTGACGTCGACGATGTCGAGGCGGGCCTGTGGTTTCAGTTCGAGCGACAGCTCCAGCGGTGGCACGTGACGTCTGGACCTCCCGCTAGGCTACGCGAATCCCGTCGTCAGCGCAAATCCTTTTGGGAGATCGACTTAAGGGCGCACTGGTCGCGGTGCGGCCTTGGCGAAGGCGGGCGGCTTGCTTGCCCGCCGTAGCCTTTGGCGAAGGCGGGCGGCTTACGGCTTACGGCTTACGGGGGCAGTATTTCAAAGTTCGAAGTTCGAAACCCGTCAGGAGCCCGCGGCCTTCGGCATCACGACCCACGCGCGGCTTCGGACCGTCAGCCCTCTGCCCTTCGCCTTGACGGTGATGGGCAGCGGCCGGCCCGTGCGATCGGCGTCCGTGGCGTCGATGCCGAGCAGGTAGTACGCCGAGGTCTCGCGCAGAACGCGGCCGAAGGCCTGCTCGCCGCTGCCGGTGAGGATCTTCATGACCGTGCCGCCGGCCGCGCCCGTGAACAGATCCAGCGATCGCTCCGCGACGTCGGCGTCACGCGCCATGTTGACCAGCGACTTGGCGGCCTGGCGCGTCTCGGCCGAGAACTGGCTGAGCACGCTGTTGTCGACGAACAGCGTGTACAGCGTGACGTTGGCGCGCGCGCACGCCTCGCCCAGCTCGATCGGCAGATCGCCGATGTCGGGACGGCCGCCCGGGCGATCGCTGATCGTCAGCCCCGCGCTGACGAGCACGAGGATCTTGCGGCCGTCGACCTTCGCCATGCCGTCGATCAGATCGCGCAGCCGCCCGAGATCCGCGTGAGCCTGCGCTTCGAGCAGACCGGCGCGCGTCGTCATCTCCGTGCGGAATCGCAGCGCGCACGTGACGTCGCCGCCGCAGTAGCGATTCACGATCGGTCCCGTATCCGACGCGACCGCGCGCCCGCGGACGGGCGGGGCTCCCACAGGTGAACGGCCCTGATCTTCCCCACGCGCGAAGTAGTCGACGATCTCCGAGTTGCGCACGTTGAACTCGTACACAGCCTGCGGCTCGCGCTGGCCCGTCACCTGTTCCAGCGCCGCGATCAACGCCGCGCGATCCGTCGTCGGCTCGACCTTCGGGCCAAGCGGATACGTGAACAGCCCGGCGATGTCTCCCGGCGCGAGCGACCGCGCGAACTGCTGCGCGGTGACGATGACGCCGCGCGCTTCGGCCGTATAGAACGTCTGCGCGTCGACGGCAATCATGAATGTCTGGCGGCGGGACGGGGACTGGGGACCAGGTGACGAAGGGACCACGAGACTAGGGGACGAAGGGACCAAGGGACCAGGGGACGAGGGGGCGGTCGTCGTGCGCACGAAGTCGACGAGCCGGACCGCGCGCTTCTTGCCCGCGATCTGCACCTCGAATTGATCGGCCTTCAGATTGTCGACGGGCTGTCCGTCGCGATCGACGACCTGCACGTCGACGGAGATCAGATCGGTCGACGATCGAATGACCGCCTGCTGCGCGCGACCGGCGAGCGTCAGTGACGTCACCGCCAGCGCGCCGACAACGCCACCCCACGCGAGTCTGCCCATCGTCATCGGACCTGGAACCTCACCTGTCTCTGCACGTGCTGTGTCCGCCGCGCGACGTCGAATGACAGCAGATAGCCGCCGGCACCGAGTTGTGCGAGCGGCACATCGTAGACCACGGGCGCGCGCCGATCGACGGCGAAGCGATCGACGGTCACGTCGCGCGTCTCGTCGACGACGGTCGCGCCAGACCTGTCGAGCACGGTGATATGGAGAGACACCGGCACGGGCGCGGAGGTTCCGCCTTGGTAGATCTCGAAGAAGACGGACGCACGCTCGTCGCGGCGGAACGTTCGCACCGTCGTCGGCTGAATCGGCCAAGCATTGGCAGCGGGGCCGCGGCGCGCCGCCGCGGCGATGGGTGCGCCGACGAGCACGCCTGACACCGATAGACGTTCGTTGCCGACGTTCGGAATGTCGAGATCCGTGAACAGGCTTCCCGCCCTTCCGTCGCTCTCGGCCGCGAGGCGCAGTTCGTAGTGTCCGGGCTTGAGTGGCAGGGCCGCGGTCACAGTCCCGGCGGCATCGCTTGCGCGCGACGACATCGCCACGACCTGCGAGTCCCGTCCGCGCTCTTTCCATTCCTTGTCGAAGACCGACGTGCGGATCGTCACGCGATGTGCCTGCGCGTCCGCGAGTCCGGGACGCACCGACGCGATGATATGCGCCGTCATCGTCTGCCGTCCGGGATCGGCGAATGCCGCGAGGCTCGCGTCGATCGGCACGGTGCTGTCGGGAAATCCGCTTGCGAGCGCGGTCTCGAGCGGCGTGTACACGGGCGCGGGCTTGCCGATCTTCTTCGGATGATCGAGATTCGGTGCGACGTAGCCGCTGCGAGCACGCACGTCGGCGCCGGTCCGATTCACACGCACGCGGATGCGATGCGCGCGGCCGTCCTGATGTCCCGACTGAAACGCGACGAGATAGTAGCTCTGCGTCTCGGCGAACATCATCGGCACGCCGTCCCAGGGCGCATTCGTGTCGAGTACGGCGCGGCCACCCGTCTGTTCGGCGAACATTCGCAGCTTTTCATCGCCGCTGCTGACGCCGCCGACCTGGAGGCCGTGCGGGCTGAATCCGTAGACCGAGACGTTCGCCTGCTGGAGCTTGCGAAACACTCGGACAGCGTCCTCCAACTGCGCCCTAGGCCCATCGCGGTTCGTCGGCGCATCCTGATCGAAATCCAGCTCCGGGAGCGGGAACTTGCCCGCACTGATGAGCACGAGAATCTTGCGCCGTGGAGGGAGCGAGGGCAGCGCGTCGGCAATGTGCTCGATGGCATCGAGCACGCAGCCTCCGCGGCCGCGGAACGCACAGCCCAGCGGCGGGCCGGCCGACGGACTATCCCTCGGCTCGAATGAGTCGATCGCGCTGACGAGTTGGGCGTGGTCCGGAGTGAAGTTCTGCTTCGTGCCCGTGAAGGCGAAGGTCACCGCCGCCGCGTCGGCGGGACCGAGCCCATCAACGACGTCATGCGCGATGCGGCGTCCAGTCCTGAGCACCCACGGATCCCAGGTATCGCCCGCATGTCCCGTATTCGCGTCGTCGAACAGGATGACGAAGATGCGTCCGGTGTAGCGCGAGTTGCTGACGACATCCGGCGCGACATCGCGCATCCACGCCGCGCTCGGCGCCGAGGCCGGCGGCACATCCACGGACGTCACCGCCATGATCGGTCGAGGCGCTCCGTCCTCGAGCACCGTGAAATCCGCGGACGTCAAGCCGCGCAGCGGCTGTCGATCTTTGTCGAGCACGGTGACGTCGAGTTGAACGACGTCGACGCCGCCGCGGAACGTCGGCGGCGTCCGTGCTCCCTGTCCGCGCGTGTGCCGCTCGACGAGCACGAACCCCACGAATACGATCAGCCCGACCCAGACGGCGCGCCTCATCGTCATCGCAGAACCCCGGAACCCGGAACCCGGAACCCCCGGAACCGAGAACCCGAACCCAGAACCTAGAACCGAGAACCGAGAACCTTCTTCAGAAATTCAATCCCTTCGAACGCAATCACCTCTGGTGACGACTCGATGTCGCGCCAGATCGCCGCCGCGGCGCTGAGATCGCCGAGCGAGAAGCCGAAGCTCTCGATCGTCAGCCAGCCGTCGTAGCCGATCGTCGAGAGCGCCCGGAACACGCCGGGCCAGTCGACGTGGCCCGAGCCGGGCGTGCCGCGGTCGTTCTCGCTCGTGTGCACGTACTTGATGTGCCGTCCGCCTGTGATGCACGCCCGCGCGACGTCCTTGGCCTCGATGTTCGCGTGGAACGTGTCGAACAGCAGCCCGACGCGCGGATGGTCCACGGCCTCGCACAGCGCAACGCCGTCGTCGATCGTGTTGAGGAAGAACGTCTCGAAGCGGTTGAGCGGCTCGATCGCGAGCGTCACCTCGTCGGCATCGAGCGTCTGGCCGAGCCGCTGATACGCATCGATCGCGCGGCGCCACTCGTCCTCCGTGCGTCGCCGGCCCGGCAGCTCGCCGACGGGCGCATACAACGGTCCGGCGACGAGCGCACTCCCGAGCTCGGCGGCGACGTGAATGATGTCGCGCACGTTGTCGATCGACCGTCGCCGTACGTCCGCGTCGTCGGTGATCAGGCTGAAGCCGGGCACGAGCACCGCGGCGATCGTGCAGGCGAGCGCGTTGTCGTCGAGCGCGCGGCGAATCCAGCGCGTGTCGAATCCGGCGGGACGAAAGACCGGCAGCTCGATGCCGTCGAAGCCGCGCCGCTTCAACTCGGGAAGAACGGACACCTGCGCGGGCGTGAACTCCGCCGACCAGAGATAGGTGGTGACGCCAAATTTCACGGTGGACTCGGGGATCGGCCGTTAGCCTACGCCAAATGGCCACGCCGATGCACCCCGCGCGTCGCCTCGGGATCGCACACGACGCTGGCGTCCGCCCTCACGCTGAAGTACAACTCTGCCGTGGCAACGGCCTCCGGGTCGAAGACGCCGTGGTGGTTCGCGCTGCTCGGCCTCGGCCGAGGAGGCCGTCTCGTCCTCGCGTTGCTGCTGGCCGTTGCCGGCGCGGCGTTCATCGCCTGGAAGGTCCTGCTGCCCGGCTGGTCGTTCACCGATCAGGACGAACGACTGTTTCGCGCCGCGCGCCACGGCGATGTCGCCGGCATCGAGCAGGCGCTCGCGGCGGGCGCGCACATCGACGCCGCGTCGCCGATCGATGGCAAGACGGCGCTCTGCCGCGCCGCGATCTTCGGCCGGGCCGAAGCGGTGCGCACGCTGCTCGCACGAGGCGCGGATGCGTCCGTGCGCGGCACGGACGGGCGGACGGCGCTGGACGTCGCGACCGCCGCGCGCGCGGACGAACGGGATCCGGCGCTCGCGCGCGACCTCGACGTCGCGATCGCGGCGTTGCAGACCGGCTCGCCTGCGGAGACGACGCGATGACGATCGTCGTCCGTCCCGTCGCGATCCTCGCGATTGCGGCGCTCTGCGTCTCACCCGCGTGCGGCCGCCGCGACAACGGCGAGTACGGCGGCGAGCCCGAACGTCACCTCGTCGCGGCGACCGTCGCGGTGGACGTCGCGCGCGTACAGCAGTTGCTGACGTCAGGCGCGGATCCGAACAAGATGGCCCCGCACGACGGCCACCAGCAATCGGCGTGGAAGCTCGCGCTGCGGCAGGTCCGGCCGGACAAGCCTGAGACGATCGCGATCGTGCGCGCGATGCTCGAGCGCGGCGCACGTCCCGACGTGGCATGGGGCGAAGGCCCGTCGGTCCGCGGCGGGTACACGGCACAACGCGGCGAGCCCATGCTCGACGCGATATCGAATGGGTCGGCCGAGCTGGCGCGCGCGCTGATGCAGGCCCGGCTCGATCCGCGTCTCGCCGCCGTCGCGCTGGGGCTCGCCGTCGAGAATCGGCAAGCCGACATCGTTCACGTGCTGGTCGAGGCGGGCGTCGACGTGAACACCACGGCGCGCGGGATCACGCCGCTCGTCTCGGCAATCGAGGCGCGCGACGTCGCGCTCATGACGTATCTCGAAGACCGCGGGGCGCGCGAGAAGCCGTAACGTCGTCGCGCCGCTGTAAGATTGCCGCTCGTGTCGCGAGGGACGTATGCGCAGCAGATGGACGACGGTCGTGGCGGCCGCGGCGCTCGTGGTCGTGTTCGGATGTCACAAAGCGCCGGAGGCGTCGTCCGGCGCCAGCGCGGGCCCGCCGCGTGAGGGCGGACTGCCATCGCAGGCGCCCTCGGCGTCGGCCAACGTCCTGCCACCATCGGGCGGGCAGTTGCCGCCGCCCGCGGCCCCGCCGCTCGTCGCCTACCTCGATGGTCTCGACGCGTTGACGCAAGGCCACTGGCCGGAGGCGGCGACCGCGTTCTCGCGCGCGCTCGACGCGTCCGGCGACGATCCGACCTTCGTGCTCGCGCGCGGCGTGGCCGAGACGCTCGCCGAGCAGTTCCAGCCGGCGTTGAGCGATCTCGCGCGCGCCAAGCGGCTCGGTCTCCGAGGCCGCGAGGCCGAGCTGTGGACGTACGCCGCCGAAGCGATGAGCGGGATCGTCTCGCCGGAGCACGCGCTCGGCGGCGGCCCGCGCAGCCTGCAGGGCCAGGGCGGTCCGCCCCCGCTCGTCAGCATTCCCGGCCACATCGCGCAAGGCGGACAGGACTACTCGACGGAGTACGGGACGATCGTCGCGTACGAGCTGGCGAACGCCTATCAACACTTGCGCCTTCCAGCCGATTTCGGCGGCGCAGGCACGCCCGAGGCGGTGAAGAGTCCCGCGATGCGCGCGGCGATGCTGAAGGCCGGCCAGGCGTTCGCCTATCGCGCGACGCGTCGCGCCGATCTCGCGCCCGCGCACGCGGCTCGCGCGAAGGCGCTGCACGACGGCGGCCAGTACGAAGCCGCGCTGCGCGAGATAGATCTCGCGCGGACCGCATATCCCGACAACGCCGATCTGGTCTATATCAGCGCGAACTGCTGGCTCGCGCTGGGACGTCCGGCGACGGCGCGGCGCGAGTACACGCTCGCGCTCACGAGCCGGACCGATTTCGCCGCGGGCTATCTGGGACGCGCGGCCGCAGCCGCGCGCCTGGGCGACCGCGCCCGCGTGACCGCCGATCTGGCGACGGCAGCGCGGCTCGACGGCGCGGCGACGTCGCGGGCGCGGGGCGCCATCGACGCCGAGCTGGCGCGGCAGCGCGTCGACGGCGACGCGGCGCGCGCGTGGGCCGATCTCGAGACCGCCGCGCAGCGCGGCGATGGCGCCGATCAGCTCGCCGCCATCGCGACGCGCATCCACAAGATCGCCGGCGAGCGGCGCGTGCGCTACGACGAGATCTATCAGGACACGGTCCGCGCGCTCGAAGATGCGGTGCGCGCGAGCCCGCGCCAGGCCGATCGCTACGCCGACCTGGCGCGCTATCTCGTGACGGAAGCCGACAACCGCGGCGAAGCCGTGGAGCCGCGGCGCGAGACCGTCGAGTATCGCGTCCAGACTTCGCGCGAGCCGGAGCTGACGCGCGCGATCCAGATCGCGGATCAGGCCCTCGTCATCGACGGCAGGCACGCGGGCGCGCTGATCCAGAAGGCGATGGCGCTCACCGCGCTGAAGCGCTACGACCAGGCCGAGGCCGTCGCCGATCAGGCGCTGGCGGCTGCGGGCAACAACCCCGACGCGCTGCGCCTGTACGCACGGTTCCGCGCGATGCGCGCCAACCAGATGTCCGCCGAGGCCGCGTCGCTGCGTCAAGATCGCTGCTCGAGCAGCACGCACGACGAAGATCACGGCGACTACATCAATCGCGTCACGACGACGACCTGCTATCCGCCGTCGCAGGCGGACCTGGCGCGGGCATCGCAGCTCGACGCCACGGCAGCCGATCTGCGGCGCCGCGCGCGCACGGCCATGGAGCGCGCGGTGCAGGTGTCGAAGAGCACCGTCGCCGGCTATCTCATCGAGGCGGATCTGCGCCTGTGGGACGGCGACCTGCCGGGCGCGCAGACCGCGCTGCAGCAGGCCGTGAAGCTCGATCCGAAATCGCTCGAGGCGCAGGACGAGCTGGTCGATTTCTACGCGAGCACCGGCCAGCGCGATCTCGCCGAAGAACAGCAGGCGATCGAGCGGCAGCTCGTCAACACGACGGCGGCGCCGCTGCTGCGGCTGGCGTGGGCGCGCGCCGCGAAAACGGCGTGGTCGGGCGCGGCCGGCTACCTCACGCGCGCGCGGCAGCTCGATCCCGAGGACGCGCGTGTGCCCGCGTATCTGGCCGTCACGCTGGATCAGCAGGGCAAGACGGCCGAGGCCGCGGCGGCGTTTCGCGAGGCGATCGCGCTCGAGGAGGCCCGCCTCCGTCTCGACGAGCCGGACAATCGCCAGGGCGCGCCGCTCACACGCGATCCCATCGACTTCGGCCTGATCATGCGCGCGCGAATGCGGATCGCCGCGCCGCTCGAGCGCGCGAATCAGCTCGCGGGCGCGGTCGATCTCTATCTCGCCAATGCGGCGCTGCGCGCGCGCGTCTCCCGCAGCGACTACTCCCGCCAGATGTTCTCCGCGATGCTGCCCGACGACGAGCCGCAGCATGGCGCCGTCGTCCCCGCGCCGGTCAATGCGGCCACGCTGCTGGCGCAGTCGAGTCTGGCGGCGGGCAAGGCGCTGCGCGCGCTGGGACGGAAGGACGAGGCGCAGCAGCAGCTCCTCGCCGCGGCGTCGTTCGTGCCCGCGCCCGGCACGATGATCCCGCGCATCGGCAATGCGCGGGGCGACACGAACTTCGGCGATCAGGCGACGGCAGGATCGGGCGAGGCGCTGGTCGAGCTCGCGAAGACGTTCCTCGAGGCGGGCCAGGCCGATCAGGCCCAGCGTTACCTGCAAGCCGCAACGAACGCCGGCGTCCCCGATGCACTGCGCAACGACGTCAACCAGATGAACTTCGCGATCGCGCGGATGATGTCGGACCGGCCGCAGCCGCAGGCGGCCGAATCGCCGGAGGAACGGCCGTTCCGCCAGATGCAGGAGCGACAGGAGCGGGCGCGCGCGCAGGCGGTCTATCAGTACATGGCCGCCAACGCGCGCGTCGCGCCCGACATCGTCGGCACGTGGGAGCTGACGCCGGAGAACGCGTTTCTCCCGATGAAGAAGACGCTGACCGTCGACGGCGGCGCGAACTACACGCTGGTGATGCAAGCCGACGGGCGGACGAGCCGCGGCAAGGCCAACAGCCAGCGCGGCCAGCTCATGCTCTTCGGCGACGATGGATCGTCCGACACGCTGTATTTCGAGCCGGTCTCGCGCGATCAGCTGTCGGTGACGGCGCTCGACGGGACGAAGTACGTCGCGCGGAGGCGGCCGTAGCGAACGGGCGGCCACAAGGAACGCCCTTACGCGGGCTTCGGGCGACAGGCTACGGGCTACGGTGTCCGTTGGGGGCCGCCCTCGTGGCGACCCGAATCGCGTCCGTCGCCCGTCGCCTGTAGCCTGTAGCCTGACGAAGCCTGATACCATCAGGCTTCGTCGGGGCGTGGCTCAGCCTGGTAGAGCGCTCGCTTTGGGAGCGAGATGTCGCTGGTTCGAATCCAGTCGCCCCGACCACTTTTCGCCATCCTCTTTGCAACTTTCTTGCAAGTTTTCCGACGGCACGTCGGCGTCGACGTCGTCGGGCGGGGCCGCCGGCGGCGCGGTGACGCGCGCCCGATCGAACTTCGCCATCGCCTCGTGTGACCCGGCGTCGGTCACGGCGAGGTACGTGCTCGTCTGACTGATGGTGGCGTGGCCGAGCCACCGCTGAATCGTGTGGAGCGGGACGCCGCCCTCGAGCCAGCGGCTCCCGGCTTCCCGGCGCAGGTCATGGAAGTGCAGATCGATCTGCCGGAGCGCCGTCTTGCTCTCCGCGCTGAAGTCGTTCTTCTCCCTACACAAGCTGCCGAAGCGCGGCATCCGCATCGGCGTCGCGACGAACCGCATCGGCGTGCGGGTGATCGACGTTCCGGCGATCGAAGACGAGAAGGCTGCGCAGAACGCGATCAAGTTCCGCGCGCAGGAGGTACTGCCCTTCCGTCTCAACGAGGCTGTGATCGACCACATCGACCTCGGGGAAGGCCCGGACGGGTCGCGCCGCGTCCTGATCGCATTCGCGCACCGCGGGCTGATCGACCAGTACATCGACGTCTGCAGGCGCGCGAACCTCAAGCTCGCCGGGATCGACTTCGACGCGTTCGCGCTTCTCCGCGCCGTGACGAAATCCCGAGAGGAGGCTCCCTCCGCTGCGGTCGTCGCGCTCTCGATCGGTCACGAGCGCACGATCTTCGCCGTCTCCGACGGTGACTACTGCGAGTTCACGCGCGTGCTCGATTGGGGCGGGACGTCGATCGACACCGCCATTGCCGAGGCGCTCGAGATCCCG
>CAZNMF010000284.1:0-4169 GCA_964573795.1 uncultured Solibacteraceae bacterium
GAGATCTATGCGAACGCCGGCCTCGGCTTCCACAGCAACGATGCGCGCGGCGTGACGATCACACGCGACCCGTCGTCGGGCGATCCAGCCAATCCGGTGACGCCGCTGGTCCGCGCGCGCGGCATGGAAGTGGGCTTGCGCACCGTGGCGATCCCTCGCGTGCAGACGACGCTCGCGCTGTGGCGGCTGGGATTGGGCTCGGAGCTGCTGTTCGTCGGCGACGCCGGCACGACCGAGGGCAGCCGGCCGAGCAGCCGGTACGGCGTCGAATCGGCGACCTACGTGCGCGTCGCGCCGTGGCTCAACGCCGACGCCGACATCGCGTGGTCGCACGCGCGGTTCACGGACGCGGATCCTGCGGGCGATCGGATTCCCGGCGCCGCCGAGGTCATCACGTCGCTCGGCGTCACGGTCGAACCGTCGTCGTGCGTCTTCGGCAGTCTGCGCCTTCGCTACTTCGGCCCGCGGCCGCTCGTTGAGGACGACCGCGTGCGATCAGCGCCGACGAGCCTGCTCAACGGCCAGATCGGCGTGCGTGTCTCGGCGCACCTGCGCATCGTGCTCGACGCGTTCAATCTCCTGAACGCCGATGCGAGCGACATCGACTACTACTACACGTCTCGTCTGCCCGGCGAGCCCGCGGAAGGCATCGACGACATCCACACGCATCCGACGATTCCCCGGACAGCCAGGATTTCGGCCCGGGTCGAGTGGTGAGACATCGGATCATCGGGACATCGCGCGAACCCAGAACCTAGAACCTAGAACCTAGAACCTCAGAACCCCCGACCCACCAAGCTACAATTGACTCACCTCGGAGGTCCGCGCGGTGTCCGAACCGTTGTTCATCCAGAAGAAAGTCATCACGCTCGCGCTGGCGAAGAAGCTCGTCGCCGCGGCCGAGCGCGAGGTCGCGCGTCATGGCTGGGCCATGTTCGTCACGATCGCCGACGACAGCGGCACGCCGATCGTCGTCGAGCGCGTCAACCACGCGCAGCTCGCGAGCTACGAGATCTCGGTGCGCAAGGCGCGATCGGCGGTCCACTTCCGGCGCCCGACGAAAGTGTGGGAAGAGCGCGTGAAGAACGGCGGCACGAACGTCCTGAGCCTCGCCGGCGTCGTCGCCTCCGAGGGCGGCGTGCCGCTCGTGGTCGATGACGCGGTCATCGGCGGCGTCGGCGTCAGCGGCGGCACTGGCGCCGACGATGGCGTCGTCGCGCAGGCAGTCGTGGACGCGCTCGCGGAGCTGGCGTGACGTCGACCGGAGATCGGTGCCCGGGCTGCGGCGTCGCCGCGGGACGCACGGCGTGTCAGGAGCTGTTCGACGACGTCTCGCTGCGCGTACGCGCGCTCGCGTGGACCGACAGCTTGAAGACGTGGCGGCTCATGCACGACGTCTACTCGATCCAGCACGAAGAGGATTTCTGCGGCCGCTACAAGGGCCTGGTGATGCACCTCGGCGGCGTCTGCTGGGCGATCGAGCACGGCGGGCACGAGCGGGGTTATCGCGCGCTGCAACAGCTCGTCGAGCGCCGCGAGTGGAACGATCCCTATCCGCCGGCGCCCGGCATTCCAGCGGCTCGTGGCGTCGTCACCATCGCGAGCCTTGCGGAGCTCGCCGAGCCGGCGTTGCTCATCGCGGGCGTCGATCGGTGGGCGCGCGCCGCGTGGGTCGCCTACGCCGCGCTGCAGCCGCTGGCGCGCGACTGGGTGCAGCAGGCGCTTGCGCTCTCACCACAACGGCACTGAATTGCGCGGACCTGGAACCGGTCCCACCATTCCCGGTGGCCCTTTTCCGCGCGAGCAAGTATCTTAGGTTTCCAGACGCGCCGGAGGCGCCTTGTCAGTGTTCGAACTTCGAACTTCGAACTTCGAATTGAGGTCCCCGCTGCCATCGTTGATGGCTCGAGACCATCGCGATCGTCATGCGGCATCCACGCATCATCCTCATCGGTCCGCCGGGATCCGGCAAAGGCACGCAGGCCACGCGCATCTGTCAGCGCTACGGCGTGCCGATGGTCTCCACGGGCGACATCCTGCGCGCGGCCGTCAAAGCGGGCACGCCGCTCGGCCAGCGCGTGCAGTCCATTCTGTCGGCGGGTGCGCTCGTCGACGACGCGCTGATGATCGATCTCGTCAGCGATCGCCTTGCGCGGCCGGACACGGCCAAGGGATTCGTCCTCGACGGCTTTCCGCGCACGATCGTGCAGGCGCACGCGCTCGACGGCCTGCTCGGCGATCGGCGCGTGCAGGCGATCGTGCTCGAGGTGCCCGAGGCGGAGCTCGAGCGGCGCCTGACCTCGCGTCGCATCTGCAGCAAGTGCAAGATGCTCTACACGTCCGCGAGCCTGTACGGATCGGAAGAAGAGCTGTGCTCGAAGTGCGGCTCGATCCTGATCACGCGCGACGACGACAACATCGAGACGATCCGTCACCGGCTGCTGACGTACCGCAACACGGCCGCGCCGCTGATCGAGCACTACCGCGAGCGCGGCGACCTGTCCGTCGTCGACGGCACGCGTCCCGCCGACGAGGTCACGAGCGCGATCTTCGAGCAGATCGGCTCGGCTGTCGCAAAACGGACCGCGGTCAAGGCGTAAGGCGAAAAAGTTCAAAGTTCGAAGTTCGAAATTTTACTGTCGATCCGTCAGATCCTCCGGCCAGACGAGCGAGGCGCGCCAGGTGAGGTGCACGCGGCCATCCGGCTTGGGCGGCGGCGCGGCCGCGACGCGGCGTGATGCCGCCGGCTTCTTCGTGGTGGCGCGCCGCGCGGCTTCCGGTCTCGTGACTTCTTCCTCGATGCGCTTCTGAATCCGCTCGACGACCGTCTTCATGTCGGGCGGCGGCGCCGGCAACTTCGGCTTCTCCGGCGACGTGCTCGCCGGCTCCGCGGATGCCGGCGACGGCTTGTCGCTCGAGGTTGCCGCGGCCGACGAGTGCGCCGTCGTCGCGGGCGCGGGATCGTGCGACTGCGCGCCTGCAACTGCGACGTCGCCCAGCACGAGCGAGGCGGCGACGATCGCGCGCGCGATCGAGAAGCGGGCCCGGCGCATCAGTGCGCGGCTCCGACGCGCGCCTGCAGGACGATCCCGATCGGCTCCGAGAAATACACGCGCCCCGACGACAGCTCGTAGTAGGCGCCGACGAAGTTGAGCGTGCTCGACTCGACGGCGTGACGCAGCAACGTGCTGTCGTCGATCAGGTCGTTCACGGTCTCTTCGATGTTCCTGAGGATGGCGGCACGCAGGCGCGTCGCGTCGGTGATCGACGCCGTGGCTGCGACCGCCGGTCGAATCGCCTTCAGGAGATAGTCGAGATTCGGGCTCGCGGGGCGTGCCGCCGACGCGCCGAGCGCCGTCTTCACTGCATCGCAGGACTCGTGTCCCATGACGACGACGAGCGGGACGTGCAGGCGATCGACAGCGTATTCGAGGCTGGCGAGCACGGCGCGATCGGCGACGTGGCCCGCGGATCGGACGACGAACAGATCGCCCAGCGCGGCGTGGAAGACGACTTCAGGCGGCACGCGCGAATCGGCGCACGACAGGACCGCGGCGTACGGCGCCTGGTCCTCGGTGAGCGCCGCGCGCGCGGCAGCGCTGATCGGCAGCGCCGCGTCAGGATTCGCGGCGAAGATCGCGTTGCCGGCTTTGAGCTTGGCGATGGCTTCGGCGGCCGTCGGGCCGTCCTCGTCGGCTCGCATGGCAGGTGACGCGAGGGCAATGGCCGCCATCACCGTCGCAATCAACACATTCCGTCGCCATGCCCGTTCCATCGCCGACACCCCCGCCGTGCGATCTCGTAATCGGCAGGGCGGACCGGGGGTGTAGAAATCTCTTTCGGGACCAGGGGACCAGGGGACGAAGGGACGAAGACACGATAGGGACCAACGCATTCGTCGACGTAGGGTGCCCCTTGTGGGCGCCCGGGCGTCGCGCCACAAGGGCGGCCCAGACGCCCGCCGCTCGTAGCCCGTCCGCCTTCGCCGAAGGCTACGGCGGACAAGCAGCCCGTGTAGGGGCGCCCCCCGTGGCCGCCCGCGATCATCCCTCCACGTGCAGCGCTGTCGCATCGTGTGGCGACAGACTGACCCCGTCCTGCGCGAGCAGGGCGTGATAGATCGGGTCGGGCTGATACCGCTGCGAGATCACGAAGCTCAGCATGTTCGC
>CAZNMF010000285.1:0-24941 GCA_964573795.1 uncultured Solibacteraceae bacterium
CCCAGCACGAGCCAGTGCCACCAGAGGATGTCCATGGTGCCCGCGATTATAGCGAGCTTTGGATCTTGACCGTCGTGATGAACTGCCCGGAGTGCCGCGTGCTGTGCTCGGCGCCATGGAACAGACAGCCGAGGACGGTCGACGGCAATCCCGCGCGGCCGACGCGGCGCTCGTCGAGCACCCGCTCGGCCGGCGTGGCCCGCAACTGCGCCAGCGCCCGCTGGATGGCCGCGTCGACGACCGCCGCCAGCGCGACGCCGCCGAGCTCCGGATGCGGCACGGCTTCCGCTCGCGCCGCCGCCCTCTGCGCATCGTCCAACATCTCGCCGCGCGCATACGTGAAGATGCGATCGAGCGCGCCAGCCAGGTGCAGCAGGTGAAAGCCGGCCGTCGCCGCGCCGTGCGCGCGCCACAGCAAATCGGTCGATACCGTCGGCGCGAGCGTCGCGACGTCCTCGTGGGCCTGCAGCAGCGCGTGCGCGGCCGGCATCAGGATCGGCGCGACGCCGTCGACGGGCCCTCGGAGCCAGGGTTCGGGCAGAGACATGGCTGACGATTCTAGCGGGAGGACGTGGCATCTCGCTAACGCGCTAGCTCGCTATCGCGCTATCTGGGATCGGGCTATCTCGCTATCTGTCTCTCATCTGGCTATCGGCCTTCTCGCCGGGTCTGAAGACCCGGCCTACATCCGTACGGGGCGCCGGCCTGCATCCGTACAGGGCGCCGGCCTGCATCTGTACGGGGCGAACGTTGAGCAGTTGTAGGCCGGGTCTTCAGACCCGGCGAGTCCGTATCCGTAGCCCGTGGCCCGTGGCCCGTGGCCGGCCCTACCTTCCCAACCGAACGTCCTGTCGCTTCCGCTCGCCGTCCGACAGCGTGATCCGGATCGCGGCGGCGCTCATCGCGTCGAGAAACGCGGGATCGTTCAGTTGCGCGGGATCGAGCTCGGTCACGGCCGCAAGGAAGTACTCGCCCGCCGGAAGGCCCGTGATTGCATACGAGCCGTCCGTGCCGAGGCGCACGAGGCCGGTCGATCGGCGTGGCGCGCCTGCGCGTAACGCGGGGTCGACGGGATAGACGACGACGGCGTACTCCGGCGCCGGGCGGCCGAGCTGATCGAACAGCGTCCCGGTGATCTCCGTCGCGCGATCCGTCAGCGCGACGACGACGTCGCGCACGGCCTCGCCCGCGTTCAGATCGATCGGTTCGTCGAGCCAGTTGCGGCCGTCGCGCAGTGCCGTCACGGCCGCCCAGGCGCCCAGCCCCGACAGCGCCAGCCGATAGCGCCCCGGCGCGACGCTCGCGAACCGGAACGTTCCGTCCGCGTCGATCGACACCGGCGCCGGCGGCATCGCGTCGTTCGCGATCGAATCGACGGGCGCGAGCGAGACGCGGGCGCGATCGCGCACAAACGATGGCGTGTTCGCTCCGTCGAGCGCGATACGTCCCGCAATCGTCGCGCCCGGTTGAAACGACAGGGCGACACCCGACACGTCCGTCTCGCCGAGCTCGACGTCCGCGCTGAGCCAGGAATCGTGCAACGGCCCGTCCGGCGTCGCGGGCACGGCCGCGCGGCCGAAGAACTGATAGCGCCCCGCCGGCATCGGCGGCGTCGCGAATCGCCCGTCCGCATCCGCGCGCACCGCGCCAGCGCTGGAATAGAGCGATCCCGTCGTCAGATTCACGATGCCGATCAGGCCCGCGCGTTCCGGATTGCCGCGCTCGCCGATCACGACGCCGGCAATCCGCGACACGCGAGCGATCTGACTGACGATGTCCACGCCGGCCCGTTCTTCGCCGGCGCGCAACGCGATCGCCCGCGCCTGCGCCGGCGCGGCCGCGTCGGGATGGAACGTCGTGACGCGCGCGAACGACGGTTGCGGTCGCGGTGCGACGACGGGTCTCGACGCGGCGGCGTTGCGCGATCGCGCTAGACGATTGGCTTCTTCGAGCTCCTCGCTCGTGACGACGTGCGCGACGCCCGCGCCGCCGCCCGTGGCGCTGACGACGTACTCGCCCGGCGGCAGCCCGTAGATCCGATAGACGCCGCGATCGTCGGTCGTCGCCCACGGCAGAATGCCTGGCACATTGATGAACGTCCGCTCGCCGTTGACGAACGCGACCTGCTGCACGCGCACTTGCCCGCTCGAGAGCGGCGTCCCCATGCCGTCGCGCAGCGTGCCTTCGATCACGGCGCCGCGCGTGAGCGTCACAGCCAGCGTCGTCACGCGCTGGCCGTCCGCGAGAGGAATGGGCGTCCCGGGCCCGCGTCCGGCGCGCGGGCTGCCGTAGTACGTCGTGACGAACGCGGCTTTCGCGACGGTGACCGTGTAGCGCCCGGCCGGCAGCTCATCGAAGACGAACCGCCCTGCGTCGTCCGTCATCGTGCGTCCGCTGGCGCCGTTGCCCGACAACGTCACGAGCGCGCGACGCACGGGAGGCGCGCCTTGCGCGTCGCTGGTGACGACGCCGCCAATCGCGCCGCTGCCTGTCGCGCTCATCGGCGGCAGATCGCGCGTGCTGTCTTGTGGCGCAGCCGCGAGTGACGCGATCGACAACAGACATGCCGCCGCAACACACAGACGCGCGCTCATGGCGCGCGCCTCACCGCGACGGGATCGAGCGTGACGGTCAATTGCCGTCGCGGCTCGACGACGATCGTCCGGCCGATCCCGGCGAGCGACGTCAGCAACGCCGTGTCGGGCCAGTCCACCGCGTCTTCTTCGTGGATGGCGGCGATCACATACGAGCCGGGAATCACCGCCGGTATGTTGAAGGCGCCCGACGTCGACACGCGCGTCGCCTGGAACGACCGCGTGGCGGCCGACGCGTCGCGCCATCGCGCGCGGTCCGACGGAAACAGCACGACGGACATCGCATCCGCAGCCGTTCCTGACGGCACGCGCACGCTGCCCGAGATCGCGGCCGGCGCGTCGATGAACGTGACGACCAGGTCGTCGATGTCCGAGTCCAGATCGAACGTGCGATCGGTCAGATCGCGACCGCCGGCCATCACGGACACGAGCGTCCACGGCGGCGTGCTGTTGGCGGTGATGAGATAGCGGCCCGGCACGACCGTGCTGAAACTGACCTGCCCCTGGCCGTTGACGACGCTGCCGTGGAGCGTGCCGGGCGAGCGGTACACCGGAGGCGTCGGCACCAGCGTCATCGTGGTGCGGAGTCCTCCGACGGGTCGATCGGCGGCGCCGGTGAACTCCGCTCGGCCGCGCACGTTCGCGCCGGGCCGGATCACCAGCGCGACGTTCGTCACCGGCGTCGATCCGACGGCGATCGGCTGCATCGCCGACGCGCCGCTGAGATCCGACGGACGTCCGCCCGTGTTCATCGCGCCCGGGGCCGGCAGACTGCGCTCGGCGCGCAGTGTGTACGAGCCCGCGGGCACCAGCGGAAAGACGAACGCGCCGCGCGCGTCCGTCGCGGTCGTCGCGGCTTCGAGCACGCTCGACCCATCGTCGGCGTCGGCCGGCATGAGACGGACGCCGAAGTTCGGCACCGGGCCCGACGCGTCGACGACGGTGCCCGAGACCGGCACCACGGGCTGCGGCTCCAGGCGGATGTCGACGCTGCGGTGCGTCTCGCCGGCTTCGACGCGAACGGGCGTCGCGCGACGCGACGTCGTCGCTGACGGATGGAACGTCGTCCGATACACGCGCACGACGTCGCCGTCGACGTGCGGCGGGATCATGTTTGTCGTGTCCGGCGACGTGCCTGCCGACACGATCATCGATCCCACGCGCAGGCCGTTGGACGGCTGGGCCTGCGCCGTCGTGTCGCCGAACGGCCGCGCGGCAGGGGATCCGCGAGGCGCGAGCGCCACCGACGCGACGACGGCCGCGGGAAACACGTTCTGCTTCTGGGGGACGACGACCAGATATTCGCCCGGCAGCAGCGCGCCGAGCCGGTACCAGCCGCGATCGTCGGTGTGCGTCGACGGTCCGTTCGACAGACGCCCGTCGCGGTCCCGTCGCGCCGCGGCGACGAACAGGCCGACGAAGGGCTCGCCGGCTTCGTCGACGACGGTGCCCTCGATGGCCGCGCCTTTCCACAGACGAATCGCCGCGTCGGCGATCGCCTGTCCGTCGGCGATCTCGATCGTCGTCAACGGACCGCCCGGACGCCGCTGTCCGTATCCGCCGTTCAAGTACGCGCCGATCTGTTGGCCGGATCCGCTGACGAAGAGTCCGCTCGGCGAGAAGCCGTTACCGCCGACGGACGCCGTCAGCAGATAGCGGCCGCTGTCGATGTCGCGCAGGACGAATCGTCCGCGTGCGTCGGTCATCGCGCGCAGCGGCGACGCCGGCCTGGCGGTGGACGCGCCGGGCGACGCCGGAGCGAGCGTCACGATCACGCCGGCGATCGGCCGATCGGAGCCGGCCTCGAGCACCTGGCCGATGATGAGGCCGGTGCCAGCCTGATCCTGTTGCGCGGCGACCGGCCGCAGCAGGACGGCCAGGACCGCGCACGCAGCGGCCGCGACCGCGCGCACACGAGCGGAACGCCACCTCCCGCGAGGCATGGGCGGAAACACTGTATCTCCCTATCTCTCTATCGCGCTATCGCACTATCTGGTATCGGGCTATCTCGCTATCTGCCTCACATCAGCGGTGATGACACTGCGCGTACTGCGTGGCCTGTAGCCCGCAGGGGGGCGGCCCTTGTGGCCGCCCGGCAGACGGCGGACCGAAGACGAAGACCGCCGCCCGATTGACACCCGCCGATCACACGCTCACAATTCCCCGCATGCGCAATCTGATTCTTCGTTCGTTCGGGGCCGTGGTCGTGTGCGCGTCGGCGGTCGCGTTGTCGGCGCAGCAGACGCCTGCCCCGCAGGGCGGCGCCGCGTCGACGCCGCGCCCACGTCCACAAGACACCGAAGTCTGGGAGCCGGTTCCCAAGGTCGTGACGCCCGGCGCCACGGCCGGCGCGGCGCCCTCCGACGCCATCGTCCTGTTCGACGGCCGCAATCTCGACGAGTGGGTCTCGAACAAGGACGGCAAGTCGCCGGCCGGCTGGACCGTCGCGGACGGCGTGTTCACGGTCGACAAGCAGACCGGCAACATCGAGACGAAGCGCCGCTTCAAGAACTACCAGTTGCACATCGAGTGGCGGATCCCGACCAACATCACCGGCACCGATCAGGCGCGCGGCAACAGCGGCGTGTTCCTGGCGTCGACGGGGACGGGCGACGCGGGCTACGAGCTGCAGGTGCTCGACTCGTACGAGAACAAGACGTACGTCAACGGGCAGGCCGGCAGCATCTACAAGCAGTACATCCCGCTCGCCAACGCGATGCGCAAGCCCGGCGAATGGCAGGTCTACGACGTCGTCTGGACCGCGCCGACGTTCAACGCCGACGGCTCACTGAAGACGCCGGCCTACGTCACCGCGTTCCACAACGGCGTGCTCATTCAGAATCACGTCGAGCTGAAGGGCGAGACGCTCTCCATCGGCAAGCCCTTCTACAAGGCCTTCGATGGCGCGCCGATCAAACTTCAAGCCCACGGCGACAAGAGCGAGCCGATCAGCTTCAGGAATGTCTGGGTGCGGGAGCTACCGTAACGGAACTTCGAACTTGGAACTTCGAAACGTGGAAGTGGTTCTTATTTCAAAGTTCGAAGTTCATAGTTCGAAGTTTTCCTCTACCACCATCGTCTCGTCCACATGAACGAGAAACCGGCCTGCTGGTCGTAGCGGCTGCTCGTGAAGCCGCGCATCGCGGTGTGGCCGAGGCGGAGGGTGAGCTGCGGGGTGAGGCGGTAGCCGATCGTCGTGTCGATCGAGCGATACGCGCGATCGATCGTCGTCGTCGGCACGCTGCGCGAGACGTCCGGCGACGTGATGCCGCTGGCGCGGACGTGGACGAAGATGCGCGGCGTCAGCGTCTGCTGCGCCTGCAGCGTCCAGCCCCACGAGCGCCGATCGCCCGCCATCGTCTCGAACCGATCGTGCGTCCATTCCCCGCTGATCTTCGTGTACCCGAACGCGTACTCGCCCTCGACGCTCGCCATCCGATAGTCGAGCCCGCCGCGCGCGTCGGTGGCGTCGGCGAACGGTCCCCACGCCACGCCCGCGCCGAGCCGGAAGCCCTGCCAGGGCGTGACGCCGCCGCCGAGCACGCCGTTCGGTCCGCGCGTCGAGCCCGGCGCCGCGTGCCAGAACTGCACGGGCGCGCGATCGACGAGCGCGGCGCGCGCGTCCCAGTGCGCGCCTGACGTGCTCACCTGCACGCCTTCCGGATAGACGGCCGACACGAGCGACACGCGCGGCACGTCGGCGCCGAGCGACGGCAGCGGCATGTAGTACGCGCGATGCCACCAGATCATCCCGGCGTTGAGATCCGCGCGGTTCTCGGTCATGCCGAGCCCGATCGGCATCGGGAACCGGCCCGCCTCGATGCGCCAGTTGCTGCCGCGATGGAAATCGGTCTCGACCGACAACTGGTCGACGAGCCCCTCCCAGTCGCCGCGCGTGCGCCAGACCTTGGGACGGAACGACACCTGCCAGTGCGGCCGAATCTGCGCCGTCGTGAACGCGTCGACGACGTACTGCGCCGGCGACGACCCGTCGTCGTCGACGTAGTCCTGCGTGCCGATGACCGTGTCGACCGCGACGCGACGCGTGTCCGCCGGCACGCCCGTCTCCTGCGCAAGCGCCGGCGACGCCGTGGTCGCGAGTGCGAGCGCCACGAGCACGACCGACAACAGCGTCCGCGTCGCGCGTCTGTCTGGCGTGCGTTGCACCGTTTCGAAGTTCAAAGTTCGAAGTTCGAAGTTGCTGTCGAGGCGCTCTTGATGGGTCATCGCCATCCCCTACCCCGCCTGCCGCCCGCGCGCGGTCGCCGCGGCCCGCGCACGAAATTGAATCAGCGCGCCGCGCACCGACGCGCCTTCGTCGGCCAGCGTCGCCGCCGCGGCCGCGTCCTGCGAGGACTGCAGCACGTGCGCCGGCAGCGCGGCCAGCGCGTCGACGACGTCCGGCGCGAACATCGACCCGGCGTGACGCCGCAGCTCCTCGATCGCTTCCTCGGCCGGCCGGCTCGGGCGATACGCGCGCGCCGACGTCATCGCGTCGAACGCGTCGGCGACGTGAACGATGCTCGCGAGCAGCGGGATCTGCGCGCCGTAGAGCCCGTGCGGATAGCCGCGGCCGTTCGGCTGCTCGTGGTGCAGCTCGACGACGGGCAGGTGCGCGGAGAGGAAGCGCAGCGGCCGCAGGATGCGCGCGCCCAGCGTCGGGTGCAGCTTGATCTGCGCGAGCTCGTCGTCGGACAGCGTGCCGGGCTTGCGGAGCACCGCGTCGCTCACGCCGATCTTGCCGATGTCGTGCAAGAGCGCGCCGAGCCGGACGGTCTCGAGATCGAGATCAGGCAACTCGAGTTGACGCGCGATCGCCACCGAGAGGTTCGCCACGCGCTCCGAATGGCCGGCCGTGTACGGATCCCGCGCGTCGAGCGCCGCGGCGAGCGATCCGATCACGCCCACGTACGCCGCTTCCGATTCGCCCTCGGCCGCCGCGACGGCGTCGCGCAGCGCTTCGAACGTCGCGACCAGATCGTCGAGCTCGCGGCTGCCGCCGGCCGGCACGAGCGGCCGTTCGAAGTCGCGCTCGCGCGCCATCTGCGCCAGCGTGTCGGTCAGATCGCGGATCGGCGCCGCCAGCGTCCTGGCCAGCCACCAGCTTCCGACGGCCGCGAGTAGCAGCGCGCCGCCGGCGATGACGACGAGCACGCCGAAGGCCTCGTGGATCGCCGTGCGCGCCGCGTTGGTCACCGAGTCGATGGCGTACACCGCGGCCGCGCCGACCGTCCACAATCGGCCCACCACCAGCTCGTCGTCGCCGAGCGTCACCGATCCGGCCGTCTGCGGCAGCGCGCGCTGCAGCTCCTGGATGTGCGCCAACGGCTCCGAGCTGGCGACGATGCGGCCGCCGACGACGATGGCGACGGCCGATCCGGCCTCGCGCGCCAGCTCGCGCGCGTAGGCCCCGTCGAGCGGCGACGCGAGGTAGACGTCGCCGACGCGATCGTCGCCGAGCATCAGCGGCACGACCGTCGCCAGATAGACGCGCGTGCCGCGCGCGATGACCGTCTCGAGCGGCGCGTCCGCCACGTCGTCGCGCACCGGCAGCCGGCTGCCGGCGCGCCAGTCCGCGGCGGCCGGACCGACCGACGCGAGCACGCGGCCGTCCACGTCCGTCACCGACATGGCCGGCGCGCGCAGCGTGCGCTGCAGCTTGCCGAGCTCGTGGCCGATCGTGTTGACGAGATCGAGCGACGTGCCGTGGTGCGCCGACTCGGCGTGGTACGTGTCGATGGCGGCCTTGAGCGTCGGGTTCTCCGCCAGCGTCGACGCCAGCAGGCGCTGCTCGCGCTGGCGCTGGCTGGCGAGCTCGGCGAAGCGCCGCTGGCTGGCCTCCTGATTGCCGACGATCGCGCGCGTGAGCCGCTCGCGCGTCTGCCACGACAGCACGAGGAAGACCGCGGCGAGAACCGCCGCCGTCACGCCGAAGCTGAAGCCGAGCACCTTGACCAGCAGGCGCGGCGCGCGCGGACGGGCGGATCCGAACAGGCTCATGGCTGGTCGGTCAGTGGCAGCGAGAACGACAACGATGACGCGCGGCCGGCCGTCACCGACGTCGCGAGCGTCACTTCGCCGACGCGCTCGTGCCATGCGACGACCTCGTAGTCGCCGGCCGGCACGTCGGGAATCGTGAAGTCCCCCTCGCCGTTCGGAATCGCGAAGTACGGATTGTCGAACACCCGGATCACGGCGCTCATCTGCGAGTGCAGGTGGCAGAACACCTTGATGAGGCCGGGCTTGTCGAACACGCGCGTCTTCGAATGGCCTTTCGGATAGCGCCCGAGATCGAACGACCCCGCGCGCGAGAGCGAGAACACGTTGTGGAAGACGAGATCTTCGTTCGGGAACTCGACGCGCGATCCAGCCGTCACGGCGACCACGTGCGGCACGAACTCCTCGTCGGCCTGACGAATCTCGGCGCGCATCGGCGTCGACGCGGTCGGCTTCGCTTTGACGAACACGATCACGTTCGCAAGCTCCGACACGTTGCGATCGGCGGCAATCGTGACGACGCGGCTCGGATAGGCGCCGGCCGAGGCGAGACGACGGCTCGAGGCCGTGACGACATGGACGTGGCCTTCGACCGTGCCCGTCGCCGCGGCAGCCGGCGACGCCATCGGCGGACGTCCGGCGAGCACCGCCAGGGCCATCGCCGCGGCGGCGATCGTCCGGCCGGGCGCGGCGGCCATCGAGGCACACACGTTCATGAGCTCACAATCGGCAGGCCGGTTGGGGGCTTCACGGGCGACGCCAGCAACTTCGAACTTCGAACTTCGAACTTTGAACTTCAAAAATGCCCGTATGATCAACGCCATGCGCAAGTTACTCGTCTTCGTCGTCGTGCTCGTCGTCGTGGCAGCAGGGGTGTATCTCGGAGCGGGACGGATGGCCGGGCCCGCCGTCCAGATCCTGAATCCGCAGCGGTTCGTGGGCGCCAGCACGCCGCTCGACGTGCTCGTCGAGGCCCCGGGAGGCGCGATCGCGGGTGTGGACGTCGACGTCGAGCAGAACGGCAAGACGACGCGCGTGCTGTCGAGCGCCGATCCGGCGAGCGCGACGCACCTCAGCACGGACGGCCCGACGCGCGTGCGCGTCACGCACGCGATCGGCCGCGACAACGTGCCGGACCTCGCGTCCGGCCCCGCGCGCATTCGCGTCACGGCCACGCGCCCCGTCCTGTTCGGCCTGCGCCGCGTGGCCACGACGGCCGAGCGCGACGTCGCCGTGCGGCTCGAGCGGCCGACGATCGCCGTGCTGTCGACGCACCACTACATCAATCAGGGCGGCGCGGAGATGATCGTCTATCGCGTCTCGCCCACCGACGTGCAGTCGGGCGTCCTGGTCGGCAATCTGGAATATCCGGGCTATCCGGCCACGGGCGTCACGGTCGACGGCGTCAAGATCGCCGATCCAGGCGTTCGCGTCGCGTTCTTCGCGCTGCTCTACGACCAGGACGCGAGCACGCCGATGCACCTGTTCGCGCGCGACGAGGCGGGCAACGCCGCGCGCGCCGACTTCGAGTACCGCATCTTCCCGAAGGCCGCGCGCCAGAGCACGATCCCGCTCGACGACAAGTTCCTCGATCGCGTCGTGCCGGCGATTCTCGCGGGGACGACGGAGATCAAGCCGGAGGGATCGACGATCGAGAAGTTCCTGGCGATCAACGGCGAGCTGCGCCGGAAGAACGCGGCGAAGATCGCGTCATTCGCGGTGCAGTCCGCGCCGGAGCTCTACTGGCGCGGCGCCGCCTTTCATCCCTTCACCAACTCCGCCGTCGAGTCCGCGTTCGCCGATCGGCGCACGTACACGTATCAGGGCAAGCAGATCGATCATCAGACGCACCTCGGCTTCGACCTCGCGTCGTACGCGACGACGCCGATCGTCGCGGCGAATCGCGGCAAGGTCGTGTTCGCCGAGGAGCTCGGCATCTACGGCAACTGCGTGATCATCGACCACGGCATGGGCGTGCAGTCGCTCTACGCGCACCTGTCACAGATCGGGGTCAAGCCCGGCGACATGGTCGACAAGGATCAGCAGATCGGCCGCAGCGGCATGACGGGCCTGGCCGGCGGCGATCACCTGCACTTCACGATGCTGGTCAACGGCCAGATGGTGAACCCGGTCGAGTGGTGGGACGCGCACTGGATCCAGGATCGGATCCTGCGGAAGCTGCGCGAGGTTCAGTAGCGGGGACCAGGGGACGAGGGGGCTTTCGGAGGGCCGCACCTTCAGGTTCGGCCGAAGCGTCGCGCCGGTCGTCTGCCCGGAGGCGCCGCCCGCAGACTGCAGACCGCAGCCTGCAGCCAGTTCTATCTCGTCCGCGGTGCGCCGAGGCGGCGGCGGAGCTGGTAGGCGGCGACGGTGAGGGCGATGCCGAGCAGGACGAGCATCGCCGGCTCGGGCGTGGCGTGTACCAGACCGGTCGAATGGGACGCAACGTCCTCGGCGTCCGCCTGCAATCCCACCGCAGCCGCCGCCACTATCGTCACTGCACTCGTCAACCACCGGGACATGATGTCTGTTGCTCCTTGGCGCGGCAAACGCGCCCGCTGGGGTTGGCGCGCGCCGCGGCGTGTCCCTGTGCAAGTTGACTGCCGTCTTCCCGGTCACCGAATTGATCGCGTGAATTCGGGCGAATTCCTCCTTCGGCGCGCGAGGCGCGCGCAAGCATCTCGCATTTGCGGGTTGAAAGTCGGCGCGGCGACGTACTTCGCGAATTTCTCGCCGGCGTAAGCACCTTGTGAAGGAACGCGCGGACACGGGCCGATCGCGCATGGCCGACCATGCGATAGGTGCCGTTCGTCGGACGGAACGTCGCCGTCCAGCCCAGCTCACTGCCGCAAGTGCAGGTCGCCTGGCGTTTCTGTCTGCTCGTGACGCCGCAGATACGGCAGGCCGACGGCGACGTAGGCCACGAGCAGTCCCAGACCGACGAGCTGAGCGTAGGTGCTCAGCCCTGCGAGCCACGCGGCGAACACGTACGCGAGCACGCAGACGCCGACCAGCACGAGCGTCTTTTGCCTCCACGACAAAGCCACCATGGAGCCCTCCTTGGTTGTCCGAGTGGGGGGATTCTACACCCGATCCCGTTTTGTCGTGAGTGCCCCCCTGAAGCCGGGAAAACACAGGGTTTTCACATGGAGCCATGGAGAACATGGAGCGGGCAGGCGATGGCCACCTGGCGCGCCGCTTTCAGCGGCGACGCGTGACGGAGAACGTCACGGACATGAACGCGACACGTCTCGTTCCAACGCGCTCATGTCTGTGCCGTTCTCCGTCACGCGCCGCCCGGCGAAGCCGGGCTCGCCAGGTCACCTGCCTCCATGTCCTCCACGTCTCCATGTGAATTTCACATCGGCGACGTGCGGCAGCGCGCGGCGAGCAGGCCGGTGGCCGCGGTCAAATCGAGATCGGCGACGAGCAACCCGGGGTGCCCATACGGCTGGCAGCACAGCAGCGTGCCGTCGGGACGCGCGATCGCGGACGTCGTGCCGGAGCCGTCGCTCGCGCAGTTGACCGACGCGAAATAGACGGTGTTCTCCGCCGCGCGGCACAGCATCGCCTTCTCGTGAAACGTGTTGGCCGGATCGGCGAACGTCGTGGGGCGATAGCTGCCCGGCTCGGCGACGTGCGCGTGCGGATGGAACACGACCTGTGCGCCGCGTCGCGCGGCCCAGCGCACCGTCTCGGGATAGCGCCAGCCTTCGTGGCAGATCACGATGCCGAACGTCAGCGATCCGGCGGTGAAGACGCGACGCTCGGTCCCGAACGACGGATACATCGGCTCTTCGTCAGGATCGAGCTGTCCTTTGTCCTGCCAGCCGGCGATCGTGCCGTCCGGATTGAAGACGCACGCCGAGATCTGCAGCCCGCGCGCGGTCACGCGCTCCGTGCCGAGGATGACCGTGATGCGCGCCTCTCGCGCCGCGTCCGCCACCGCCGCCCACGCGCGCTCCAGAAACGTCGCGTCCGGCGGCGCCATCGTCCGGCCCGGCCATCGATAGCCGGGAACGAAGGCCTCGGGAAAGCAGACCACCAGCGCGCCGCGACGGCCGGCCTCGGCGACGGTCGACGCCGCGAGCTGGACGGACTCGTCAGCGCTGCGAGGCTCGCGGACATTGGCGAGCGCGATGCGAACGATGCTCACGATCGGCACTCCGGTCTCTGCGCGAGCCCCTGTGCGTGCATCACGCGAACGAGGATAGCCGATGGTGACGCTCGCAGATACGGCGGTCGGCTACGGCAAGCGGTACCACGTCGATCGTCCAGCGCCGTGCCGGATCAGCAGATGCTTTCCCACCAGTGTGCGGAATGTCGCCTTCGCCGTATTCGGGCTGGCGCCGTGCTCACGGACCATGTCGCGCGTCGTGACGCGTCCGTGCGCGCGCACGTAGTCCAGGATCTGCACGGCCAGCTCGGGCAGCACGGCAAGCGCGCGTTTCTCGCGATCGATCTTCTCCGCGAGATGACGCGTCTGCTGCTGCAACGCGCGCAGGAAGAACTGGAGCCACGGCTGCCAGTTCGGCGTGCCGGCAGAGAGCGTCGCCTGCGTCTGGCGCAGCGCCAGGTAGTAGCCGTCCTTGCTGACCTCGACGATGCTCTCGAGCGAGCTGTAGGGCACGTAGGCGTAGCCGGCCTGTAACAACAGCAGCGTCGTCAGGACGCGACTCAATCGTCCGTTGCCATCTTGAAATGGATGAATGGCCAGAAAGACGACCACGAACGCCGCAACGATGAGCAAGGGATGTAGACGGCCAAGCTCGCGCGCGTCCGTGAGCCAGCCAACGAGCTCGGCCATGCGACGCGGCGTGTCGAACGGCGTCGCGGTCTCGAACACGATTCCGATGATCACGCCGGTGTCGTCGAAGGCGCTGACGTCGTTCGGCAACGTCTTGTACGCGCCGCGATGCCGCTCGTCCTTCTCGCTGTAGCGCAGCAGGTCGCGGTGCAACTGCTTGATGTGGTTTTCGGTGACGGGAATATCGGCCCACGCCTGGAAGACGGTCGCCATGACCTCGGCATAGCCGGCGACTTCCTGCTCGTCGCGGCTCGCGAATGCCTTGATCTCCAAACGGGACAGCAGGCGCTCGACGTCGCGGTCGGTCAGCGTGCTGCCTTCGATGCGCGTCGACGAGCCGATGCTCTCGATCGTGGCCACGCGCCGCAGCGCATTCAGGCGCTCCGGCGCGATCGTCCGGAGGGCGCGCCACGCGCCTTTGAACTCATCGATTTCGGACAACAACGCCAGCAATTCCGGCGTGATCTGAATCGTGTCCGTGTTCATCAAACCGGAATATATACCGGATTATGCCGGATTAGGGTGCAAGCGGCTCGACGTCGTCCGGTGCCACCTGGACATCGGAGAATACGTCATGCCCATGCCCGACCTCATCAATCTCGAAGCCAAGCTGGCCGAGATCACCGAGCACTGGCGCCCTCGTGTGATCGGCGAGCTCAATGGCCAGGCCGTCAAGGTGGTCAAGCTTCGCGGGGAGTTCGTCTGGCACCATCACGAGGCGGAGGACGAGCTGTTCCTCGTGTTGTCCGGCCGACTGCGGATGGAATTCCGCGACGGCGTTCGCGAGCTCGGTCCAGGCGAGTGCGTCATCGTGCCGCGCGGCGTCGAGCATCGTCCGTCAGCCGACGACGAAACGGCGATTCTGCTCTTCGATCCGCTGGGCGTGCGCAACACCGGCAACGTCACACACGCGACGCTGACCGCGCCCATCGACGAGCGACTGTAGTGGCCCCGTTCGCAACGCGACTTCGCCGAATTCGGGGAGAATGCGGGCGTGAGTCCGACGGCCGCGGTTTCTCGGACAATGAAGTGAACAAGGTCGAGACCCTTGTGCGGGATCATCGGGTCTCCTTGCTGAAGGCGTGGCGTGACTTCTTCGAGTCTGGCAACTGAAGCCGCAATCGCGAAGCGTGTGCGGATCACTGACGACGCGCTCGTCGTCGAGCTTCGAGATGGTCGAACCGTCTCCGTGCCGCTGAAGTGGTATCCGCGACTGGCCGAAGGCCGGCCAAGTGAACGGCGCAACTGGCGGCTCATCGGCATTGGCACCGGCATTCACTGGCCGGCGCTCGACGAAGACATCTCGATCGAAGGGCTGCTGCTCGGACGACCGTCTGGAGAAAGTGCGGCGTCGCTGCGCCAATGGCGAGCCTCTCGGAGACGTCAGGCCGGCAAACGACGAGAGTCGTAGGGCGCACGCCTTTACTGCTTCAGCCCGCCGAGCACCATCCAGTTCACGCCGAAGCGATCGCGCAGCATCCCGAACGCCTCGGCGAAGAACTCGGGGCGGAACGGCATGAAGACCTGGCCGTCCGCCGAGAGCACGTCGTAGGCCTTCCGCGCTTCATCGACCGTGTCGAACGTGATCGTCAGATACGCGCTGCGCATCGGCTCCGCGTTCGGCACGTCGGCGCCCATCAGCGTCGTGCCGCCGATCTGCAGGCTCGCGTTCAACACCTTGTCCTGCCAGTCCGTCCCGACGTTGCCCGCCACCGGCGACTGCCCGTGACGGATCATCATCAGCACCTGGCCGCCGAGATGCTGCGCGTAGAACTGAAAGGCCTCGGCGCACGTGCCGTTGAAATTGACGTAGGTCGTGAGTGTCATGCGAATTCCCCTTCTTTGGTGTACTTCGCGATTTCGTTCGGAGGGCCGGCCACGATCAGCCCGCACCGGCCGGACCTGAAGGTCCGGCCCTCCGAAAAGCTCGCACAGCCGTGAGCGCCAGGCCCATGATCGCCATCACGATCAGCGCGCACACGAGCATCGGCGCAACATAGAGCATCTGCAGATAGGTGGCGTCGCGGCCGCCGAACACGAACGAAAGCGTCGCCGGTAGGAGCAGCAGCACGACGAGCGGCACGATCCACGGCCAGCAGGCGACGATGCGGCGCCACCGGGCGTGTCGAGCGCGCGCGTCCGTCCACGATTCGACGCGCCGCCACTGACGCACGCCGAACACGACCACGAGCGCAGCAAGGCCGACCAGCACGACGTCGACGATCGCGCCCACCGGCGTGCCGGGATCCGGCGTCCCGCCGGTGACGATCCGCGCGATGTCCTGCGCCACGGCTTCCGCGTCGGCGGGCGCGAGGCCGAGGCCCACGTTGGCGATCACGGCGATGCCATAGCCCGAGTCCGGCAACAGCATCTGGTGCGCGGTGAACGTGAACAGCCAGCCGCCGTGCTGCACGACCGTCGCGGCGCCGCTCAGGCTGCGGCGCCAGCCGAGCCCGTCGTGCATCGCGCGCAGCGCGTCCGCCGAGATCACGCGCGTCCCGTCCGGCGCGGTGCCATCGCCGTTCTGCATCACGAGCCACTGCGCCAGATCGTCCGCCGTCGTGACGACGCCGCTCGCGCCGTCGAGAAACCAGTCGGGCTCCGGCAGCGCGAACGCGCGGCCGAGCACGCGCACGTGCCCGCGCGCGACGTCGCCGGTCTGCCGCAGCGTCGTGACGGTCGACGTCCGCGTCATGCCGAGCGGCAGGAACACACGCTCTCGCAGGTAGTCGCCGAACGACCGGCCGCTCACGACTTCGACGATGCGTGCGGCAATCCAGTAGTTGGGATTGTGGTAGTGCTCCTTCTCCCCGGGCGCGCTCGCGAGCCGTGCCGAGCGCAGCAGCGCCACGCCCTCGGCGAGCGACGCGGGCAGCGGGCCGCTCTTCTCGTGGAACGTCGTGTCCGCCAGTCCCGACGTGTGCGTCAGCACCTGACGCACCGTGATGTCCGCGCCGCGCGGATCCGCGATCGCGAAGTCCGGCAGGTACGTGCGCACCGGGTCGTCGAGGCGCACGCGCCCTTCGTCGACGAGCTGCATGACCGCCAGCGCGGTGAACGACTTGCTCAGCGACGCGATCGGCAGCCGCGTCGCAGCCGTGATGGCCGCGCCCGTCGAGTCGTGTCCGTAGCCGCCGACGCGCACGCGCGCGCGTCCCTGCGTCACGGCCACCGCGATGCCCGGCACATGGTGCCGCACGCGGTACTCCTCGACCGCGCGATCGATCGCCTGGCCGTCGGCAGCGCTTCGCCGCCCCTGCACCGCAGTCGCGGCCATCGCGACCATGCCGATCGCCGCCACGCTCCACCGCGCCCAACTCGCCGACATGGTCATTGCCCCACTAGAATTTCACAGCCCTGACAAAGACGTAACTCGGCCACATATCTGTCTACGCACGGCGAGCGAAGTACGTGGACATCCGGCCGGATGTCCACTATCGTCTGCGGAGATCGACGCGCGAATAGACGTGTGACGCAAGACTCGGCGGCTTCGGAGGGACATTCGATGACGCGCTGGTTCGTCATTCTCATCGCGATGGCGCTCGTCGCTGGCGCTGTCGATGGCGCCGCCGTCGATCGGCAGGACGCCGGGCCTGTCCGGCAGGTCCGTGTCGACGCCAACGCCTTCGCACACTCGGACCGCCTCGAGCTCGCGCGCAACGCGGCCGTCACCACCGTCCAGTCCGAACCGCCTTCCGCCGCGCGTGACGGCGCCGTGCGCGTCTACGTGCTCGACGCAACCGGCGTCGTCGTCGGTATGGACGATCCGGAAAAGCCGGTCCGCACGTTCACGTGGACCGCGCCGAGGGCCGGTGTGTATCGGCTCCTGATCACGAACAGCACGTCGGCGCCTGTCACCGTCACGGTTCGCTACGGTGAGCGCGGACCGCTCTCGGCGCCGGCGTCGACGGCGACCGGCGCGACCGTGCGCGTGTGGTACGCCACGAACCGCACGCGCCTGCTCGGCACCATGCCGACGTTCGGTACGGACCCGGCGGCTGCGATGTCCTACGGCTACGCCGACGTCGGCATCCCGCGCGATCACCGCATGGGCGAGATCGAAGCGCCGAGCATCTGGCGCCTCGAGTTCAGCGAGGATCCGGTCAAGCACGTCACCGTGCTGTCGCTGGAGGACGAGCGGGAGGCCGACTTCCTGACGCAGGTCGGCAAGCGCAGCAATCAGTCCGCGGCGCGCCAGATGCTGGTGTTCGTGCACGGATTCAACGAAGCGTTCGACGCCGCGATCAAGCGGACCGCGCAGATCGCCTACGACCTCGCCTTCGATGGACCGGCGATTGCGTTCAGCTGGCCGTCCCAGGGCCGGCTCACGCCGCTGGACTACACGAAGGACGAGCGCAACGCCGACGTCAGCGCCGCAGCGTTGTCGGCCTTTCTCATGCGTCTTCGCGGCACCTCCGACCGCGTGACCATCCACGTGATCGCGCACAGCATGGGCAACCGCGTCCTGACGCGCGCGCTCGAGACGGCGTCCGCCGGCTTCGAGAACGGCACGAAGCTGAAGGACCTCGTGCTGATGGCGCCGGACGTCGACGCCGCGCTCTTTCGTCAAGCGGCCGGCAAAGTCGCAGCGACCGCCGAGCGCGTCACGCTCTACGCCTCATCGCAGGATCTCGCGTTGAAGGCCGCGCATCGCGTGTCCGGCTACACGCGCGCCGGCGAAGGCGGCCCGGACGTGCTCGTCGTGCCCGGCATCGATACGGTCGACGCCTCGTCGGTCGAGACGAGCGCGTTCGGCCTGGGTCACTCGTACTACGCGGACAACAGCACGATCCTCTCGGATGTCTTCGGCCTCATCAGAGACCGCCGGCCCGAAGACCGGTTCGGCTTGGAGAAGTTGACGACGACCGTCGGCAGCTACTGGCGATTCCGGCCGGCGGCCCGGTAGAGACGGAGGGAACATGATCACGCGTGCACGTTTGGCCATGTGCGGCGTCGTGCTGCTCGCGGCGTGCTCGAGTCCGACGGACCACACGGAGGTGACGCCGCCGTCGTGTGCCTTCGCGTTGTCGTTGTCGACGGGCAACGTTCCGGCGGCCGGGGGCTCCGGCACCGCCACCGTCACTTCGTCGTCGACGAGCGGCGCAAGTTGTTCGTGGAACGCCACGGCGAGCGGCGGCGCGTGGCTCAGCGTCTCCGGCACGACGACGGGTACGGGCGCCGGCACGTTCGGCTTCGCCGCGACGACGAATCCAGATCAGACGTCCCGCTCCGGCATGATCGCACTCGCCTGGACCGGATCCACGGCGGGATCGACGAGTCGTCCCGTCACGCAGGATGCGGCCGCGGCGGCGACGGGCGTGACGGCGTCGTTCACCGTCAAGAGCACCACCGGCAAGGCTGACGACAACTGCGAGGTGACGTCGGGATTCAAAGTTCGCTGCACGTTCGACGGCACCGCCTCGACGCCCGCTGCGCCGACGACGACGTACGCGTACGTCATCCAGGAGACGAGCGAGGAACTGGGCACACAGGCGACGCTGCAGGAGCCGAGTCTCCGCGGATGCAACGTCTTCAACGACGCAGATGCCGGCGGCACGATCAAGGCGACGGTCGTGCTCACGGTGAAGGCGGGCTCGCAGACGGCGACGCTGCCGAAAAAGGTGACCTTCATCAAGAACGGAGTGTGCTGAGTCGTGATCGGCCACGCGCGTCGCGCGGCGACGATCGGGGCGTTGTGGCTGGCGATGCTCGGGTCTACGCGACCCGCCATCGCGCAGACCGGCCAGACGGCGCAGATCCCGCTCCAGTTCGACTTCCTGAATCCCGGCGCGCGCAGCCTGGGGCTCGGCAGCACGTTCGTCGCGATCGCCGACGATGCGACGGCGGCGTTCACGAATCCGGCGGGACTGACGCTGGGCATCCGGCAGTTGGAGGTCTCCGCGGAGTTCCGGTATCGCACGCTGGACACGCCGTACTTGTCCGGCGGACGTCTGAGCGGCACGCCGACGGCAGAAGGACTCGACACGATCAGCGGGCCCGTCTATGGCGTCAGCTCCGATGCCGCCGTGCGGCCGTACTTCTTCTCGCTCGCATTTCCGCGATCGCGCGTGGCGATCGCGCTGTTTCGTCACGAGCTCGTCCGGCAGTCCAACGCGTTCGTCTCGCAGGGCCCGTTCTACGCCGCCGGCGGCGTGTTCAACGAATCGCGGCTGTTCGGATTGACGGGCGACCGGAGCATCGATCTCGTGACGTACGGCGTCAGCGCGGCCTACCGCGTGTCGCCGCACCTGTCGATCGGCGAAGGGCTTTCCTTCTACCACTTGTCGCTGCGATCGAGATTCGCGGCGCTCGACTTTCTGAGCGATAGCGGCCCGGTCGACATGAGCACGGCGGGACAGGGCTCCCACACCACGCAGGATGGCAGCGGCACGCAGGTCACGTTCGACATCGGCGCGCTGGTGACGGTCAATCGCACGCTTCGCGTGGGCGCGGTCTTCCGGCAGAGCGCCACCTTTCGATTCAGCGAGGTCAACGTCGTCCCTGGCGATCCCACGCTGTCGCGCACCGGGACGTTTCACACGCCCGGCGTCGTGGGCATCGGCGTGGCGTATCAACCGAACGGCGAGTGGTCGTTCGGCTTCGACTACGACCGCGTGCAGTACGCCCATCTCACGGACACGTTCATCACGATTCAGGTCGATCCGTCGGTGGCGGATCGCGTCAGCGTGGCCAGCGGCAACGAGTGGCACATGGGTGCGGAATACACGTTTGCCGGGACGGACAGGAAGCCGTCGCTGCGCGTCGGCGCGTGGTGGGATCCGGACCACGCGGTGCGCTACGTGTCCGACGGATCCGGCAGCGACGCCGACACGCGGCTGCAGGCGGTGTTTCCAGGCGGGCGCAGCGTGTGGCACTACTGCATCGGGCTCGGGATGCCGCTGTCGCGATCGCTCGAGATGAACGTCGGCGCGGATCTGACCCGCGGACGCCAGTACGCCTCGGGATCGATCATCGCGCGATTCGGGAAGTAGCGAGGACGGGACATGAGCAGACGAATCCGTGCACGCGTCGCGGCGGTACTGCTGGCCGCGCTCGTCGTCTCGCCGGCTGCGCACGCACAGCCGCAGGCCGTGCGGAGCTACATCGACGGCGAGAGCGCGTATCGCTCCGGCGATCTGGCGCTGGCCGAGCAGAAGTTCAGAGACTGCCTGAACAGCCCCGACGTGCCCAAGGATCGCGGGAGCAAGGTCCGGCTGGTGAGCCAGCAGTACGGCTTCTATCCCGAGGTCTACCTCGCGCTGATCTATCAGCAACAACATCGATACCAGGACGTCCTGACGTACGTCGCGCTCGCCAAGCGCTACATCAAACAGGGCGATCCGCTCTTCATCGTCTTCTCCGGCGCGGAGGCCGAAGCGAAACGGATGTTGACGTCGCGCGCTGGCGGCGGTGACGACACCCGGCCGGTGGATGCAGGCCCGGCCTCAGCGGCCGCCGGCAGCGCCCGGCAATATGCGCTCGTCATCGGCATCGACCACTACGACGATCCGAAGTTCCCGACGTTGAAGACGGCCGTCGCCGACGCGTCGGACGTCGCGCGCGTGCTGCACGATCGATACGGCTTCGACACGAAGTTCCTCGAGGATCCGGATCGTCACGACATCCTGACGGCGCTGGATGGCTATCGCCGCGTGCTCGGCGACGCCTCGAGCCTGCTCATCTACTACGCGGGCCACGGGAACTACGACGCGGGAACCGATCGCGCGTACTGGCTGCCGCGCGATGTCGAGAGCCTGAGCACGGCGAACTGGATTTCCGCCGACGACATCACGAACGACATTCGCGGCATGGCCGCCCGTCACGTCATCGTCATCTCCGACAGTTGCTACTCGGGCGGGCTGACGCGCGACGCGCCGGTCGAGGTCGCGGCGACGGAACACTCGCGCTACGTGGAGAACGCGGCGCAGCGCAAGTCGCGGCATCTGCTGTCGAGCGGCGCGAACGAGCCCGTGGCGGACGGCGGCGCGAACGGCCACTCCGTGTTCGCGGGCGCGCTGCTCACCGCGCTCGACCGGATCGAGACGTCCGAGTTCACCGCGAGCGAGCTGTTCCAGAATCACGTGTCGGTGCTGGTGTCGGGCCGCTCGCTGCAATCGCCGCAGTACGTGCCGATCCGGAACTCCGGCCACGAAGGCGGCGACTTCGTGTTCTACCGGGTCACGGCCGCGAGCCCGCCCGCGCCCAGCCGGTGACCGCGGCGCGCGCGGCAGGCGCGCTACACTGATGCCGCCCGACGCTCATCCATGACCGCCGTCCCCGGCCTCGTCTCCGCGCTCGTCGTCACCTACAACCAGGCGCGGTTCATCCGCGAGACGATCGCGAGCGTACAAGCACAGACCTACGACCGGCTCCAGATCGTCGTCGCCGACGATGCCTCGACGGACGGGACGGCGGACGTCGTCGCCGAGATGGCGCGGCACGACCCGCGAATCCAGCTCCTGCGCGCGCCTGCCAACGCCGGCGTCACCGCCAACTGCAACCGCGCCTTGTCTGCGGCTCGCGGCGAGCTCACGGCGTGGCTCGGCGGCGACGACCTCTGGCTGCCGTCGAAGATCGAGAAGCAGGTGCGCGTCTTCGCGTCCGATCCGCAGATCTCGCTGGCCGGCACGGACGTGGAAGTGTTCTTCGAAGATGGCTCGCCCTCGTCGGTCGCGCGCTGCCGCGTCATGTCCCGGGGCGGCACGCTCGACGACTTCGTGCGCGCGAGAAGTCACATTCCCACGTCGTCGTTCATGTACCGGCGGAGCGCGATGCCGGACCTCACGTTCGACACGCGCCTGCGCGTCGTGAGCGACTGGCTGTTCAACGTCGAGTGCGCGGCGCGGGGGCGGCTCGGGTACGTGCCCGAGGTCCTCACGCGCTATCGGCGCTGGTCCGGCAACATGACCGCGACGGGCGCGCAGCGCGCCTATCTCGACGATCGGCTGATCTCGACCGACCTCGTGCTGGAGAAGTATCCGGATCTGTGTGCCGCGGTGATGACGGCGCGGATGCACATGCTGCTGCAGGCGGGCCTGCGCCATCTGCGCGAGTCCGACTTCGCCGCCGCGCGACGCGCTTTTCGTGCGGCCTGCCGCCAGCGCCCGGCCGACGCGCGCCCCTGGCTCCTCCGCGCGTGCGCGCGGCTCGGGATCAATCCGTACGCGTCACACGGCCTCCGCGCCGCCGGCCGGACCGCCATCGGCCTCCTCTTCGACCGCTAGCCGCACGCCGGCCGGTGGATGCAGCGCGAACTGCTGCCCGACCCGCTGGCGGACCGCGAGGTACTCGTCCCGCGTGATCGCCATGAACAGGTTGGCCTCGTCCTCGCCCGTGATGCTGGCGCCGAATCGCCGCGTGAACGCGATCGTCTTCAGATTGTCCTTGCGCACGACGAAATACGCGCGGTCGCATTTCATGCGCAGAAGGCCCAGGTCGTGTACCAGGCACGCGGAGACCATCGCGGACTCGCGCGGCGCGTCTTCCTTGAGAATCCAGCTCCCCCACTCGAACGACGTCGCGGTAATGCGGCACATGCGCGTCGTGCCCATGTCGCCCACAATCGCGTGCTGGATGATGAAGTAGCGCTCTTCGCCTCGCGCCTCCCGCACTTTGTACTGGCGGATCCACTCCTGCTGCTTGCCGAGATCGTCGTCCACGGGCGACAGATAGCGTCCGCGCGGGCTCAGCCGCAGGGCCAGGATGAACGGGGCGTCGGAGACATCGACCAGGCGCAGCGAGATGGTGTGATCCGGAATCGTCATGGACTCGAGTGTTGGAGGTGCGGGTTCGAGCCCACACGTGCTCGTCGGACGTGAGGATTTTATGCTGTCCGGACGCCAAAGTGAGTCGCGCCGCGTGGGTTAGAATGCCGCGTGAGAATCGCGACCCTCTCCGCGCTCGCTGCCCTGCTCGCCGCGCCGATGGCGGTGATCGTCGCCCAGAGCGGCGGCAATGCCGATCATCAGGCGATGCTGGCCGCGCTCCACATCACGTCGCCGCTGCGCCCGGGACCGGCGGGCCGTCTGAACCCGGATGGCAGCGCGCCGCCCAACTTCGCCAACTACGACGAGAGCAAAGCAACGGCCAGGTCGCGCGTGCCTCCGCTGCTCGTCATGAGCGACGGCCGCAGGATCACGACGCCGGCGATGTGGGAGCAACGCCGCAAGGAGCTGTTCGAGATCTTCGATCGTGAGATCTACGGCCGCGTGCCGGCTGCCGCGAAGACGATCGAGGTGACGTGGGAGATCACGAGCACGACGCAGGACGCGAGCGGCACGATCCCGACGATCACGCGCGCGCTCGTCGGCCACGTCGATCCGACGTACTACCCGGCGATCACGGTCGACATCATGGCATCGGTCACGACGCCGGCCAACGCCGCGGGCAAAGTGCCCGTGATCATTCAATGGGGCGGCGGCGGACCTGGCGGCCGTGGAAGAGCTGGCGCTCCTGGCGCGGCCGCGCCTCCGCGTGCGCCGGCGGCCTGGCAGCAGGACGCGCTCTCACGCGGCTGGGGCTACGGCAGTCTCAGCGCGACGAGCATTCAGCCCGATGCCGGCGGCGACAACCTGACGAAGGGCATCATCGGCCTCATCAACAAAGGCGAGCGCCGCAAGCCCGAGGACTGGGGCGCGCTTCGCGCGTGGGCGTGGGGCGCGAGCCGGTTGATGGACTATTTCGAGACGGACGCGCTCGTCGACGCCAGGCAGATCGCGCTCGAAGGTCACTCGCGCTACGGCAAGGCCACGATCGTGACGATGGTGTACGAGCCGCGGATTCTGAACGGCTTCGTCAGCTCGTCAGGAGAAGGCGGCGCGAAGCTCTGGCGTCATCTCGTCGGACAGTCCGTCGAGAGCCTCGCGAACGCCGGCGAGTACTACTGGATGGCCGGCAATTTCATTCGCTACGGCTGGCCGCTGACGGTGGACGATCTGCCGATCGATCAGCACCAGCTCATCGCGCTCGTCGCGCCGCGTCCGATCTTCATCAGCGGCGGCGAGTACGTCGAAGGCAACGGCGTGCCCGGCACGAACAGCCGCTACAGCCTCGAGAATTGGCAGGACACGCCGGGCACGTTCATGGCCACGGCCGGCGCCAGTCCCGTCTGGAAATTGCTCGGCAAGAAACCGCTGAGCAACACGGCGCTCGGCTTGAGCTTCGACGAGGTTCCGGATCCAATCGCGGTGAAGGCGAAGATGCCGCCGCCGCTCACGCCGCTGATCGACGGCGACATCGCCTTCCGCCAGCACGACCAGGGCCACACCGACGTGCCGAACTGGCCCACGTTCCTCGAGTTCTGCGGGCGCTATTTCAAGGCGCCTGGCGTCAAGCGGTGAGCGAGGCCCTCAACGGCGTCGCCCCACCACTTCACATCGCCTCGGGCACCGACTGCCTGATCTCCTCCAGCAACGCCAGCGTGCCGTGCTCGGAAGCCCACCGCTCGACGTACGCCCAATCCAGAGCTCGCCCGCGGACAGCGACGATGTTACGAACGTCGTCACGATCCTTGCTCCGTCCTGCGTCGCGCGCCCATCTGAGTT
>CAZNMF010000286.1:0-3576 GCA_964573795.1 uncultured Solibacteraceae bacterium
TCGTAGTTGCGGCCGACGGTCTGGCTCGACGGCCCGCTCGACACGAGCTCCGACAGCACTTCGGGCAGCGGCACCAGATTGACGACGTCACCGGCCGTCGGCGGCGGCGCGGCCTCGGCTTCGCTGCGATCGGCCAGCACGTTCACGCGATTGAGGACGCCAATCGTCGCAGGCTGTCCGCAGACGGGGCAGCGATTGCCGTGCGCGAGCGATTCCTCCGGCGTCAGCCGCGTGCCGCACTTGCGATGGCCGTCGAGGTGATACTTGCCCTCTTCCGGAAAGAACTCGACGGTGCCGACGTAGCCGTCGCCGGTTTCGAGCGCGCGGCGGATCGCGTAGTAATCCAGATCCGTATCGAACGTCGTCGCTTCGCGTCCGATCTTGCCGGGCGAATGTGCGTCGGAGTTGGAGACGAGCCGGTAGCGATCGAGCTGCGACAGCCGCCAGTTCATCGGCGGATCGGAGGACAGGCCCGTCTCGACCGCGAAGATGTGATCGGAGAGATCGCCGTAGCACTCGACGATCGAGTCGAAGCCGGACTGCGAACCGAGCGCGGCGAACCACGGCGTCCAGATGTGCGCGGGGATGAGATATGCGCCAGGACCGGAGTCGAGCGCGATCTCGAGCAGATGTCGCGAGTCGAGGCCGAGGATTGGGCGGCCGTCCGACGCGATGTTGCCGATGCGCGCGAGCGCCGCGGAGAAGCGATCCGCGGTCTCGAAGTCGGGCGCGTAGATCAAGTGATGAATCTTCCGCGTGCGATCGCCCTTCTTGTAGATCGTGGAGATCTCCACGGTGAGCATGAACCGCGTCGTCGCCTGGCACGCTGGCGGCAGCGTGTCCGCGACGGCACGTTCAATCTCGCTGCGCAGCCGGAACAAACCCGGCTCGGCCGGGACGAGCTTCTCTTTCAGCTCGGCGCGCCACGCGGGATGCGTGAAGTCGCCGGTGCCGACGAGTGCGACGCCTTTGCGTCCCGCCCAGAACGACAGATGCTCGAGATCGAGATCCCGGCTCGTCGCGCGCGAATACTTGGAGTGGATGTGCAGGTCGGCGTGAAAGCGCACGGAGTCACTGTAGCGCAGGCGCGTGCGCTCGCGAACGCATCACCTTCACAGACGCTGCGCGCCGTCGATCTTGCCGAGATCGCGATCGAACGTGCCCAGCGGAAGGTGGCCGGCTTTTCGCGCGATCTCCACCATCAGGCAATCTGAAAAACCGAGGGCCGGCCGTCGCCGAAAATGCTCGAGGGCGGCCTTGACGTCGTCCGTGTCCTGTAGCGTCAACTGCTGGTGATTCACGAGCATCTCGATCGCGTTGGCGATCGCTTCAGGGCCTCGCTCGTAGACGGACGCCAGCACCCACGTGGCTTCCGCGAGCACGAGGTGCGATACCCACGCGCCGCTGGCGATAAATGCTTCGGCGGCCGCAAGCTGACGCGCATCGTCTCGCGTGAGCAGCCGGACCAGCACATTGGTGTCAACGGCTCGCACGGCGCCTCTTGATGTGCTGTCGAATGCCTTCTTTCATCTCGGCCACGGTCCGGGGGCTCGGTGCCGTCGGGAACAGCGCGCGATGCACGTCCTCGGAGGAATAGCGGCCGGCCTTTCGGACGACGATCAGATCGTCCTGCTCGTCCCACTCCACGACAGATCCAGGCCCGATGCCGAGCCGCTGCCGGATTTTGGCGGGGATCGAGATTTGTCCTTGCGCCGTGAGCTTCGAATGCGCGAGAGCCATATCAGATATTACCTAGGTAATGAGCATGGTGTCCATCGCCTGCGGTCCAAGCCGAGACGCCACTTCGCGAGCGCGAATCGAAATCAAGGCCGGCGTAATTCTGGTCGTTAGGTCAACGGGCGCGCGCGGCGAGATCTCGTGAGCGCCTGTTCGAATGCCGGAACGAGGTCGCTCTGTGACAACGCCTGTTCCAACTCGTGCAGTGTCTGCCGGATGTACGCGATATCAAGACGCTCACCTTGCGAGGCGGCGATGGCCACGACATCTTCAACGTCCTTGGGGCGTCCGGCGAGAAGTTTCATGACGATGATGTCTTCCGCCGACGCGACGGGCACGGTCGTGCCCTCGATCACTCGAACGCCAGCGCGCGAAAAGAAACGCTCTTCGAGTCCAGGCCCAGCCATGACGAGATCGAGAGGCAACGACGTGGCCGCATGGACGAAGGGCATGACGCGTGTGCGCTCGATGAAGTCTGGATCGACAATGCGCGCACGAAAGTGGTGCGGTTGAAGCCCGGCGACCAACATCTCATTGGAGGTGCCCTCGGGCAGACGGACGGTGACATCCACGTCGGCCGTCAGCCGTGCAACGCCGTACAAGATCGCCGCGCGGGCTCCGAATACGTACCAAGCGATGCCTAGCCGAGCGAGGCCGGCGGCGAGATCGTCGAGAAGCTCAGCGACGGGAGAACGCATCAGCGGCTCGATCCAGCCGGCTGCGCAGCACGAGATGAGCGGAAAAATCGAGCGTGCGTTCTTGTTCGTCCGGGTAGTCCGGCCGCGCTCGACGCATCTCGAGCAATAGCGCGTCGGCGGCTTGCCAGGCCGGCTGCCAGCCGTCGTTCTGGAAGCGCTCGGCCCAGTACGCCGTCTTCGACGCCGCCAGCGCATCCCAATCGCGGTGGACGAAGGCGCGGACATCGTCTGGGGTCACAGGGGCATTATACCGTTTCGCTCGCCCATGAGCCGAATGAGGAAGCGGTGCACAATCGCGCGCTGCGACGCAGTCGTTCAGGACGATGCGAAGCTGGATGGAATTGATGTCGAACGCTTTCGACAAATTCTTGATGCGCCCAGTCAGTTGATACGAACGATGGGAAGAGCCATAGGGAGATTGTTCCAGACGCATATCCGACAGCTCGACTTCTTGTGGCGCCACTCGAGACCTGGACGCTGCTCGCTCCTGTTCGTCTTGTGCGTTCACGGCGAACAGCACGACGATCAGGACTCCGGCGAGAACCATGAGAGCCCTGCCGAATCCAGGGACTACAAACGCCGCGATGAGCACCAGGAGTGCGATCACCCAGCCCACGGTTGTTCTCCTTCTGGACCAGCTTCCAGGCGACGTGTGACGCGATAGGTCAGCCTTGATTTCGCTAAACTTTCGCCATAGCCTCTCCCCATGGTCCTGGCGGGGGCGAGGTGGGGAAACGTGTCGGCGGCGCGGATCGAAGTCCCCGTTCAGGCGCCGGCGCCCGCGTGGAGCCTGGCCGATTTGGCAGGGCGGCTGGTCGAGTTGTCGGCCAGCGCTGAAACCGCGCATCTGACGGCAGCCCTTGGCCTTGTCCTCGAGGCCCAGCTCGGCGACGACCGCGCGGCCTGGGTCGCGCTCGAGGGCAGCTCCTTCTTTCCACCCGACGTCGCCGACACCGGCATCGACCTCGACGCGCTGCCTGTCGTGCGCGTCTCCGACGTTCGCGCCGCCGGCCGCGCCGCCGATCACCTGCTGCGTTCCAACGCCTTCGGGCTCGTCGTCGTGGATTTGGCGGGGGGAAAAGGCCTGCCCGGCATTGACTGGCGTGTCCGGTTCGGCCTCCAGGGAGACGGCGCTCGAAAC
>CAZNMF010000287.1:0-3896 GCA_964573795.1 uncultured Solibacteraceae bacterium
GGTATCGCCGCGCGGCGACGGCTGGATCCGCTGAAGGCCAGTTCAATCTCGGCCGCGCGTACGAGTTCGGCATCATGGTGCCGCAGAGCCGGCAGGAGGCGATCCGCTGGTTCGACAAGGCCGGCGATCAGGGGCACAACCAGGCGAACTACTTCGCGAACCTGCTCAAGCAGCGCGGCTCCTACATCGGCTTTCGCAACGACGCCGAGCGCGACCTCGTCGTTGGGTTGAAACTGCGCACGGTGCTGCTCAACATCGAGCCCGTGGGCCGGACGTTCCACTCCTCTGCCGAGCGCATGGCGTACTTGCGGGGCGCGAGCCAGCAGGCCGATCGCGAGGAAGCGCTGCAGCGCTGGAACATGTCGAAGACCAACTACGATCGCTGCCGCGATTCCGGACAGTCCGGCTGTGTCGATCCCGGACCGGCGCCGCGGTAGGAACTTCGAACTTTGAACTTTGAACTTCGAACTTCGAACGCAGAACCGAGAACCAGAACCAAGAACCCAGAACCCAGAACGCAGAACCGGAGAACCACGAGCTGAGAATGCGCAACTCGACCGCAGCGGTCATCATCGTCACCCTGACCACCGTCATGTCGCTGTCGGCCGTCGCCGGCCGCGCGCAGCAGGGCGATCAGATCAGCACGTCGGGCGGGAACGAAGTCGCCGACGCGCGCGCATGGTGGTCGAGTCCGACGGGTCATACCGACCAGTTCCGCACGCAGACGCGCGGCTGTCTGCACTTCCTCGACGAAGCCGAGACCCATCGCCAGATCTCGATGCGCTACAAGGAGCAGGCGAAGGCGCCGGGGCTGCGCGGCCCCGAGCGATCGCGTCTGCAGAAGCTCAGCAACGACGAGTACGCGATCGTCAATCGTCTCGTGCGGCAGTTCTACGAGTGCGCGCGGCCGACATCCGATCGCATCGAGACGGGCCCGAGCTCGTACGGCACGCCCACGTCGACGCCGTCGCCCCGCGGACGCGGCGACAGCATCGACACGAACGGGGGCCGCGTCTCGACGCCGCAGCCCGGGCGCGGCACGAGACAATCGCAACCGGCGCCAAGACTGTCCGGCGAGGCGGACGTGACCGAGCGCGTGTGCAATCTGCAGACGCTCGCCGTCTGGCTCTTCCGCAACTACTCCACCGACCAGCCGATCATGCGCGTGCGTCTCACGAACGCATCGCGACCGACGTATCTGATCCTGCTGTCCGGCGTGTCCTGGAAGCCGGCGACGGCCAATACGCTCGGTCAGGCGTACATCGCGTGGGCGAACATTCAGGCGATGGATGCGTACCGGCTCGCGGTGATGGACGCGGTCGCGGGGCTGGAGAAAGGCACGGACATCATCCTGGCCGGGCACAGCCAGGGCGGCATGGAAGCGCAGGACATCGTCGAAGGCCTGCAGAACCAGTACGGCCTGAACGTGAAGCAGGTGATCAGCTACGGCGCGCCGGTGACCGAGTCGTCGTGGCCCGGCACGTCGTACCTGCACGTGCGCGCGCCGGACGATCCCATCCTGAAGCTCCAGCGGCGGATTCTGCTCAGCAAGCGGCAGTACGTGGAATCGAACAACGGCACGGCCGATCCGCATCGCAGCTACGCGTCACGGGAGTCCGGCCTGTCGCTGTTCCGTGTGCCCGCGGTGTCGACGCTGAGGACGCCGTGCTTCGAGCTCGACCTCCGGACGATCGAGCGCTTCGGCGCGCCGAACCTCGTCGATCGCTTCCGCGAGATCTACGGGCCGCTCGATCCGCGCCAGGTCCAGCGCGCGCCGCTCAATCCGCATCAGCCGATCGATCCCGACACGCCGAAGTACAACTGCTTCTGGGTCGCGCTCGCGAAGGATCGCGAATGGGCGACGGGCGTGCCCGTGCCCGCGCGCTGCGAGACGCAGCCCGCGGACAACGACGTCGTCGACGCCGTGCTGTGGCGCCGCTACGGCGGCCGCAAGCTCGACGATGGCCATGGGCCGTCGGTGGCGGACGGCATCGCGCGGCACGCCGATGGCTATCCCGTGCCGTTCAGCAATCAGCGGAAGATCGAGCGCGCGCTGGCGACGCCCGGCAGCCGCGGGCTGGTGTTCATCTACGACAAGACGAACCCGAACGGCGCCGGCCACGTGATCAACGCGCGCAACCTCGGCGGCCGCTTCGAGTACTACGACGCCCAGAGCGGCCACGACGCCGCGTTCTGGTTCCACGATCCGAACGCGGGCTTCAAGTTCTATCGGACGAATTGACGAGCGGCGCGGCGGAGCGTGAAATACTCGATCCACGAGGAGGATCGCATGCCCGACACGCACGAACCGCGCCGGCCGCACACGCCGCCGATGGCGGAGCCGTTCATGGAGATCGATCTGGCCGCCGAGCTGGCGAGGCTCCGCGGCGAATCGGCCTGGTCCGCCGGCCACAACGCACGAACGTTGATCAAGCACCCGGATCTCCGCGTCGTGTTGATCGCGCTCGAGGCGCACGCGCGACTCGTCGAGCACAAGGCGGGCGGACGCATCTCGATTCAGGTGCTGGAGGGCCACGTCCGGCTGAAGGCGCTGGGCCGCACGTTCAGCCTGCGCGCCGGCGCGCTGCTCGCGCTCGATCGCGACGTGACCCACGACGTCGAGGCGCTCGAGAACAGCGCCATCCTCCTGACGGTCGCGTGGGCGGGCCACACGCCGGCGACGTCATGACGACGCGCGCGGCGGGCTGGACGCTCAGAATCGGAATCGATAGCCCGGGTCGAGTGATCGCGCGATCGGATCGGCGACGAGCAGGAACTCACGGATGAGGTACGGATTCGTCCGCTTGCGAAACGTCGCGTTCCGAAACACTTCGAGGCCGTGCTCGATGCCGGACGACTCGTCGATGTCGATATCGGCCGCGAGGTTTCCCGTCGCGATCTTCCGCATGAACGTCACTTGAAGATTGGCGTGCGCGTCGCGGCTCTTGAAGCTGCCTTCCGCCATCTCGAATCCGGGCAACGGGGCGTGCAGCGATTCGGGCGCGGACTTGAAGACGAGGCTCTTGCGAAGCGTCTCCGGCAGGGACGTGTCGACGCGGGCGAAGAATCGATCCTGCCGGCACACCAGCAGTGGGCCGATATGCCGCAGGCAGTTCGAACAGGTCTGCTCGTCGGCGGCTTTCGCGATCAGATTCAGGAAGGCGGCCTGACGCAGCGGACCGAGCGCCTGGTACAGATCGGCGCCCGCGAGGCCCACGAGGTCATGATCCTCCGGCTTCTCTGCCGTCATCTCGGCGTCTTCGAGAATCGTGCGAGCGCGTTCCGGCAACGTGCTGAACGACGGCGCGTCGATCGCTTTCACGTCGCCTGGATTCACCCAGAACTCGACGTCATCGCTGGCGGTGTTCAGCCGATCTTCACGAATGAGCTGGAAGAAGGTGTACGGACGAAAATGCTCGACCTGGGCGGTGACGCGGTACTGCGTGCCGACGCCGCCGCGGCACGTGATGGACGAGATCTCCAGGTCCTTGTCGGCCTTCTTGAGGGTCACAAACAGCAGCTCGCCCCCGGTGCCCGGCTCGCCCCGCAGCGGCTCGAAGTCCACGCGGACGTTGCGAAGCGCCGCGCCCGTGAGATCGGTCAGTTGCAGATCGAGCTTTCCTCGGGGCATTCTCGGCTCCGTCGGCGTGCGTCGCCAGTCACCGCGTGCGGCCAGGCCCGCTGGCCTCGTCGCCGGACGCGCCGTGCCGGCGGCCAACATCCTGCCAGAACGCAGGGCCGGTGTGCTACGATTGCGGGCTGGAACACACGCGCCGGCTCTCGTTGGATGTCCTCTGTCCAACACCGGCGAGTCCCGAAGGCCGGCGTAGCTCAGTTGGTAGAGCAGCTGATTCGTAATCAGCAGGTCACGTGTTCGAGTCACGTCGCCGGCTCCA
>CAZNMF010000288.1:0-18992 GCA_964573795.1 uncultured Solibacteraceae bacterium
CGGTCTGCTGGTGCCAGGCGACCGTGTTGAAGAAGATCGGCGGCGCCTGGAACTGATAGAAGACGAACAGCAGCGCGCCGAGCAGCAGGATGCCGGCCTGCATCGGAATCTTCCAGACGGCGTTGAACATCAGGCCGAGCCGGCTCTCGCGCAGCGACGCGCCCGAGACGTACCGCTGCACTTGCGACTGATCCGCGCCGAAGTAGGAGAGCGCCAGGAACATGCCGCCGAGCAGGCCGGACCAGAACGTGTAGCGCTCGCGCAGGTTGACGGAGAAGTCGATCGCGCGCAGCTTGTGGAACGCGCCCGCCAGCGCGAGCGTGTCGGACATCGTCAGCGCCGCCGGCAGCTCGCGCAGCAGGATGACGAACGCCAGTGCCATGCCGGTGAAGATGATCGTCATCTGGTACGTCTGCGTCACGCTGACGGCTTCCGATCCGCCGCTGACGGTGTAGACGATGACGAGCGCGCTGCAGCAGACGATCGTGAGGCTGAGCGGCCAGCCGAGGACGGTCGACAGCACGATCGCCGGCGCGTAGATCGTGATGCCCGCGCCGAGCCCGCGCTGGACGAGGAAGATCACCGCGCCGAGCAGCCGCGTCTTGCCGTCGAAGCGCTGGCCGAGGAACTCGTACACCGTGTGGATGCCGAGCCGGCGGTACATCGGGAGGAAAACGACGGAGATCAGGATCAGCGCGAACGGCGCGCCGAAGTAGTTCTGCACGAAGCCGAGGCCGTCGGTGTAGCCCTGGCCCGGCGTCGAGAGGAACGTGATCGCGCTGGCCTGCGTCGCCATGACGGACAGGCCGATCACCAGCCAGCGCGACGTGCCGTGGCCTTTGACGTACGTGCTGAGATCGCGGCGATGCCGCGTGCGCCACATGCCGTAGCCGGCGATGCCGAGGAGCACGCCGAACAGCACGGCGTAGTCGACGCCGTTCACGAGTACACCAGCATCAGCGTCGAGAGCAGCGCGATCCAGAGCACGAAGCAGCCGACGACGACGACGTAGACGCGCGTCCACGTCCGAAGGCCGGGCACGCCGGTGTCTTCGTCCGGCCTGGGACGATCTTCCGCAGGCGTCGTCATCGGTGGGCTCATGTCAGCATTTCGAACTTCGAAGTTCGAAGTTCAAACTTGGCGCGGCGGTGCTGCGCACTTGACGGGGACGGAGACACACGGTCAGCGGCCGAGCGAGACGAGATTCGCGAAGAGCCGGTACGCGCCCGGCACGCCGGCGGGCAGTTGCCGGAAGAACGCGAGCCCGGTGTAGACGTAGTAGCCGCGGCCGTACTTCGCGACGAGCAGGCCGCCGCGCAATGGCTCCTCGCCGGGATCGTTGGCCGAGAAGAGCGGCGTGAACGCGTCGTCCCACTCGTTCGGGAAGTACAGCCCGCGCTCCTGCACCCAGCCGTCGAAGTCCGCCGGCGTCAGCCGGTTCGGCGTCGTCATCGCCGGATGATCCGGCGCGAGCCACGTCATCGCGGCCGTCTCGTCGACGATGCGATCCTGCGAGAGCTTCAGCGGCAGCGGCGCGAGCGTCGTCGTCAGCAGTCCGGTCGCGACGTTGTACTGCGCGACCACCGTGCCGCCGTCGTTGACGTACGCGAAGAGCGCCGGCAGGTGTGCGGCGAGATCGCGCCGTGTGTTGAACGCGCGCACGCCGATGACGACGGCGTCGAGGCCGCGCAGGCCGTCGGCGGTGAGATCACCGTCGCTCAGCATGCGGACGTCGTAGCCCATCTCCCGCAGGCTCTGCGGCACGTCGTCACCGGCGCCGGGCAGATAGCCGAGGTTGTGGCCTCGCGTCGCGAGATCAAGACTGACGACCTTGCTGCGTGCGTGACGCTGGAGGAGTTGCGGCGGGATGTGCGGGTAGTCGATCTCGAACCGTTCGGTGTCGTACCGCACGCCGCCCACGGTGACGTGGGCCTTCAGCGTCTCGGCGGCCGCGCGATCGGGCGCCGTGACGGTGAACGCCAGCGCGTCATGCGCGCCGGCAGTCGCGAGCCGGAACGCGCGCGACGTCGGCGTGACGGTCCAGCCGGCCGGCAGATCGAGCTGCAACGTGCCGCTCGTGTTGGCGCGCGCGGCGAGCAGATCCACGGTCACCGTCTTTGTCGTCTTCGGCGCGAACAGCCGCACGTCCGAGGCAAACGCGATCGACACGGGCGCGATGACGTCGACGCGCCGCGACGACGTGGCGCCGTCTGCAGCCGTCGCGCGCTGGACGGGCTCGTCGCGCACGACGAGCGTCTGGCCGCCGACCTGGAAGACGAAGTCGACGGGGAAGACCGGCGGATTCTCCGGCCGGCCGACGAGTGAGAGATCGTCGACGTGGAACAGGCCCTTCGTGCCGTCCTCGCGCAGCCAGTACGGCTGCGTCAGCGGCGTCGACGCAGCGATGCGCTCGGTCGCCGTGCGTGTGAGCGCCTGACCGGCCCGTAGCGCAGCACCGATCGCGAGTTGACGGCCCGTCGACGGATAGCGCATCGCGGTCCACTGCACGGGCACCGCCGACGTGACGGTCGCCGTGTGCGTCATCGCGAGCGACTCGCCGGGCACGCGCGCGGCGTCCGGCACCGTTGTCTGCACCGAGAGGCCGAGGCAGCGCTGCAGGATGTCGTCGAGATCGCCGCGCTTCTCGTCGACGAGCGGGCCGGCGGGCAGCGTCGCGATGCGCGCGCGCAGCGCGAGCAGCGCGGGGACGCTGGCGGCCGGGTCGTCAGGCGTGAACGCGGCAACGATCGCGTCGATCGCCGGCGTCACCTCCGCGCCTCCTGGAACGCGGGCCCACGTCGTGTCGATGCCGTCGAACGGATCCTGACTCGCCGGCGCGCCGTCGAGCGGCACGAGCGCCTGCAAATTCTGACCGCCGCCACCGCGCCCGCCGTTGGCGGCGAAGTTGCCGAAGCCCTGCGTCTTGTGCATCGATCGGCTCTCGCCCGCGATGCGCGCCAGCGGCTCGCCGGTGATCGGATCGTTGCCGCCGATGTCGACGCGCAGCACGTTGGCCGGCACCGGACCGCCACGTCCGCCGAACCCGCCCGCGTTCTGCAGCAGCCGCACCGGCTTCCACGGCGCGAGCGTCTTCAGCTGATCGGGAAACGCCGTCGGATCGCCGGCGAGCTTGAACGCTTCGCCGGCGAGGACCGCCGACGCGGTGTGCTGGCCGTGCTGCCCGCGCGCCGGCTGCGTCGAGAAGCCGGCGACGACGACGTCGGGGCGGAAGGTGCGGAAGACGCGGACGACGTCGCTCAGGACGTCCTGGTGTCCCCACGTGTCGAGCGCCTCGCGGTAGTCCTTCGTGTAGCCGAAGTCGATCGCGCGCGTGAAGAACTGCCGGCCGCCGTCGATGCGGCGCGCGGCCAGCAGCTCCTGCGTGCGCGCGACGCCGAGCTTCTCGAAGAACTCCGGCCCGAGCAGGTTCTGCCCGCCGTCTCCGCGCGTCACCGAGAGATAGCCGCTGCGCATCAGCCGCACGCGCGAGAAGTACGCGATCAGTTGCGTGTTCTCATCGTCGGGATGCGCGGCCACGTAGAGCACCGTGCCCATCTGCTTCAGCCGCTGCAGCGACTGCAGGATGGGCGAGGCCGCTGCCGGCGCGGCGACTGCGGCCGACGCGGCCTGGCGCGCGGCGACGGGCGCGTGCAGGGAGGAGAACGCGCCCGCCAACAGCGCACAGATCGCTGCCGCGGACCAATAGGGAGCGCGTGGTTTCGGCATGGGTTTTGGAAAGTTCGAAGTTCGAAGTTCGAAGTTCGAAGTTCGAAGTTCGAAGTTTTCTATTGGCCCACCGTGAACGGCACCGTCGCGCTGGCCGCGCCCCATTCGATGCGCAGCGTGCCGCCAGCGGCGGTGTCATCGATCGAGATCGTGACCTGTTCGACCGGCGAGGCGGTCTTGCCGACTTTCATCGGCGTGCGGCCGGTCTCGAGATCCTTGCGATAGGGAATGCCCCACTGGCCTTCGTTCTTGCCGACGAGCAGCTCCCACTGGGTGGCGCCGGGGATCGCGTTGAGGGTGTAGGTGCCGGCCGCCAGCGTCAGCGTGCCGAGCTTGAGGGGCTTGTTCGTGGTGAGCAGCGTGGGCTCGTCGGCGCCGATGCGCCACGGTTCTCCTGGCGGCATCAGCTGCGCGTCGGGGCGGCCCTTGAGGTACGGACGGCCGTAGGTGATCGAGATGGCCGCGCCGTCGATCGTCCATTCCGTCTTCACGTGCGGACTGCCGCCGGTGCCCGGATGGACTTGCGTAGTCTTCTGCGCCTGCAGCGCGATGGCGCTACACAACCCTGCCGTTACCATGGCCATCATCAGTCGTCGCATCGTTTGCCTCCTGGTCGTCACGCGGACGTACAGCTTCTCAGTATGGTTCGGATCTAAGACGGGCGCGGGGGAGATGTTTACAAGTGCGGCTACGGGCCACGGGCTACGGACCGAGCCACGGAACCCTCGCGGTTCAGACGACGCATGCTGGATTTCGGACGGCGGGCGGCACGGCGGCGATTCTTCGGTCTGCCGTCTTCGGTCTTCGGTCTGCAGTCTGCAGTCGGCGGATCGCGGTCCGCCGACCGAAGATCGCGTAGGGGCGGCCCCTTGTGACCGTCCGCGACGGCCGGACCTGAAGGTCCGGCCCGCCGAACAGATGTAGGCCGGGTCTTCAGACCCGGCGTCTCATCCGCAGCCCGCAGCCCGCAGCCTGCCTGTATGATAGGCCCCCATGAGACACCGCATGGCCAGGCGAAGGGTGGCGCGCGGCGTGTGCGCGCTGATGGCGGTCGCGGCAAGCGTCGTGGCGACGCAGGCCGTGGCACAGACGACGGCCGCGCTCGCCGACTACCAGAACATTCCGCTCTGGCCGAGCGGACAGGTGCCGATGGCGACCGGCACCGGACCGCTCGACGTGCCGTTCCTCACCGTCTTCCGGCCGAAGCCCGGCACGGGCAACGGCGGCTCGGTCGTCATCGCGCCCGGCGGCTCGAACATCATGTTGATGTACGGCGCCGAAGGCTTCGAGGTCGCCGAGCGCTACAACGACTGGGGCGTGACGGCGTTCGTGCTGACGTACCGGCTGTCGCCGCGCTACAACGATGCCGCGCGCCTCCTCGACGGCCAGCGCGCGATTCGGCTCGTGCGCGCCAACGCGGCAGCCTGGCAGCTCGACCCCGCGCGCATCGGGTACATCGGCTTTTCGGCGGGCTCGAACATGGGACGGCCGATGGTCGCGTCGGCAACGGGCGGCGATCCGCAGTCGGCCGATCCCGTCGAGCGCGTCAGCGCGCGTCCCGACTACCTCGCGCTCGTCTACGGTCCCGGTCGCGCCACGCCGGGCGAGTCGCTGAAGGATTTTCCGCCGACGTTCCTCCTGTCTGCGGCCGGCGACGCGCAGCCGTCGCTCGGCAACGCGCAGCTCTTCGCCGACCTCACGCGTGCGGGCGCGGTCGCCGAGATTCACGTCTATCAGAAGGGCCGCCACGGGTTCGGCGGCGGCGACGGCAGCCCGGAGTTCTCCGGATGGATGCCGATGTTGAAGCACTTTCTCGACACGGACGGCTTTCTCACGGGAAGGAAATAGCGATGCGCCGGTACGCGTTTCTCGGAGCCGCGGTCGCCGCGTGCATCGTCGCGATCGATCTCTCGGCCTTCTCGGCGCCGCCGACGACCGTCAACGACGGGTATGGCGACTACGTCTACGTGCCGGCCGGCGCGTTTCGCATGGGCGACAACTTCGGCGACGGCGAGCCGCGCGAGCGGCCCGTCCACGTCGTCGATCTCGACGCGTTCTACATCGGCAAGGCCGAGATGACCAACGGCGAGTGGAAGAAGTTCCGCGACGATCCCGGCTACGACAACCCGACGTTCTGGCCGGGCGGGCTCGTCGTGCCGAAGGATCAGATTCCGTACTGGACGCAGCCGAACAACCACGGCGGCGGCACGCCCGGCACCGACGACTATCCCGTGCTCGGCGTGAACTGGGACTCGGCCGTCGCGTACTGCCGCTGGCTCAGCGGGAAGACCGGGAAGACGTATCGTCTGCCGACCGAGGCCGAGTGGGAGAAAGCCGCGCGCGGCACCGATCAGCGGCGTTACCCGTGGGGCAACACGATCGACCACTCCTACGCCAACTTCGTCGGCGCGCAGCGATTCGACACGGGGCAGATCGCCGGCTTCTACGACGGCTCGAAGCGCGGCGATCTCCAGACGCACAGCAACGCCTCGCCGTACGGCGCGTTCGACATGGCGGGCAACGTCATGGAGTGGACGTCGGACTGGTACAGCCGCGACTATTACTCGGTCTCGCCACGCAAGAACCCGAAAGGCCCGTCGACCGGTGCCTATCGCGTCCTGCGCGGCGGCACGTTCTTCCTCGACGCCTTCAATCTACGCACCTACGCCCGCTCGGCCGCCTGGCCCTCGTTCCAGGCGCACCGGATGGTCGGGTTCAGGGCCGTACGTGAACCGTAGTATCGCGCTATCTCCCTATCGCGCTATCGCACTATCTGGACATCTGGCTAGCGCACTATCTGCCTATCTGCCTCACTGGCCGCGGATAGTCCGATATCCAGATAGTCCGATCCAGATAGCGCGATAGTGCGATAGCGCGATAGGGAGATAGCGCGATACTCGGTTCTTGTCTCCCCCTATCTGACCAAGATGGCAATAATCGGCGTCAGCGTGAGCGGGCTGAGGAGTGTCGACAGGAAGATCGCGCTCATCACGAAGTCCGGCGTGGAGTCGAACTTCATGGCCAGGATCGACGTCGTCACCGCGACGGGCATCGACGCGAGCACCACGGCCGCCTGGCGCGCGGGGCCGGTGATGTGGAGCAGCGACGCGAACCCCAGCGCCATCAGCGGCGTGCCCACCAGCGACAGCAAGACGGCGACGACGACCAGCGCGGGACGCGCGGGGTGGACGGCGCGCTCGAGCTGCATGCCGAGGATCACGATCATCAGCGGCAGCGCCGAGTCGGCCAGCATGTCGACCGCGCGCGCGACCGGCGTCGGCACCGGCGCGCCAGACCGCAGGACCAGCAGGGCGCACGCCACGCCGTAGAGCGCCGGCATCTTCAGCACGCCGAGGAGCGCCGCGCCCGCCCGGCGGTTTCCGGCGGCGGCGAGAAATCCGCCCACCGTGTAGGTCAGCACCGACCCTGTCAGGAAATAGACCGTCGCCGCCGACATCGCCGGCGCCCCGAACGCGAACGACACGACGGGCAGCCCGTAGTTGCCGCCGTTCGAGAACATCACGACCAGCAGGAACGCGCTGAGCTCCGCGCGGCCCAGCCGCAGCGCCCGCGCGATCAGATAGCCCGCCAGCCCCGTCGTGCCCATGACCAGCACGGCCAGCAGCACCAGCCGGCCCGCCTGCGACGGCGTGATCGTGGCCCCGACCAGCGCCCGGAACACGAAGCACGGCAGCAGCGCGTGGAACACGACGTGCGTCAACGCCTGCGCATCGACCCGCAGCGTGCGCGCCAGCACGAATCCGGCGCCGGCAATGAGGAAGATCGGGACGATGTCGGTGGATAGGATGGACAGCAGCAGGGGCACGGCGGACAAGGATAGGACACCTGCCGGCTGTTCTACACTGTGAGGACTTCCCGGAGGCGCTCGTGACCGTCGCTCGTCCTGTCGTTGTGTGTGCGCTCGTCGTGAGCGCCTGTGCCGGCGTGGTGCGGCCGGCGCTGGCGCAGACGCTGCCGCTTCCGTCGCCGGAGACGCCGCAGGCCTTCGACGACGACTCCCACGAGGCGCGCGATTTCGCCGGCGCGCTGGTCGATTCGCTGAAGCTCGTGATGATGGAGCACAGCATCCGCGTCGCGTTCCAGCAGAAGACGCGCGCCGAGCTCGGCGGGCCGTTCTGGAAGGACTACGAGCGATCGGTGCGGATTCCGCAGCAGTGGGACGACACCGACTCCTGGGCCGTCAACTACATCGGCCATCCCATCCATGGCGCCGGCGCGGGCATCATCTGGCTCGATCACAGCGACCGCGATCGGGCCGCGTCGGTCTTCACGCGCGGCTACCTGGCGTCGCGCGCGAAAGCCGCGGCGTTCAGCGCGATCTACAGCGTGCAGTTCGAGGTAGGCCCGCTCAGCGAAGCCTCGATCGGCAACGTCGGCATGCGCCCCGAAACGGCCGGCTGGGTCGACTACGTCGTCACCCCCGTCGGCGCGTTCGGGTTCATGATCGCGGAGGACGCGCTCGATCGGTACTTCGTCCGCTGGGTCGAGTCGCACACGCGCAACCGCGTCCTGCGCGCGACGGTGCGTTTGATCTTCGGTCCGTCACGCATGCTCGCCAACGCCGCTGAAAGCCGCCTGCCCTGGTACCGCCCCGATCGGACGCTCGATTGGTCAGAAGCGCGCGGACAGCGGAGGCCGTGACAGGACGGACTGCGGTCCGCGGTCTGCGGTCTGCAGTCCGTCCCGAACCCCGAGCCCCGAGCCCTTCAGCTCGAGGCATGAGCCGTCCCCCTACCGTCGCGACTCGGCCGCCATTCGCGATTTCGAGCGCGATGACGATTGACGCGTCGTCTCTTCCTCTTCCTCGTCGCCCTCGCCGGTCGCCGCGGCCTCGTTGATGCCGCCTTCGGCCAGCTCCGTGAGCTTGGCATCGGCGGCCTTCTCCTCTTCCAGCGTCTCGGCCAGCAGCGACGCGACATCGTCGTGGCCCATCGCTTTCGCCCAGGCGATGACCGAGCCGTACGCGGCCATCTCGTAGTGCTCGGCGCGCTGGGCGCCGGCGATGATGCCCGCGTCCATGACGCTGTCCCCGAGATCTTCGGCCAGCAGGTCGCTGCCTTCCTCGATGATGCCCGCGATGCCGGCGCAGTGCTTGCCGCGCGCGCGCTCGTCGAGCATCTGGAACGCGCGCTCGAGCCGTTCGACATGCCCGCGCGTCTCCTCGAGATGCGACTCGATCGCGGATCGCAAGTCCGGCGAGGCCGAGCCCTTTGCGAGCTTGGGCAGCGCCTTGGTCAGTTGTCGTTCTGCGTCGTAGAGATCCCGGAGCTCGTCCAGGAAAAGATCGTGAAGCGGCATGGATGCTGAGGCCATGGGAACTCCTTTGCGCGTCGATCGCGTCGATGGTGGACCGCGCGCGGGCCTGGGAGGGCAGCGGGATGCGGAGGCTCGAGCGCAGTCCGGCTCAGCGCAATGGACGTACCAGGCCGATCGTGAATGGATGTTGACAATCGCGCCGATCGCTCTCGCGCGCGGCGAAGGGTGAGGCGCGCGGCTGGCCGGTGTGGGCAGCGTCCTACCGACCTGCGCCCAAGAGCGCCCACGACATGTCGTGGGCGCCGGTCCGCGTCTGTACTTCGTGTCGCTTGCCGCGCGAGCCGCTCACGATTGTGTGCGCGTGCGTCAGAGAACGGTGTCCACAACTGGCCTTCGCGCGCGCACGTGCTTCTCGGACATCCGTGATTGCGGGCGCGGCAGTGGGCACCGTCGTTGCATCGGTGTCAAGCACCCCAGCCAATCGAGTGACGCGATGATGACACGCGACGAGGCACGTAGCTCGGCCGGTGCCGGCGGCCGCCGCCGCTTTCCACGGCTGGAAATCGACGGCACGCTCGTCGCGCGCGACGTGACGAGCGGGTTGACCATGGAGGTCCGCGACATCAGCTTCGGCGGGCTCCAGGTGATCTCCGCCGTCGCGATCGCGCCCGGGCAGGAGCACGTCCTGCGCGTGGCGCTGCCGCCCGGCGAGGCCCACGACCTGCGCGCGACGACGATTCACTGCCGGCCGATCGCGCGCGCGACCGGGCCGTACATCATCGGCTGGCAATTGGCGCCGGACATTCCGACGGCGCGCGGCATCACCGCGATCATCAACCGGCTGACGGACGTCGGGTCCTTTCAGCCACGCGACACGCCACCTCAGCCCCTCTCCGGCGATCGGTAGCGATCATGGCCCCATCGATTGACGGAGGTAACGTCCGATGACAGTCCCAGCGCCCCAATTGACGAGCGAGATCGATCGGCCGCTCTGGATGACGCCGCCTCGCGTGCTGCTCGAAGGTGACGAGATCGGGCGGCCGATTCAGCACCTCGACGCGCGGTCGTTCACCGTCTACGGTGCGACGACCCCGGCGGGCGCCGAGGTCCATGCGACGTTCCTGATTTGCCCCGCGTTGTCGATCACCGTGCTGGCGCGCGCCAACGAGCCGCCGGGCCGGCAGCAGGCGAGTCAGGTGTTCAGCTTCATCGAGCCCGACGTCGACGTGCTGTCGCTCGTGCTGGCGATGGCCGCGCCGGTAAGGGTGCAGTAGAAAAGGCCGAGGGCACAGGCTTACGGCTTATGACTTACGGCTTACGCCGGTCGAGCTCGAGGCTCGAGGCTCGAGGCGTGGGGCATGCGAGGCGTCTTGCGGGTGTAGGCCGGGTCTTTGGACCCGGCGTCACCGTCGTCGCCCGCAGCCCACGTAGGGGCGGCCCCCCGTGCCGCCCGGACCGGTCAAATCTTCCTTGGTCTCCAGATCGCCCCGAGCCCGAGGAGGCCCGCGATCGACATGATCGTCAGCACGGCCCGCGCGGCGAGATATTGCGCAGGCGGCTGATGGGTGCCCGTCCACTGCCAGCCGAGAATCGCCAACGTGATCAAGGCGAGGATGAGCACGGAAATCGCGACGCGAATGCCGTTCATGAGTAGCTCCTGTGGGCACATCCTAGCCCATTTCTTGATTCGCGGAGCCAGCCGGTGTATCGTCGTTCCACCGGTCGCCACGGTGCGGCCGGGCCTCGCTGAAACCGCCGGGTTTCAGCCGGCGCGTCGGCGCTCCGAGCCTGGAGCGCAGAGGTGACGCGCCAGGCGCTGCAGCCTGCAGCGCCGCGACACTCCGTCGTGTCCTTCTTCTGATGTCCCGTCCTCCGCGTCGAGCGGCGGCATCGCGTCATTGGCAGGATCACGTCTGCGGAGGTCGCCGTGGCGTCACGCCCGGGCGGACAAGCTCAACGATCCCGCGAGTCCACGCCGCACCTGCACCTGGTCGGCGCGAAGGCGACGCACACCCACTGCCCGTACTGCGCGTTCCAGTGCGGGATGACGGTGTCGATCGCCGACGCGGCTCCGCACGATCTGACGGTCCACGCCGATCCGGATTTCCCCGTCAATCGCGGGCAGATGTGCATCAAGGGCTTCACGTCGGCCTCGCTCATCGCGCATCCCGCGCGGCTCGCGAGCCCGCTGATGCGGACTACGGCCGGCACGCTCGCGCCCGTGAGCTGGGACGCGGCGCTCGACTTCATCGCGGAGACGCTCGTCGCGCTGCGCGCTCGCTACGGCGCCGAGTCGCTCGCCGCGTTCGGCAGCGGCGCGCTCACCAACGAGAAGGCGTACCTGCTCGGCAAGTTCGCGCGCGTCGCGTTGCGCACGCCGCACATCGACTACAACGGCCGCTACTGCATGGCGTCGGCCGCCGCAGGACAGACGCGCGCGTTCGGCGTCGACCGCGGGCTGCCGTTTCCCGTCGCGGACATCGCCGACGCGCAGGTCCTCATGCTGTGGGGCTCGAACTGCGCGGACACGATGCCGCCGATCGCGCAGTGGCTCGCCGACCAGCGCGGCCGCGGCGGCTCGCTCATCGTCGTCGATCCGCGGCGGACGGAGACCGCGCGCCAGGCGGCGTTGCACCTGCAGATCACGCCGGGGACGGATCTGGCGCTGGCCAATGGCCTGCTGCACCTGGCGATCGCCGAGCAGCTGATCGATCGCGAGTACATCGATCGACGGACCGAGGGGTTCGAAGACGTCCGGCGCAGCGTGCTGACGAGCGATCCGGCGTCCGTCGAGCGCCTCACCGGCGTGCCGGTCGAGCAGCAGCGGCGCGCCGTGCGCATGCTCGCGGCCGCCGATCGCAGCATGGCGCTGACGGGCCGCGGCGCGGAGCAGCAGTCCAAGGGCACGGATACCGTGCTCGCCCTGATCAATTTGATGCTCGCGCTCGGCAAAGTCGGCAAGCCGGCAAGCGGATACGGCTGTCTCACCGGACAAGGCAACGGGCAGGGCGGGCGCGAGCACGGACAGAAAGCCGATCAGCTCCCGGGCTATCGCTCCATCGCCGACCCCGCGCATCGCGAAGCCGTCGCGCGGCATTGGGGCGTCGATCCCGCGTCGCTGCCCGGCAAAGGAAAGAGCGCGTACGAGCTGCTCGACACGCTCGGCCCGGACGGTGGCATCCGCGCGCTGCTCGTCTTCGGATCGAACGTCGCCGTGGCGTCGCCGAACGCGTCGAACATCGTGGACAAGCTGAGCCGCCTCGATCTGCTCGTCGTCTGCGACGCCTTCGAGAACGAGACCTCGGCGGCCGCGCACGTGATCCTGCCCACGGCCCAGTGGGCCGAGGAGGAAGGGACGACGACGAACCTCGAAGGACGGGTGATCCTCCGTCAGCGCGTGCAGCCGCCGCCGGAGGGGGTGCGGACGGACATCGAGGTGCTGGCGGCTCTCGCCGCGCGGCTCGGCTGTGGCGATCACTTCGCGTTCGACTCGCCGCGCGCCGTCTTCGACGAGCTGCGCCGCGTGACGTCGGGCGCCACCGCCGACTACAGCGGCATGACGTACGAGCGCCTGCGCAGCGAGCGCGGCGTGTTCTGGCCCTGCCCGTCGATCGATCATCCCGGCACGCCGCGTCTGTTCGCCGATCGCTTCGCGCATCCATCCGGCCGCGCGCGCTTTCACGTCGTGTCGTATCGCGCCGCAGCCGAAGTGCCCGACGCGGCCTATCCGCTGTACTTCACGACCGGCCGCTATCGCGAGCACTACAACTCCGGCGCCCAGACGCGCCGCGTGAAGACGCTGGTCGACGCGAAGCCCGAGCCTCGCGTCGAGATCCATCCGCGCCTCGCCGCCCGTCTCGGCGTCGCTGACAACGGCGTTCTCCTGGTCGAGAGCCGGCGCGGCCGCGTGCGCTTCCGCACGCGCGTGTCATCCGACATTCGGCCGGACACGCTGTTCGCGCCGTTCCACTGGGGCGGCCGTCAGGCCGCCAATCTCCTGACGATGCCGGCGCTCGATCCCATCAGCCGGATGCCGGAGTTCAAGGTCTGCGCGGTGCGCGCGAGCGCCGCCGCGTCCGTCGAAAGCGAGCATTGATCGATGTGGAAGAAACGTCTGGCGATCATTGGCAATGGCATGGGCACGTGCCGTCTGCTCGACGAGCTCGTCGCGCGCGGCGCGCACGTCCTTTACGACATCAGCGTCTATGGCGAGGAGCCGGGCGGCGCCTACAACCGCATCCTGCTCGGCCGCGTCCTCAACGGCGATCGGCCCGAAGAGATCGTCACGAAGACGCCCGCGTGGTACGACCGGCACGCGATCCGGCTGCTCGCGCGCACGCGCGTGACGCGACTCGACACGCTGCGGAAGACCGTGCACACGGAAGATGGACTGGAGCGCCGCTACGATCTCGCGGTGTTCGCGACCGGCAGCGAGGCCGTCGTGCCGCCGCTCGACGGCCTGCTCGATGACAGCGGCGCGCTGCGGCGCGGCGCGTTCGTCTACCGCACCGTCGCCGACTGCCTGCGCATCCGCCAGCACGCGCGTCCCGGCGACAGCGCGGTCGTCGTCGGCGGCGGCCTGCTGGGGCTCGAGGCCGCCAAGGTGCTGTCCGATCGCGGTTTGCACGTGACCGTCGTGCACCTGTCGCCGACGCTGATGGACGCGCAGCTCGATCGCATCGGCGGCGAGATGCTGGGACGGCAGATCGAGCGCGCGGGCATCTTCGTGCGCGCGGGGCGGACGGTCGAGTCCGCGTACGGGACGGACCGGATCGAAGGCGTCGTGCTGAACGACGGCACGCGGCTCTCGGCGGATCTCGTCGTCCTGGCCTGCGGCGTGCGGCCGCGCGTCGACGTCGCGCGCGCGTCGGGCGTGCCGGTGCGCCGCGGGATCGAAGTCAACGACACGCTGGCGACCCCGGTGCCGTCGGTGTACGCGTTTGGCGAGTGCGCCGAGCACCAGGGCCGCACGTACGGCATCGTCGCGCCGGTGTGGGAACAGGCGGCGGTCCTAGCGGACGTGCTGAGCGCGACGCAGCCGCAGGCGCGGTATCGCGGATCGAAGATCTATACGCGGCTCAAGGTCGCCGGCGTGGACGTCGCCTCGATGGGCAGCCTCGAGCCGGAGCTCGACAGCGACCACGTCGTCCAGATCATCGAAGAGCGGCGTCAGACGTATCGCAAGGTCATCGTGCGCGATGGGCGTCTGCTCGGGGCGATGCTCGTGGGTAATACCGCCGCCGCAGCCGGGCTCGTCCAGTTGTTCGATCGCGACGATCCGGTGCCGGCCGATCCGCTGGAGCTGTTGTGTCAGAGCACGGCGTGCGCGGCCGCGCCCGCCGATCGCGTCATCTGCAACTGCCACAAGGTCACCGAACAGACGCTGCGTCAGGCGATCGCCGAAGGCGCCGACTCCGTGCAGGCGCTCGGCGCCGCCACGCGCGCCGGCACGGGCTGCGGCTCGTGCCGCACGGAGCTCGGACAGGTGCTGGCGTCTGCCCGAAAGACGGTCGTGCGCCTCGAGGCCGTGAGCTAGCCCTCCGGCGATCGCAAATTCTTCAATCGACGCATTGCGGATTTTCGAATGCGCGCGCGTCGGCCCGCGCGCTTGCGCCCGATTTCATGCGGCCGTCTTTCTTCAGCCACCTCGGCACGTCGATTGCCTTCTCACCGTGCGGCGCGACGATGCTATCGTCGTCGTCCGCCCGGGGGAACGCATGAGCGACGAGAAGCTGGAGCAGGTGGCAGGGCACGTGGGCGACCTTCAAGGGAAGGTTGACGTCCTGACGGTGCAGGTCGGTGACCTTCAAGGTGATGTCGACGTCCTGAAGGTGCAGGTAAGTGAACTGAGCGCGCGTTTCGACCGACTCGAACAGAAGGTCGACCGGCTCGAGCAGAAGGTCGACTTGCTGATCGAGGCGTTTTTCGCGTTCCGCGACGAAGTTCGCGCACGTTTCGACGCGCTCGAGGAGCGCGTCGAGCGTCTCGAGCAGCGGATGGATGCCGTCGAGGACCGGCTCGACGCGCTTGAGACCCGGATGACGTCGGTCGAGCGGCGGCTCGACAAAGTCGAGGTGACGCTCGAAGAGCACGGCGAGCACATCCGGCAGTTGGCGGAAGCGAACGCGGCGCTGCAGGCACTGATCGAGCGGCGTCATCAGGAGACGCTCGAGCATTTCGACATGCGGATGATCCCGATCGAGCTGGCCATCCGCGAGCATTCGGCCGTGGTCCGCTATCACAACCTGACGTCGGGGTCGGGACTGCACTAGCCGCGCCGGGCGCCAGCTCGCGTCCCTGCCTGAGACGAGACCCGCGTCGACGCGCTGCTGACGCGGCTGCGCGATCTGACCGCGGAGTTGCGCAGTGCCGGCGTCACACACGCACAGATCGCTGCGGCCGTGCGACGCGCGGCGAAGGGGAGCGGAACATGACCGTTGCGTGGGTGATCGCTGTGTGCATCGTGGCGTATGGCGGGTTGCTGATCATGCTGCCCGCGATCAGTCGTCCGGACATCCTGTTCGCCATGACCGTGACGGACGACTTCCGTCGCAGCGCGATCGCCCGGGCCGCGATCGCGCGCTATCGGCTGAACGTCGTCGCCGGAACCTCGGCCGTTCGCGTCCGCGTCGTCGCCGCGCGCCGCGGATGGACCGCACGGCGACGCGACGCCGGACTCCGCATGGAAGGCCGGCCTCATCTATTTCAATCCGTCGGATCCCGCCGTCTTCGTCGAGCAGCGCGTGGGCATCGGCTGGACGCTGAACTTCGGCAACCGCTGGGCGTGGCTGCTCCTCGTGCTCGCCATCGCCGTGCCGTTGCTGATCGTGCACGCCATGCGGTGAGCGCCGGCGATCGCCGGCTGCGGAGAAATCCGCATCGCGATCGGAAAAATCCGGACAGCGCCGAAACACCCCCAGCAGATCGACACGTTTCGCGCGTCGCACGTCGGGCAGCCGATTTGCACCATGGCCGCCGTCGTCGTGCCAGGCCTTGCGCGTGAACTGAGCTCCATCGATTCGCCAGCGTCGAACTGCCGCCATTGCGGCGAGGACTGCCGGGCCCACGCCGTGCGCACCGACGCCGGCTCGTTCTGCTGCGCCGGCTGCGAGGCTGTCTTCGCGCTGTTGCAGCGAGAAGGGCTCGACGCGTTCTATGCCTGCAGCACGCCGCCTGGTGTCTCGCAGCGCCAGCCGGCCGCGTCGTTCGCCTGCCTCGACGATCCAGCCATCGCGCGGCGCTTCGTCGATGCCGGCGACGGCCGGATCGCGCGGGCCGTGTTCAGCGTGCCCGGCATGCACTGCGCGTCGTGTCTGTGGCTGATCGAGCGCCTGTGGAAGATCGACGCGGGCATCGTGCGCGCGGATGCCGACGTCCTGCGCCGCGTCGTGCGCGTCACGTTCAAGCCGGCGCAGACATCGACCCGGCGCGTCGCCGAGGCGCTCGCGTCGATCGGCTATCCACCCGCGCTCGATGCCGAGCCGCACACGGGCGACGTCCCGCCGGCGCGCCGCCGGCTGTACAGCCAGCTCGGCGTTGCCGGATTCGCGTTCGGCAACGCGATGCTGTTCAGCATCCCACGGTACGTCAACGGCGCGCCGCTCGGCGACGGCCTGCAGCGCTTGTTCGGCACACTCAACCTCGCGTTGGCGGTGCCCGTCCTCGTCTTCAGCGCGTCCGACTACTTCCAGTCGGCATGGCGCGCGATCCGCTATCGCGCCATCAACCTCGACGTGCCGATCGCATTGGGCCTGGCGGCGCTCTTCACACGTAGCGTCGTCGAGATCGCCTCGGGCCGCGGCGAAGGCTTCACCGACTCGTTCACCGGGCTCGTGTTCTTTCTGTTGATCGGGAAGCTGTTTCAACAGAAGACGTTCGATCGCCTGGCGTTCGATCGCTCGTATCGATCGTTCCTCCCGCTGTCGGTCCGCGTCGAGAGCCACGACACCGGACAGGGCGTCCTCGTGCCGATCGCCCACCTGCGTCCCGGCGATCGCCTCATCGTCCGGCCGTCGGAGATCGTGCCGGCCGACGCGTCGTTGAACGACGAGGCCGGCGCGATCGATCTGTCGTTCGTGACCGGCGAGGCACGGCCGGTGCCGCTGCGCCGCGGCGACGTCGTGCCGGCCGGCGCCCGCGCGATCGACGGCACGCTGCGTCTGACCGTCCAGCGCGACGTCGATCACAGCCGTCTCGCGGGGCTGTGGAACAACCCGGTCTTCGCCAAGCCGAAGACGTACGCGCTGGCGGATGTCGCCACGCGCTTCGGCGCGGCGTTCACGGTCGTCGCGATCGCGCTCGCGGCCGCCGGCGCGATCGCGTGGTGGCCCGACGTGGGCCAGTCGATCCGGGTGGCGACGGCGGTGCTCATCATCGCGTGTCCGTGCGCGCTGACGCTCGCGGCGCCCATCACGCTCGGCACGGCGATGGCGATGCTGGCCCGCCGCGGCATCTATCTGAAGCAGCCGGCCGTCGTGCTCGATCTCGCGCGCGTCGACGCGATCGTGTTCGACAAGACCGGTACGTTGACGTCCGGCATCGCGATCGCGGGCGACACGCTGGACGACGAGATCTGGCGGCTGGTCCGCCGGCTCGCCGCCGAGTCCGCGCATCCGATCAGCCGCGCACTGGCGGGCGATGCACGCGTCGATCGATCGCTGCACGTCGAGGCGCTGCTCGACGTTCCCGGCCGCGGGCTCGTGGGCCGCGTGGGCGGACACGATCTCGCGATCGGATCGCCGGCCTTCGTCTCGGAGCTTGCGGTCGGCGTGCCGGCGGAGGCCGCCTCCGGGCCGGCCGTCGCCGTCGACGGCCGATTCGCCGGCGTCGCCTCGGTGGTCGCGCCGATTCGGCCGGGCGTGCGCGGCGCCGTGCGCCGGCTGCGCCGCACGTACGACGTCTGCCTGATTTCCGGCGATCACGGCGGCGAGGCGCCCCGCTGGCGCCCGATCTTCGGCGCGGACATGTGGTTTGGCCAGGCGCCGGAGGCGAAGCTGGCTGCGGTGCGCGATCGCCAGCGTGCGGGTGGCCGCGTGCTGATGATCGGCGACGGCATCAACGACGCGGGCGCGCTCGCCGCGGCCGACGTCGGCGTCGCGGTCTCCGACGACACCGCGTGCATCGTGCCGGCCTGCGACGCGATCGTTGCCGGCCGACGTCTGCGCGATCTGCCGCGCGTCCTGCGCTACGCGCGGCGCGCGCGCCAGACCATCGTCGCGTGCTTCGTCGTGTCACTCGTCTACAACGCGATCGGGCTGTTGCTGGCGCTGGCCGGCCTGCTGACGCCGCTCGTCACGGCCGTGCTGATGCCGGTCAGCTCGCTGACCATCGTCGGCCTCAGCGTCGGCGCGATGCGCCTGTCCGCGCGCGTGGAACTGCCGGGATGAGCGTCATCGTCCTGCTCATCGCGGCGGGAGGCGCCGTCGCCGCCGGATTTCTCGTCGCCTTCATCTGGGCCGTGCGTACCGGCCAGTTCGACGACACGAGCACGCCGCCCGTGCGCGTGCTGGTCGACGACGTCGACTCGTCTTCATCCATTCATCCCCGAGGTATGCCTGATGTCGACACCCGCCGCTAACTCCGCACGATCGGACGCGACGGCCGCCGCCGGTCCGTCCGTCGAGACGTTCGCGTACGACAACGCGATCGTCCAGCGCTTCGCCGCCGCGACGGCCGGATGGGGCCTCGTCGCGTTTCTGGCCGGGCTCACGATCGCGCTGAAGCTCGTCTTCCCGAACCTGCTCGGCGGCATCGCACCGTTGTCGTACGGGCGGCTGCGTCCGCTGCACACGAACGCCGCGGTCTTCGCGTTCGCCGGCAACGCGATCTTCGTCGGCGTGTACTACTCGCTGCAGCGGCTGTGCAAGGCGCGCATGTTCAGCGACACGCTCAGCCGCCTGCACTTCTGGGGCTGGCAGCTCATCATCGTGCTGGCCGCGCTGACGCTGCCGCTCGGCTTCACGACGAGCAAGGAGTACGCCGAGCTCGAG
>CAZNMF010000289.1:0-7754 GCA_964573795.1 uncultured Solibacteraceae bacterium
TGAATCTGCGCACCGAGCTGATCTGGAGCCGGCAGCAACTGCCGGGCTCGACCGAGACGACGGCGTTCGGCGTGTACGGACTGGGCGAGTATCAGTTCGCGCAACGCTGGTACGCGGGTGCGCGGATCGATCGATCCGGCCGCGCGCTCGATGGATCGCAGGTCGACACCGGCGGCTCGGTCTTCCTCACGTTCTGGCCGACGGAGTTCGCGCAACTGCGCGGCCAGTTCCGTCACACGTCGTTCGCGGAAGGCGAGAGCGCGAACGAAGGGCTGTTCCAGGTCAACTTCGCGATCGGCGCGCACGGAGCCCATGCGTTCTAACGCCTGTATCGCGCTCGCTCACTATCGCGCTATCGCACTATCTGATATCGGGCTATCTGGCTATCTGCCTCGGTTGCCACTGGACGGGGCATTTTCAGACTTCGAAGTTCGAAGTTCGAAGTTCGAACTTGACGTGGCGCCTTCGGCGCACTTGACAGTTCTGAGACACGCTTCAAGGAGACGGCAATGCATCGTGTGAAATTCATCTGGCTGGCCGCGGTTGCGGTGCTCGTCACGAGCGTCGCGCCGGCGTTCGCGGTCGTGAGGGTCGTCGGCACGACCGAGGATCTGGCGGCGATTGCACGGGAGGTCGGCGGCGATCGCGTCGACGTGACGGCGCTCGCGAAGGGCTATCAGGATCCGCACTTCGTCGAGCCGAAGCCGAGCTTCATCCTCGCCGTCAGCCGCGCGGACCTGCTCATCGTCGTCGGGCGCGAGCTCGAGATCGGCTGGCTGCCGACGCTCATCACCAGCAGCCGCAACGCGAAGATCCAGCCGGGCGCCGCGGGCTACCTCGACGCGTCGCTCAACGTGAAGATCCTCGAGATCCCCACGGGCCAGATCACGCGCGCGATGGGCGACGTGCACCCGCAGGGCAACCCGCACTACTGGCTCGATCCGAACAACGGCCGCAAGATCGCACAGGCGATCCGCGACCGGCTGACGCAGCTCGATCCGGCCGGCAAGGCGACCTACGACCAGCGCTACGCGGACTTCGACACGCGCCTGGCGGCGGCCGAGCAGCGCTGGAACGCGGCGCTCGCGCCGTACAAGGGCACGAAGCTCGTCACGTACCACCGTTCGTGGCCGAACTTCATGGAGCGCTGGGGGCTGGTGGTGATGGGGTACGTCGAGCCGAAGCCGGGCATCCCGCCGTCGCCGTCGCACACGCTCGAGCTCATCAGCGATATGAAAGCGCAGGGCGTCAAGCTCATCGTCGTCGAGCCGTACTTCGACAAGAAGACGCCGCAGGCGATCGCGACGCAGGTAGGCGGGGACGTGCTGGAGCTCTCGCCATCGGTCGGCGGCGAGAAGGCCGTCACCGACTACATCAAGTTGTTCGACTACGACGTGAGCCTGCTGCAGGCCGCGCTGAAGAAGGTGACGGGCCGCTGATGGACTCGACGATTCTGATCTTCCTGGCGGCGCCGATTGCCGCCAGCCTCATCATCGCCGGCATCCACGCGTACCTCGGCCTGCACGTGGTCGAGCGCGGGGTCATCTTCGTCGATCTCTCGCTCGCGCAGATCGCGTCGCTCGGCGCGGCGATCGCCGTCTATCAGGGCTACGACCCGCACGACCCGGCCATCTACTGGATGAGTCTGGCGTTCACGCTGATCGGCGCGCTCGTGTTCGCGCTGATCAAAGGCCACGAGGCGAACATCCCGCAGGAGGCGATCATCGGCATCTCGTACGCGGTCGCGTCAGCCGCGGTGATCCTCACGATGAGCAAGTCGACGGGGGAGTCCGAGCACCTGAAGGACATGCTCGTCGGCAACATCCTGTCGGTGCAGTGGCCGGAAGTGTGGGAGACGGGCGCGATCTATCTCGCGATCGGCCTGTTCCACTACATCTTCCGGCGGCGCTTCCTCGAGATCTCGATCGACGGCAAAGCGGCTGCCGCGCGCGGCGTGCACGTGCGCTGGTGGGATTTCCTGTTCTACGCGTCATTCGGCCTCGTCGTCACGCGCTCGGTGGCGATCGCCGGCGTGCTGCTCGTCTTCTGCTATCTGATCGTGCCGTCGGTCGGCGCGATGCTGTGGGCGCGCCGCATCGGCCCACGGCTGGCCATCGGCTGGGTGATGGGCGTCGTCGTCTCGATGCTCGGCATGTACTTCTCGGTCCAGTTCGATCTGCCGACCGGCGCGACGATCGTCTGCACGTTCGGCCTGGTGCTGATCGTCATGGCGCTGTTACGGCCGATCGTCGCGAGAGGGTGACGAAGGGCGAAGGGACCAGGGGGCCAGGGACCAAGGGACGAAGGGAAGGCTGATGTAGGCCGGGTCTTTAGACCCGGCGTGTCCGGCGGGACTGACGTCCGGCGACACGCGTCACTGCCCGTAGCCCGCTTTGTCTTCTCCCGCGGCGACCGTAGTGGGCGTGCGGGATGAGCTTTTCAAATCTGTGCAGACGTCCCACCCGTGCTCGCGTGTGACGCGCGCGTAAGTTGCTGTCCGATACAGATTTGTTGGCGCTTTTCTCTTGCGCGGCGCGGCGCGATCGTGTGAAATCTGCGCCTGAGACCACGCGGGCGCGCGTGGGATGGACGGCGGTCCCCGCCGCCGGCGCGCGTCCGATTGGCGGTGTGCGATGCAGACGCAAGTACGTGCCGGCATCTTCTGGGGCCGGATCCGACGAGACTGAATGCCAACCGCGCCCCCTCCCCGGGCGCGGTTCGGCCCTCTCACATTTTTTACAGCCGGCCCCGCGCGGTGGCGCTACACTAAGCGCTGTGCGGGGCGATTCCCTCCGTGACCTGTACGCGAAGACGCTGGCGTTGCTGGGTCTAGGTGTGCTCGCCGGAGCCGGTGCGCTCGTCGACTACTGGCCCACCGGCATCACGATGCCCGACGCCGGCTCCGCGCTCGTGCTGCCGTCCGTCGCGCGCGCCATCCCCGTCGATCCTGCGGTTCTTCGTCTGCCGGCGATCGACGACAATCGCGGCGCGAGCGTCCCATCGCGCGAGATGACGCCAGCGTCGAACGTGCGTCTGGCGTCGTTCGAGCCGCGCGCGTACGCGACGTTGCCCGTCATGACCACCGCTGATTTGCGCGTCGGCTCCGAAGTCCGCATCGCCGCGCCGGTCGTGCGTATGGCCGCGTTGACGTCGACGCCGGCTCCCGTCGACGCCGTTCAATCGCGCTCGGACTATCAGCCCTACATGCTCGGATCCGACGCCGCGGCGCGATACGAGCCCGCGACGCTCGTGAGCGACGACGACTCCGACGGGTTCTTCAGCGGCGCGTTCAAGAAGACCGGGACGTCGATCGTGCGCACCGGCGTCCGCACCGGCTCGTCGATCGTCGACGCCGTGCGCGTCGTCGGCGGCGCGGTGCGGCGGGCGCTGCCGAATTAGTTCGGTCGGGCCAAAGGCTCGCTACCTTCCCACCTCGAACACCACGAATCGACCGCTGCGGCCGCGCTCGCGGAGCGCGAACGCCTCGATGGCGAACGCGCGCAGCGCGGGCGACACGCGCGTCTCGTTGATCACGACGTACCCCAGCTCGACGGCCTGCTCGAACGCCGGGACCGCGGCGATTGCGTCCGCGTGCTCGGCCGCGGAGAGCGTCCGGCCTTCGCTCAGCGTGATGAGCGCCGCGGTGACCGGCTGCGTCTGATACCGCTCCCGCGTCCGATCGGACACGCGCGAGAGATAGCCGCCGATCAGCCGTTTGCCGTGCGCGATCTGCCGGAACTGCGCGCCCGGACCGAAGCTGCCGTTGTCGATGAGGCCGTCCTTGATCCCGAACGGCAGCTCGAGCACGCTCACGGGGCGCGGATCGCGGCGGATGATCTCGTAGACGTCGGGAATCGTCGCGGAGAAGAGCGGCCGCGGCGCCGACCACAGCTCGCACGCGAGCGCCACGCCGACCACCGCAAGGATCGCGCGGCGCCGCGCCGGCGCGCGGCGCGTCAGCGCGGCGAGCGCGCTCGCGAACAGCACCGCCACCGCCATCGCCACGACGATCGCGATCCGGCCGGGCATGCGCGCTTCGCCGAGCATCGGCACGTAGCGGAGGAACGTCCAGGGCGTTGGCAGCAGCGTGTCGACGCCGCCGATGCGCAGGAACGGGCCCATGGCGAGACTCGCGGCGCCGGCGGCGATCAGCACCCATCGGCCGGTGGGGCGCATTCGCCCGCGCCACCACGCGAGCGCGATCACGATCAGCGCGACCCACGACAGCGACGCGACGTTCTCTACGTAGCCGTTCGGCTCGTGCGACAGCCAGCGGATCACGGCGGCGGGCGCCCACGGATGATTCGGATTCGGCAGGAGGAACGACAACAGATCGACGCCGGGCGCGCTCGATCGCCACGGCACCGGCACGCCGACCAGCGCGCCGCTCATCGCGCGCCGCGCGAGGGCGATGAGCACCGGCGCGAGCAGGACGGCGGCCATCGCGCCCATCGCCAGCACGAGCCCGATCGCGTGCCGATCGATCGCGGCCGGCACGGCGCGCGAGAATTGCGGGCGCACGAACAGCCAGATCCGGATCGCCAGCAGCACACCGAGCAGCAGCATCGGCGTGTAGAGCGACCGCATGGAGATCGACAGCGATCCGAGCGCGATCGTGCCGCCTCCGCTGCCGATGACGGCCGCGAGCACGATCAGCACGGCGATGAGCGCGTCGAGCACGCGCGTGGCGGCCGACGAGGTGCGCGACCAGCGGGCGCGCACGGTCAGCACGCGGCTCGCGACGAGCGCCATCGCGATCCAGACGCAGTACACCGCGAAGTACGGATCGCAGTAGAACGCCCACGCCGCGCACGCGCCCGCGCCGACGGCATCGGCCACGCGCCGCCGCTCCCACGCGCGGTCGACGAGCCACGCGAAGAACGGCAGCGGCGCCGCCGCGGCCAGACTGTAATGGCCGGCGCCGCGCGCGATGAGATACGGCGCACACGCGAACAGCAGGCCGGCCAGCCACGCCTCGCCGACGCCGACCCACGGCGCGCCCACGCGCCGCGCGAGCAGATACATGCCGATGCCGATCAGCGGAATGTTGATCAGGAACGCGACGTTGAACGCCGCGACGACGCCCATCAGCGGCTGGAGCGGCAGCGCGATCAGATCGAGGAAGACCGTGTAGTTGTGCAGGCTCAGATCGGCCGCATCGTTGAGGGCGAGGATGCTCTCGGTGTAGAACGGCCCGTGCTGGGGATGGGCGAGCTCGTGGCCGAACACCCACGTGTTCCAGACGTAGACGCCTCCGTCACCCGACGGATCGCCGGTCAGGCGCGTGGACAGGTGCGCTGACAGCGGCCAGGTTTGGACCAGGGCCACGAGGACGTACGACGCGACGATCCAGGCGGCCACTGCAGGGGCAGGTCTGCGTGGCATACTGGGGGCCGCCGAAGCGTAGCACAGGAGCTTCGACCTCTCCTCCGAGTCCCGTCTTGAGCCGCACGTCCGTTCGTGTCATCGCCGCCGCCCTGTTCGGCGCAGTGACGGGCGCAGCGGCCCTCGTCGCCGCCTTCGCCCTCAGACCGGCGATCACAATCGAGATGAGCGGCGACCCGCCGTCGTTCGTATCCGGCGTGTATGCCGGCGAGCGCGCGGGCGACCTGACGTTCGCCTGGACCCGCGAGCGTGTGACCGTTCGGCTGCCGGGGCTCGATCGACGCCACGCATGGACGTGCGCGATCGTCATGCGCGGCGCGCGCACGGATGCGGCCGCATGGCCGACCGTCAGCGCGTCCGTCGATGGCGCGAGCGTGGCAACGGTGGCGACGACGAACGACTTTGCGGAGACGCACGTCGCGATTCCGTCGCGTCCGGATCGATCGGGGGCGACCGTCGCGCTGACCGTCGCGCCGACGTTCCGTCCCGGCGGCGGCGATCCGCGCGAGCTCGGCGTGCAGATCGATCGGATCGCGTGCGCGCCCGAGCGCGGCTGGGCATGGCCGCCCGCACAGACGCTGACCTCGGCAACCGGCGCGGGCGCCGTCCTCGGCGCGGCGGTGATACTCGCTGGCGGCGGCCTCGCCGCTGCGCTCACGGCGACACTGGCGCTCGCGGCGGGAATGGCAGTCCTGTTGTCGGCCGGCGGCGCGGCGTTTGGATCGCTGCCGCCGGCGGCGCTCGCGAGCGTGCTCGTCACGGCCGTCATCCTCGTCGCGATCGCGCGCGCCATCGCGCTCGCCCGACGGGCGCCGCTGTCCGGCGCGGCCGTCGCCGCGCTGGTCATCGCGGCCGTTGCCGGCGATCTGCAGTGGCTGGCGTTGATGCACCCGTCGAAGCCGCTCGTCGACGCGCTGTTTCAGGCCCATCGCCTCGAGTGGGTGATGAGCGGCCGCTACTTCTTCACGCAGCCGATGCCCGACGGCGTCGCCTTTCCGTACGCGATCGGCCTCTACGTGTTCGCGATGCCCTGGGCGCGGATCGTCACCGATCACGTGGCCCTGCTGCGCGGCGTCGTGTGCGTCGCCGGGGCCGTGGCCGCCGGCCTGCTCGCCGTGCCTGTGTCGCGCGTCTGGCGCGATCGTCCGGCCGCCGCGTTCGCCGTGCTGTTCGCGTTTCTGCCGCCGCTGCCGTACGTCGTCGTCGGCAACGGCAATCTGACGAACGCCTTCGGCCAGTCGATGGCGCTCGTCGCGCTGCTGCTGATCGCGATCGGCGCCGCCGGCGTGCGCGCGTGGTGGGCGGGGCTCGGGCTCGTCGCGATCCTGACGCTGGCATTCACGTCGCACGTCGGCACCGTCACGCTGCTGCTGGCGGCGCTCGGCGCGACGGCCGCGGGACTGTGCCTCGCCGAGCGCCGGGCGTTTCGACGCGACGTCCTCGTCATCGTCATGACGACGGTCCTCGCGTTCGCGCTCGCGTTCGGCCTCTACTATCGGCACTTCCTCGACGTCTATCGTGAGGCCGCGACGCGCGTGCTGTCGCCGGCGAGCGCGACGGTGCTGCCGCCACGTGCGGTGCCCGACGCGGCGCCGGGCGACGAGCGGTCCGTGATGCTCGTGCGCCAGCTCACGTGGAGCGAGCGCGCGAGCGACGCGTTGTCGCAATCGGCCGGTGCCGTCGGCTGGCCGCTGCTGCTGCTCGCCGTCGCCGGCGCGATCCGGACCTGGCGTGTCGGCTGGCGCGATCGGTTGTCGGCCGTCGCGATCGCGCTCGCCGTCGTGTGGGGCGCGCTCGTGCTGACGGGCACGTTCCTGCACGTCGGCACGCAATATCAGCGCTACGCGTCGGAGTTCATGGGGCGCGTCTGCCTCGCGACCTATCCGGCGATCGTCCTGTTCGCCGCGCGCGGCGCCGCCTGGCCGTGGGCGTCGGGCGCGACGCGCTGGACGCGCGTCCTCTCGATCGCACTGTCGGCCGCCGCGATCGCCATCGGCGCGCGCGCCTGGCTCGGCTGGTTCTGGTAGGGACATCGGGACATCTGGTCATCGGGACATCGGGACATCGGGTCATCGGATCATCGGATCATCGGGACATCGGATCATCGGATCATCGGATCATCTGGGGATCATCTGGTCATCGGGCTATCGGGCCATCTGACCATCTGACCATTTGGGCATCGGCGCGCTGGTGGCCGAATCGTGGGACACTACGGGCCCATGCCGCTGGGCCCGGGCACGCGCATCGGCTCGTACGAGATCACGACGCTGATTGGCGAAGGCGGGATGGGCCAGGTCTACCGCGCGCGCGACACGAAGCTCAATCGCGACGTCGCGCTGAAAGTCCTGCCGCCGCTCGTCGCCAACGAT
>CAZNMF010000290.1:0-2979 GCA_964573795.1 uncultured Solibacteraceae bacterium
TGCGCGAGGCGATCGTCGGCCTGCTGCGCAATCGATCGCGCGCGGCGCTCTCGATGCTCGGCATCTCGTGGGGCATCGTGTCCGTCGTGATGCTGCTCGCGTACGGCGAGGGCTTCAATCAGGCGCTGCTGCGCGGCTTCCACGGCGCCTTCGGCGACGGCGTCGCCATCCTCTTCGGCGGACAGACGAGCATGCAGGCCGGCGGCGAGCGCGCGGGCCGGCCCGTGCGCATGCGGCTCGAAGACGCGCGTGCCATCGGCGAGCTGCCGCTCGTGAAGCTGTGGAGCCCCGAGTACATGCGCGACCTGCCCGTCGTCTGGGGCACGAAGCTCGGCAGCTATCGCGCGCGCGGCGTGGCGCCGGAGTACGCGATCATGCGCGCGCAGCCGGCGGAGTCGGGGCGCTTCATCGACGCGGAGGACGTGCGCCTGCAGCGGCGCGTCGTGTTCCTCGGCAACGAGGTCGCGCGCAAGCTGTTCGGCCAGGTGCAGCCGGTCGGTGAAGTCGTCCGGCTGCAGGGCATGTCGTTTCGCGTGATCGGCGTGCAGGCGGAGAAGGTCCAGCTCTCGAGCTATGGGCGGCCGGACAAGGAGAGCGTGTTCATTCCGCACACGACCGCCGGGCAGTTGTGGAACACGGAGTACCTGGCTGACCTCGTCTATCAGGCGATGGATCCGACGCTCGACGCGAAGGTCGAGGCGCAGGTGCGCGACACGCTGGGCAAGCGGCTGCGCTTCGATGCCCGCGACGATCGGGCGATCCGCGTCTTCGGATCGGCGCAGACGGCGCAGATCACCGACGGCATCGTCCTCGGCCTGAAGCTCGTGCTGTCGTTCATCGGCGTGCTCACGCTCGCGATTGGCGGCGTCGGCGTCATGAACATCATGTTCGTGTCCGTGACCGAGCGCACGCAGGAGATCGGGTTGCGCAAGGCGCTCGGCGCGCGGCGCAGCGCGATCCTGTGGCAGTTCCTGCTCGAGGGACTGGTGACGACGTGCGCGGGCGGCATCGCGGGTGTGCTGCTGTCGTCGTTGCTCGTCTGGTGGCTGAGCCCGCGGCCGTTCCTGTCGGAGCTGCTGGACGACACGACGGGCTCGGCGGACATCCATCTGATCCTGTCGCTGCAGTTGCTCGGCCTCTGCGCCGGCATCCTGATGGTCGTCGGCCTCGTCAGCTCGTTCGTGCCCGCGCTGCGCGCCTCGCGAATGGATCCGATCGAGGCGCTGCGGCACGAATGAGCACGGTTTCTTGACTGCGGGCCGGCTTTCCTCGATCATCGCGGAAAGCCGAGGTGCCGCGATGTCCCGTGTCCTGTTGATCGCCTCGATCGCCGGTCTCCTGCTCGTCGCGTGGCCCCTGGCCGCGCCGCCCAGCGCCGACGCCGTCGTCGCCGGCGCCGTCGCGCGCGCGAAAGCCGAGCACAAGGCGGTGCTGATCGAGTTCGGTGCATCGTGGTGCACGTGGTGCCGCAGCTTCGAGGCCTTCGTCAAGTCGCCCGACGCCGGCCCCGTCATCGCCCGCAACTACGTCGTGACGAATCTCGTCGTCGAGGAGCGCGACGACAAGCGCGCGCTCGAGAATCCCGGCGGCGAGGCGCTGAAGACTCGTTGGGGCGGCGAGAAGGCCGGGCTGCCGTTCTACGTGTTCCTCGACGATGCCGGCCGCAAGGTCGGGGATTCCAACGCCATGCCCGGCGGCGGCAACATCGGCTTTCCCGCGGTGCCGGCGGAGATCGCGGCATTCCTCGGCGTGGTCGACAAGACCGCGCCGTCGCTGACGAGGGCCGATCGCGACATCCTCCAGGCGTATCTCACGCGCGTGATGCCGAAGCGGGCGTCGTAACGCCGGCCGCGAATCGGCTATTCTTGCGTCACACGTGACCGTTGCGGCCCGCGCTCCCCGGCGCGACTGACCGAGGCCCCTCGTGACCCGACATCGTCCGGTCGCTGGTTCTGCCGTTTCCGTTTTTGCGATCGTCCTGCTGGGCCTGGCGCTCCACGCGCAGCAAGGTCCGCGGCCGACGTTTCGCGGCGGCACGGATCTCGTGCAACTCGACGTCGTCGTCCTCGACAAGGACCGGCATCCCGTCACGGGCCTGAGCGCCGCGGACTTCATCGTCCTCGAGGACGGCAAGCCGCGGCCGATTCAGGCGTTCGCGCCGGTGACGCTGCCGGCGGCCGCGACCGCGTTGTCGTCGTCGACGCGCGCGGCGTGGACACGTACGGTGGCCGACGATGTCGTGACGAACCAGCGTGCCGAGGAGGGACGGCTGGTCGTGATCCTCATGGATCGCACCATCCCGATGGAGGCACCGACGCAGACGGCCCGCGCGATTGCGAAAGCGGCGGTCGACGCCCTGGGCCCGAACGACCTGGCCGCGATCGTCCGAGACACGGGCTTTGCGAACGACGCTCCGCAGCAGGATTTCACGGCGGATCGACAGCGGCTTTACGCGTCGATCGATCGACCGTTCGTCGGCCTCGTCAATCCGCCACAAATGGGCCCGCGCGGACTGTCGCGTGGCGAGCCGGAGTTGCTCAGGACCGGCGATTGCCTGTGCGGGCTGTGTGCTCTCGAGTCGCTGACGCGCGTGGCGGCAGCGATGGCCGGAGACATGCGGCGCCAGAAGGTCCTGTTCTTCATCGGCAGCAACATCATTTTTCAATCTGATGATCTGTGCTCGTTGCATTTGAAGATCGCGCGTGAGCGCGCGTTCAAGGCGCTCGATCGTGGGAACGTGACGTTGCATTCGATCGATCCGACGGGCCTCGAGACGCTCGCGTCAGGGGCCGACGCGTTTCCGATTGACCAGCGACGATTGCCCTCGGCGACTCTCGCGCGCCAGGGCAATCTCGCCGTGCTGCCCGACTACACCGGCGGCCGCACCGTGCTGAACACGAACGACCCCCAGGCCGTCGTGCCGGCAATCTTCGAAGAGAGTCAGTCCTACTACTTGATCGGCATTCCGCGCGCCGAAGG
>CAZNMF010000291.1:0-18519 GCA_964573795.1 uncultured Solibacteraceae bacterium
GCGCCGCTCCGAAGCTCGCGGCGCACAGCGCGAGATCGACGATGACGAGCAGGGAAAAGCGAAGGAGCGGCTGCTGAAATGCCGACGGCCGCATCCACTCGCGCCCGGAAGGAAGGCTCACAATTGAGATGTGAGTATAAGGCAGGGGGCTTGGGGCGTGGGGCTTGGGGCTCGGGGCTCGGGCTCGGGGCTCGGCTTCTGCGGCTTTGCGGCTTACGGCTTACGGCTTGCGGCTCAAGCCTCACGCCTCGAGCCTCAAGCCGTCCCCCCCCACCTCCACCCATTCGCGCAGGCTGTTGATCAGCCACAGGCGTTTCGCGCGGGCGAGATCATCGAGTGTGATCACGCGTTCGCGGATCTCGCCGGCCTCGAGCAATTCGCCTCGGAAGACGCCGGCCAGCAGGCCGCAGCGGCGATCGGGCGTCCAGCGCTCGCCGTCGATCTCCGCGACGAGGTTGCCGATCGTGAACTCCGTGACGACGCGCTCGTCGTTCCACAGGAGCACGTCGAACACGTCGGGCCGCTCGCGCCGACGCTGGTCGTAGACCTCGCGCTGCGTGGTCTTGTGATACAGCCGCCAGTCGCGGCGGGACACCGGCGCCGCCGCGAGGGCGACCGGGGCGGGTTGCCGGATCGGGGCGTCGAGCGGCCGGCTTTCGACGTGCGCATGGCCTGTGGCGTCGAGCCGCAGGCGCACGCGCCTCGCGGAGCCAGCGTATGCCGCCGCATGCTCGCGCAGCGCGCGGACGATGGCGTCACGGTCGAAGGGCCGATCGAAAAACGCGGCGGACTCGCGCAGCCGTTGCAGATGCCTCGCTTCGCGGACGCAGCGCCCGTCTTCGAGCCGCATCGTCTCGATGAGATCGAACGCCGGCACCGGCATCAGACACGCGGCTTTGCTCATCGCCTCCGCGTGCTCGTCGTCGGCGCGCGAGTCCCACGTAATGCCGCCCCCGACGCCGTACGTCGCAATGCCGCGCTCGACGTCGATCGCTGCGGTGCGAATGGCGACGTTGAAGACCGCGTCGCCGTCAGGCGAGACGTAGCCGATCGCGCCGCAGTAGACGCCGCGCGGCGCGCGCTCGATCGACGCGATCAGCCGCATGCTGCTCGTCTTCGGGGCGCCGGTGATCGACCCGGCGGGGAACAGGGCCGTGAAGACGTCGGCGAGCGTCGTGCCGGCGCGCGGGCGGCCTTCGACGGTCGACACCATCTGCCACACGGACGGATAGCGCTCGACGTCGAAGAGCGACGACGCGCGGACGGAGCCGACGTCGGCGATGCGGCCGACGTCGTTGCGCGTGAGATCGACGATCATCACGTTCTCCGCGCGATTCTTCTCCGACGCCGCGAGCCACGCGGCCTGCGCCTCGTCATCCTCGCGCCAGAGCCCGCGCGCCGCAGTGCCCTTCATCGGACGCGTGACGAGACGTCCATCGTCGATGCGGAAGAACAGCTCCGGTGACAGCGACAGGATCTGCCAGGGACCGAGATCGAGAAACGCCGAATATGGCGCGCGTTGATCGGCGGCCAGCCTGCGGTAGAGCGCCCGCATCGCGCGCGGATCGATTGGCGCGTGCAATCTGAAGGTGTAGTTGGCCTGGTAGCTGTCGCCTCGCAGAATCGCCTCGCGTACCGCCGCGATGCCTGCGCGATGAGCGTCGCGCGTGATGTCAGGCGTCCACATCAGCGTGGGCCCGGCGTCGGACGACGCCTCGGCGTGCGTCACGACGGACGACGAGGCGGACGCTGGCCGCTCGAACAAGCCGAACCACACGAGCGGTGGCCCGGCCGGCGCACGCGTCGTCAGCGCCGCGTCGAATCCCGGCGCGGCTTCGTACGAGACGAATCCCGCCGCATACAGACCGCGGCGCCGCCCTGCGTCGACGTCTTCCATCGCGCGACGCACGTCGACGACGTCGGTCGCGACGACGATCTCGACGGGACGTTCGAAGATGAGCGGCGTGCAGCGTCCGGCAGCATCAGCGAAGTCGAACCGGAGATGAGGAACGGCGGGCAAGCGGGGACATTCTTACACGCGGCTTACGGCTTACGGCTTATGGCTTATGGCGTGGGGCTTGGGGCGTGAGGCTTGGGGCGTGAAGGGCCTGGCCTCCACAAGGGGCGCCCCTGCGATCGTTGTCCCGTCGCCCGGAACCTCTACGTCGTTACCGCGTCCGCGAGCTGCCAGAGATGGCGATCGAGCTCGTCGGTCAGCGCGTCGCGGCGATGGGCGGGGAAGGCGGGACGATCTTCGATGCGCAGGGCACAGCTTCCGCGCAGGGCTTCCGGCAGCAGCAGACTGGCGGTCACCGACTCCGGCGACAGCAGGCCCGTCTCGCTAGCCTCCTCGAGCTCGGACGTGACGGCGCGCCACATCGCCGGACTGCCGTAGCGGCGATCGATTTGCGCGGCGACGAGCCAGCGCAGCGACGCATAGCGCAGGTCGGTGCAGATGACCGCATGGCCCGCGAGGTTGCCGGACGAGATCGCGGCGACGGCGATCTGCCACGCCGACGCAGTCTTCTGCGGCGGCAGGGCGGACGGCTCGTCCGGTGTCGTGTCGTGCTCGATCAGATGCGCCAGGATCATCTCGAGGCCGATCTGCGTGGCCTCGTCGGTCGCGCAGCGCCAGCCGCTGAGGTACGCCTGCTCGTCGGACCGCGGCGCGTGGCAGTGCACCGCACGCGCGCGCAGCGTGCACCGCTCGCCCGTCTCGAGCGTCACTTCGAAGACGTGCAAGTCGCCCGTCGTGATGTCGATCGACGTCGCCACGAGGAATCCGCCGGCGCTCACGTCGCGCATGTCCACGTCGAGGTGCAACGTGGTGATCCGCGTCTTCAGCCGGCCCTTGACGGGAAATCGCGGGGCTTGACGACGGGAGAGCGCAACTTCGGGATCACGACGAACGAGCATGTGGCGTGGCATAGCAAAGGCGGTGCCCGTCTCCACGCCGATTTAGCGCCTGTCAAATGGTCGTTCGTGCAAATGTGCTCGCGAGACTTGGCGTCACGTCAACAGAATCGTCAGTCGCCCGCGCGCGACGCGACAGCAAGGCGCTGTGTCGCCGTGTGCACGTGGACTGACCTCTGCCGCGCCACGCTGCGCGCGGCGCGGCAAACTTTGAACTTCGTACTTTGAACTTCGAGGAATCGCAGCGTGGCAAATTTCGAAGTTTGAAGTTCGAAGTTCCAAGTTCTGACGTGGCCGAAGGCCGCGTCAGACAATCCATCCGTCTCGCAGATTGATGATGCGCGAGCCGTAGGCGGCGTTGGTGTCGGAGTGCGTGACCTGGACGATCGTCGTGCCTGCGGTGTTGAGCGTGCGGAACAGCTCCATGATGTCGCGGCCCTGCTCCGAGTGCAGATTGCCGGTGGGCTCGTCGGCGAGCAGGACCTTGGGGCTGGCGATGACTGCGCGCGCGACGGCGACGAGCTGCTGTTGTCCACCGGAGAGCTGGTTCGGATAGAGATCTTTCTTGCCGACGATCTGGAACCGATCGAGCGTGTCGGCGACGAGGCTCTGCCGCTCCTTCTTCGGGATGTCGCGGTAGGTGAGCGGCACCTCGAGGTTCTCGTAGACGGTCAGGTCGTCCAGCAGGTGATAGCTCTGGAAGACGAAGCCGATGTGCTGCTTGTGGAGCTGCGTCCGCTGCTTCGGGCTCATGCGGTGGACGGGCATGTCGAGGAAGTCGTACTCACCGCTCCAGATGCCGTCGTGCATGCCGAGGATGTGGAGCAGCGTCGATTTGCCCGCGCCCGACGGCCCCATGATCGACACGAACTCGCCCTCTTTGATGTCGAGCGTGATCTGACGAAGGACGTAGTACGTCGACGGTCCCTGCGGGTAGGACTTTTCGAGATTGCGGAGCGAGATCAGCATGGCGTCAGTGTAGCCTGAGGCGCTGGTCGGCCGTCCGGCCAATCACTGCAGCACCGGCGGCTGCGCCGGCGCGGGATCGGCCGTGACCGAGAACGGCACCTCGACGAGCCGCTGCCCGTCGAACTCGCCGATCGCCCAGTACGTGCCGGGCTTCTCGAACGTCAGCGTGAGCTTCAGCGGCATGACGACCATCTCGCCGGAGTCGTCGACCGTCGCCTCGCCTTCGCCGAGGAATTGCACCTCTTCGCCGGGCCGGCGGACCCCCATCCGGCACCGCACCTGCCCGGGACCGCCCGCGTTCCACAGGCCGACTGCAAGCGTCAGTTGGACGGTGGGCGGATCGCTCTCCCTCCACCCACCGATGCCCGTTGTCATCTGACGCAAGTCGGTCGGGCGATCGGGATCGTAGTCGTGGCAGAACATGGCGAACGCGACGGTGAGGCGGGGGAAAGAGATCATAGCGGGCTTTTACAGGCTACAGGCTGCGGGCTACGAGTTTCGGAGGGCCGAACCTCATCCGCGGAGGGCCGAACCTTCAGGTTCGGCCAGACGTCCTCGACGAGGATCGACGATCAGGTGGGCCGCGTCATGTGGAAGCGCGCGGCGGCGGTGATCTCGAAGTACTCCGTCGGGCCGCCGCCTCGGACGATCGGATGCGCCGCGGCGGTGTCGTAGACGCCGGTCACGACCAGCGCGCGGGCGATGTGGACGCCGACGACTTCTCCGAGCGTCAACCAGCTCTGCGCCACGGCGCCGTCGGCGCCGTGCAGTTGCACCACTTGCGTGACGCGGCACTCGAACGACACGGGGCTCTCGGCGACGTGCGGTACGCGCACGACGCGCGAGGCGGCCGGCGTGAGACCCACCAGCGTGAACTCGTCGACGTCCGGCGCCACCGTCGCGCTCGTCGCGTTCATCGCGTCGGCCAGCGGCCGCGTCGCCAGGCTCCAGCAGAACTCGCCGGTCTCCTGCGCATTGCGCACGCTGTCCTTCCATCCCGTGCTCGCAAAGCCCACGATGGGCGGCCGGTAGCAGAAGAGATTGAAGAAGCTGTACGGCGCCAGATTCAGATGTCCATCCGCGCTGCGGGACGAGATCCACCCAATCGGCCGGGGCGCGACGATGGCGTTGAGCGGGTCGTGTTGCAGGCCGTGCCCCCGGGACGGTTCGTAGAAGTAGGCCTCGGACATGCAGATCGCCCGTCCATCATACGGGCGGCTGTCGATCCCGCCGCCCGTCGTTCGTCTAGAGTATGTAACGCCAATGTAACGGCGGCCCCCATACTCTATATGACCGAGCTTGCGATCCCCGCTCCCGCCGCGATCGACGCGCGCAAGAAGACGGCGTCGCGCATCTTCCGCGGCGCTCTGCTGTTCAACGTCGCGCTGACCGTCTTCTGGCTGAACGCCATGATGCGGGGTGAGACGTCGGCGTTCTCGCACGGCTATCAGGTCGACGGCGCGGCCGTCGGGCGCGTGCTGTCGGTCATTCTGTTCTTCTACGTGATCTGGGGCTTCATCTGGTGGGGCATCAAGAGCGCCCTGCTGAAGGGCCTCGTCGGATTCACGCCGGAGGACCGGCGCGCGGCATTCTCGTCGCGCATGGATCGGCCGTACGACGTGCCGGCGCTCGTCACGCGCTACTCCGAGCGGCGCATCCGCATCGTGGACATGATCGGCCGCCGCGGCCGCTTCATCACGCTGGCGGCCGCCAGCTTCTACTACCTGTATATGCAGGTCGTCCAGCATCCCGAGGCGAGCTTCGCGATGGGGTTCATCCAGGACAACCTCTTCGACGCGGTCGTCACCGGCTGGGTGTTTCTCGGCGTCTACTATCTGAACGGCTGGATTGGCGCGGTGTTCTACGGGCCGCAGTCGCGCGTGATGGACGGCATGCTGGCGCGCGCCAACTGTCTGCTCATCACCACGCTCTGGGCGGGGTTCAAGTTCATCATGGTGCCGGTCGGCGCGCATCTCGCCGTCGTCTTTCCGCGACAGGAGTTCGCGCCGGTCTTCGCGATGATCTGGGGCTCGTACATCGCCAACGACACGTGCGCCGAGGTGTTCGGATCGCTCTTCGGCAGACAGAAGATCAAGGTGTGGGGCGTAGGCGACGTGAACCGCAAGTCCGTCGCCGGCCTGGTCGCAGGATTTCTCGGCGCGTTCGCGCTCTGCGCGGGCGTCGTCGCGAGCCAGCACCTCGGGCTGTCGTGGTACGGCTTGTCACTGGCGATCGCCGTGTCGACGTCGATCTTCGAGCTCTACTCCCCGCGTGGCACCGACGACTTCACGATGGCCACCGCCAACGCGCTCATCTGCTGGGCGTTCGGCGCGTGGGTGCGCTGAATCAAGAGCCGTGATCGAACTTGGAACTTTGAACTTCGAACTTCGAAAGGCTCGTCACTAGATCCCCGCGCCGAGCCAGTCCGCGACGATCTTCGGGCTCGCGTTGCTGCCAAGCGCGTGTTCGGCGCGATCGACGAGGTCGAAGGCGGCGACGAGGCGGTCCGGCCGAAAGTTGGCGAGAAGCGCCTTCAGGTCGGCATCGAGATCGGTGTTGGCCAGTGCCACGTCGCTCGACGCCGACAGCGCGCTGAGATCGCGGAGCAGCGACGCGAGGATCGTCAGGCGCGCCGACAGCGCCTCGCGATCGCGGCGCTTCGATCCGTGCTGGGCGAGCGCCGCGCTGGCCTTCAGCCGCTCGGCCATGTTCGCGCCGCGCGCCGCGCGCAGCAGCCCCAGCGCCGCCGCGCGGTCCTCGTCGAAGTCGCCGGCTTCTTCGCTCAGCGCGCGTGAGACGCTGCCGCCCGAGACGGCGGCGAGATGCGCGGCCGTCTTCGCGTCGATGCCCGCGCGCTCGGCCAGCACGCTTGCGACGTCGTGCTCCGAGAGCAGGCCGAACCGCAGCCGCCGGCAGCGCGACTGAATCGTGGCCAGCAGGGTATCCGGATACGCCGTGATGAGAATCAGCAGGGCGGAGGCGGGCGGCTCTTCGAGCGTCTTCAGGAGCGCGTCCTGAGCCTCGGTCGTCAGCTCGTCGGCCGGCTCGATGACGTAGACGCGCCGCGCGCCTTCGAAGGGACGATAGCCGACGACGTCGAGGATGCGCTCGCGCAGCGGCTTGATCTTGATGGACGCCTCGGAGCCTTTTTCGAGCCACGTGACGTCCGAGAACTGCCCGCGCGCGATGCGGGTGCACACCGGACACGCGCCGCACGCGTCGCCGTCGGCGCGATTGGGACAGTTGACGGCCTGGGCGAGCGCGACGGCGACCGCGCGCTTGCCCACGCCGTCCGGCCCGGCGAAGATCAAGCTCTGAGGCACGCGATTGCGCCGTACCGCCTGCCGGAGCAGATCGATGACCGCGGCGTGGCCGATGATGTCGCGAAACGGCATCGAGGCAATCCTATTCGAACTTCGCAGAGCGTGGTTGCCATCCCGGCCGGCGCGATGCCATAATCGCGTGTTGCCGGTGGGGGCGGTTAGCTCAGTGGTAGAGCACCGGCCTTACACGCCGGCTGTCGCAGGTTCGAGCCCTGCACCGCCCATTTTCGGAAGTTTGAAGTTCGAACGTCGACGTTCGATTTCGCTCACGTCGCCTCGAGCTTGTCGAGAGGCGAAGTCCGAAAGTTTCCGGGCACGAGGGTTCGACGCGTAGCACTTCGAACTTCGAACGTCATACTTCGAAGTTTCCCGAGCGGGGTCGTAGTTCAGTTGGTTAGAACGCTGGCCTGTCACGCCAGAGGTCGCGGGTTCGAGTCCCGTCGGCCCCGCCACTCCCTCAAATACATTTCGGTCGCGCCGGCGCCGCCGGCCTCAGGCGGTCGCGTTGCGCGCTGCGCACCGCGGAGGCACGAGCCCCGTCGGCCCCACCACTCCTTCAAATACATTTCGGTCGCGCCGGCGCCGCGACGTCCGCAGGGGCGACCCGCGTGGTCGCCCGGGCCGGGCCCCCACGAGGGCGGACCGTACGACGTCGTAGCCCGTAGCCCGTAGCCCGTAGCCTGTGTGGGCGGCCCTTGTGGCGGCCCGACCGCGGTAGGCCGAACCTGAAGGTTCGGCCCTCCGAAAATTCGTAGCCCGTCGCCCGTAGCCCGCAGCCTGCGGACCGCAGCCCGCGGTCCGCTAATGTCCCTCCGCCGCCATCGCCGCCGCCGCGCGCGAGCCGGGCTTCCGCAGCAGGAACACCGCGGGAATGACGCAGACGAAGCTCGCGAGCAGCAGCAGCCACGCGTCGTTGTAGGCGAGCATCGACGCCTGCCGCATCATCGTGCCGTCGAGGATCGCCAGCGCGCGCTGCTGCGCGTCGGCGAGCGCGGCGCCTTGCGACGTCAGCGTCGCAACGAGCGGATCGAAGCGCGCCTGGAAGGCCGCGCTGCCCGGATACAGGTGCTGCACGAGATCGGCGCGGTGATACGCGATGTGCCGCGTCAGATAGGCGCCGAGCGCCGCGATACCAAAGCTGCCGCCGAGCTGCCGCGCCAGGTTGATCAGCCCCGACGCCTGCTGCGCTTCCTGCGGCTTCAGGCTGCCGAACGCGACGTTGTTGATCGGCGTGAAGAGCAGGCCGAGCGCGGCGCCGCGGATGATGAGCGCGTAGCGCGCGTCCGCTTCGCCCGCGGCCGTCGACAGATGGCCGAGCGTCCACATCGCCAGCAGCATCAGCGCCATGCCGCCCAGCACCAGGAAGCGCGGATCGGCCATCGGCCGCTCGCCGTTCAGCAGGCGCCCGCAGACGACGGCGAGGATCGCCGTCGCGATGCCGCCGGGCATCATCGCGAGGCCGGTCTCCGTGGGCGAGAAGCCGAGGATCGTCTGCGTGAACAGCGGGAAGATGATGACGCCGCCGTACAGCCCGAACCCGAGCACGACGAACAGCAGGATCGACGCGAGCAGATCGCGATTCTTCAGCACGCGGAACTGAATCACCGGATGCGAGTTGCGCGACGAGAGCTGCCACCAGACGAGCACCGACAGCGCGATGCCCGAGATGATCGACAGATACAGGATGCGCTTGCTCGAGTACCAGTCCAGGATGTTCCCCTCTTCGAGCACGTACTGCAGCGATCCGACGCCGATGATGAGCAGCGTGATGCCGAGCCAGTCGACCGGGCCCGTGCGCCGCTGGTGTCCCGGCGGATCGTGCAGGAACGTCACGACGAGAAACGCCGAGATGAGGCCGATCGGCAGGTTGATGAAGAAGCACCAGTGCCAGCTCGCGTTGTCCGTGATGTACCCGCCGAGCGTCGGCCCCAGCGTCGGCGCGACGATCACGCCGAGCAGGAAGATCGCCTGCACCAGGCCTTGCTCGCTGCGCGGGAACACCTGACGCAGCGTCGCCTGCGCCGTCGAGAGCAGCGCCGCGCCGCCCGCGCCCTGAATCAGCCGCCACACGACGAGCATGCCGAGGCTCGTCGCCGTGCCGCACAACATCGACGAGACGACGAACAGCAGGATCGAGAACGTCAGATAGCGCTTCCGCCCGAACGTCTCGGTGAAGAACGCTGTCATCGGCAGCACGACCACGTTGGCGAGGATGTAGGACGTGCTGACCCACGCGACCTCCTCGCGCGTCGCGCTGAGATTGCCGGCCATCTGCGGCAGCGCGACGTTGATGATCGTCGTGTCGAGCACCTCCATGATCGCGGCCGTGATCAAGCCGAGCAGGATGAACCAGCGCGTGCGATCGGTCGCTTCGCCGACAGAGGCGGGAACAGCGACGGTAGCGGCGGATGAAGCCATTGGTGGGTTCTGGGTTCCGGGGTTCTAGGGTTCCGAGGTTCGGGTTCCGAAGTTCTAAGGTCGAAGTTCCAAGTTCGAAGTTCTCGCCAAACGCGCAGCGAGGACGATCGCTTCGACGAGGCTGCCTTCGTCCGCCACGCCACGGCGCGCGATGTCGAAGGCCGTGCCGTGATCGACGGACGTGCGGACGATCGGCAGGCCGATCGTCACGTTGACGGACTTGCCGAACGCCGCGAGCTTCACGGGCACCAGGCCCTGGTCGTGATACATCGCGATCACGACGTCGAAGTCTCCGCGCGCGGCGCGCACGAAGAGCGTGTCGGCCGGGTACGGGCCGGACACGTCGGCGCCGCGCTCGCGCGCCTGCCGCACGGCCGGCGCGATGATCGCGTCGTCTTCCGGACCGAGGAGGCCGCCCTCGCCGGCGTGCGGGTTCAGTCCGGCGACTGCGATCCGCGGCCGCGCGATGCCGAACGAGGGCAGCGACGCGGCCGTCAACGCGATCGTTCGAACGAGGCCGTCGATCGTGATCGCGCGCGGGACTTCCGAGAGCGGGATGTGCACCGTCGCGAGCACCACGCGCAACACGTCGGACCAGAACAGCATGGCGACGTCGTTCGCGTCGCGCCCGCACAGGTGCGCGAGCAGATCCGTGTGGCCGCGCCACGGAAGCCCCGCAGCCGCGAAGGCCGCCTTGCTCACCGGCGCCGTCGCAATCGCGTCGACGCGCCCCGCACGCGCATCGTCGACCGCGCGGACGATCACGTCGTACGCCGCTCGGCCGGACGCGGCGTCGATCGTGCCGGCCGGAAACGCCGCAAGCGCCGCCGCATCCGTCGGCCCGTAGATGACCGGCTCGCACACCTCGATGACACGCGCGTGAGACGCAGCCTTGAGGGCGATCTCCGGTCCGATACCGGAGGGATCGCCCACGGTAATGGCGATGCGAGGCATGGGGGACATTTCAGTTCATGGCTTATGGCTTACGACTTACGGCTACGGGCTTGGGGCTACGGGCTTGGGGCTTGCGGCTTGGGGCTTGGCGGCGACGAACTGCTTCTCGGAGGGGCGGACCTTCAGGTCCGCCCGCTGCGGCCGAACCTGAAGGTTCGGCCCTCCGAAAGGCACCACGCCCCACGCCTCAAGCCTCAAGCCTGCGTAAGCCGTAAGCCCCAAGCCGTAAGCCTTATTTCAGATACACCGTCGCATCCACCGACATGCCGGGACGCAGCGGCGTGTTCGCGTCGCGCGCGTCGTCGAGCAGGATCTTCACCGGGATGCGCTGCACGACTTTCACGAAGTTGCCGGTGGCGTTGTCGGGCGGCAGCAGGCTGAACGTCGCGCCGGTCGCCGCGGCGATGCTGTCGACGTGGCCGTCGAACGAACGGCCGCCGTAGCCGTCGACCTCGATCTCTGCGTGCTGGCCGATGCGCATGCGCGCGAGCTGCGTCTCCTTGAAGTTCGCGACGACCCACACGTCACCGAGCGACGTGATCGCCATCAGCGGCTGTCCCGCCTGAATGACCTGTCCCAGCTCGACCGATCGCCGGCTGACGACGCCGTCGGCTGGCGCGACGATGGTGGTGCGCTCGAGATTGACGCGCGCCTGATCGAGCGCCGCCTGCGCCTGCTGGACCTGCGCGTCCGCGCCGGCGGCATGCGCCTGCGTCAGCGCGATCTGCTGCGGCGCGGTCGATGCCGCCTGGGCCTGCGCGCGTGCCTGGGTCAGCCCGCCGGCCGCCTGCACGCGATGGGCCTCGGCGACGTCGAGATTCGCCTCCGCCTCGTGCACGGCTGCGGCCGCCGAATCGACCGCGGCCTGCGCGGCCTGCGCGGCCGCGGTCGCGGCGTCGAACTGCTGTTTCGAGATCTCTTCCTTCGCCGCGAGCGGACGCAGGCGCTCGAGATCCTGCGTCGTCCGCGTCGCATTGGTCGTCACCTCGACGAGCCGCGCCTTGGCGGACGTCAGCTTTGCGCGCGACGCGTCGACCTCGCGTTCGGCCGCGCGGACCGCGGCTTCTGCGTTGTCGGCGCCGGCGTTGGCCGAGTGCTGCTCGCTGCGCGCCGTCTCGGACGTCACCGGCACGCCCGCGTGCGCGGCACGGCTGGCGGCCTGCGCGGCGGCGAGGTCGGCCTCGGCGCGCGCGACGGCGATCTCGTAGTCGCGCTTGTCGATCTCGACGAGCACGTCGCCGGCCTTGACGGTCTGGTTGTCCTGCACGCGAATGGCTTTGACGGTGCCGCCGACGCGCGCGGCAATCGGGCTCACGTGGCCCGCGACCTGGGCGTCGTCGGTCGACTCGCGCGGCACGAGGACACGCCAGAGCCAGAAGCCGCCCGCGCCGAGCACCACCACGGCTGCGGCGATGATCCAGGTGCGTTTCACTTCGATCGCCATTTACTGCTGTCCTCCCACCAGTGCCAGGAACCGTTCTTCGACGCTGCCCATCGCGCGGGCCAGACCGGCCTTCGCGATCGTGTGCGCGTAGACGCTCGCGATGTACTGTTCGCTCGCGCGCGCGACCGCTTCCTGCGCCTGCACGAGCTCGACGGTGTCGCCGACGCCGGCGCTGAAACGGTCCTGCGCCTGCGTCAGCTCGTTCTGCGCGAGCGCCTGCGCGCTCTGTGCGACGGCGACGGCCGACGCCGCCGACTGCAGCGTCAGCAGCGCGCCTTCGATGTCATAGCGCAGGCCGTTCTCGAGATCGGCCAGCTCGGCTTCGCGCTGGCGCAGCTCGGCATCGGCCCGCTGCACATCGGCGCGCCGCTTGCCGCCGTTGAAAATCGGGACGTGCACCGCCGCGGCGACGGCGTAGGTCGTGTCGGCCGTGCTGGCTTCGTTGCCGATGGCGCCGACATCGGCATCCACGTGCAGCGAGGGCAGGGATTCGGCGGCCGCCGATCGGCGCGACGCTTTCGCGGCTTCGACTCGCGCACGCGCGCTGACGAGATCGGGACGATGGGCCGCGGCTTCCTGCAGGGCCTGATCGAGCGTCGGCGCGGCGCCGGCGACGAACGCGGTCGTCGTCGAGAGCTCGAACTTCTGATCGGCCGGCAGGCCGATGGCGCGCGCGAGTTGCAGCTTCCGGGTGGCCAGCGTCGTCGTGGCGGCAATCTGCTGCGCGCGGGCGCTCTCGAGCTGGACCTGCTGGCGCACGACGTCGATCTGCGGCGCGAGTCCGGCCGCGTGGCGATCGCCGGCGAGCCGCACGAGCGCCTCGGCGGTCGCGACCTGCGCATTGGCCGAGTCCACGCGCGCACGGTCGGCGATCGCGAGCAGATAGAGGTTGCCGACGGCCAGCACGACCGTCTCGCGCACGTGACGCGCGTCGGCGTGCGCCGCGGTCTCGAGCGCCGACGACGCGTGGAGCTTCTGCCAGGCCGCGACGTCGATCACCGGCGTCGACAGCGCGAGGCGCGCGTCGAACACGTTGAACGGCCCGACGAGCGGCGGCAGCTCGATGTCGCCGAAGCCCGTGAAGCCGAACGCGGCGAGACTGACGATCTGACGGCTCTCGCGCACGGTGCCCGACAGGTGCGGCAACAGCTCGGACAGCGCGTCGAGGCGCGCGCTGCCGGCCTGACGGACCTGCTGCTCCTCGAGGATCACACCGAGGTTCTGCTTGAGGCCGCGCGTGATGGCGTCGGCCAGCGAGAGCTGCAGCGTCGAATCGGTCGCCGGGCCGGCCGGCACGCCGCCCGACAGCCGCGCGTCCTGTGCCCACGCCAGCGCCGGCATCAGGACGCCGATCGCCAGCCCGCGAAAGATGCGTCTCATCGTGTCGCCAATCCCTTCCAGAGCAGACGGCTCGCGCGTGCCGCCGCCGCGTCAATCGTGTCTTCCGACCATCCCGCCAGGCGCTGCAGCGCGAGCCCGCGCGCGAGGCTCACGATCACGCCTGCGGCCCGGCCGGCATCCGCGACGGACACGACGTGCTCGCTCACCGCGGCGGCCAGCACCTCCCGCCACGCATCGACCTGCGCCTTGTAGATGTGGCCGAGGGCCGTCCGCACTTTCTTGCGGACGTCCGGGCTCATCTCGAGCTGGCAGTGGTCGATGAAGTCGCGCTTGCGCTCGAAGAACTCCAGCGTCGCGCGCACGTATCGTTCCAACCGTGCATCGATCGTGCCGGGGTCCTGAATCGCGGGCAGCGTGACGTCGCGCAGCTCGGTCAGATCCGACTCCAGCACCTGCCGCAGGATCTCGTCCTTCGATCGGTAATAGAGGTAGACCGTGCCTTTCGCGACGTGTGCCGCCCGCGCGATGTGATCGACCGTCGTCTCGGCCACGCCGCGCCGGACGAACCGATCGCGGGCCGCGTCCAGGATCTGGCTGCGGCGGAACTCGGCGACGACGCCGGCTTTGGTACGCTGGGGAGAACTCATGTGTGTAGTCGACTGACCAGACGGTCAGTGCAGAAGACCCAGTGTAGCAGATGCGGATGGTCGGCGCGTGAACGGAGGAGCGCAGGCAATCGACCTACACCATCTCGCTATCGCGCTATCTCTCTATCGCGCTACTGGTTATCGGACTGTCGGACTATCGGATCTGACGGGCCGCCACCGGGGGCGGCCCCTACGGCAGGCTTCAGGCCACAGGCTGCGGGCTACGGTGAGGCAGCGCTACGGCTGCGCCTGCTGCAGGCTTGGGGGCTCGGGGGGGCAGATAACCGGATAGCCCGATAGCAGGATCCAGATAGTGCGATAGCGCGCCACGGAGATAGCGCGACACGACGCCCCTGGTCCCTTGGTCCCCTGGTCCCCGTCTACCTCTTGCCGAGCCGCGCGACGTCCGCGTCGACCATCATGCGGACCAGGCCGGGGAAGTCGACGCTGGGCGCCCACTGAAAGCGCGCTTTGGCTTTGCTCGCGTCGCCGATCAGGTGATCGACTTCGGCGGGGCGGAGGAACGCCGGATCCTGCTTGACGTGCGCGCGCCAGTCGAGGCCCGCGTGCGCGAACGCGACTTCGACGAGCTCCTGCACCGAATGGCTCTCGCCCGTGGCGATGACGTAGTCGTCCGCCTCGTCCTGCTGCAGCATCATCCACATCGCGCGCACGTAGTCGCCGGCGAAGCCCCAGTCGCGGTGCGCGTCGAGGTTGCCGAGGCGCAGCTCCGTTGCCAAGCCGAGCTTGATGCGCGCGACGCCGTCGGTGACTTTGCGCGTGACGAACTCGAGGCCGCGCCGCGGCGATTCGTGGTTGAAGAGAATGCCGGACACGGCGAACAGGCCGTAGCTCTCGCGGTAGTTGACCGTGATGTAGTGCGCGAAGACCTTCGACACGCCGTACGGGCTGCGCGGATAGAACGGCGTCGTCTCGCGCTGCGGCACCTCGCGGACCTTGCCGTACATCTCCGACGAGGAGGCCTGATACAGCTTGATCGTCGGATCGACGACGCGAATGGCCTCGAGCACGCGCGTGACGCCCTGGGAGTTGAACTCGCCGGTGAGCATCGGCTGATCCCATGACGCCGGCACGAACGACATCGCCGCGAGGTTGTACACCTCGATCGGCCGCACGCGCTCGAGGACGCGGATGAGCGACAACTGATCGAGCAGGTCGCCGGGAATCAGCGTGAGCCGATCGAGCAGGTGCTCGATGCGCCAGTAGTTGGCCGCCGACAGCCGCCGCGTGAGCCCGTAGACCTCGTACCCCTTCTCCAGCAGCAGTTCCGCGAGGTACGACCCGTCCTGCCCCGTGATGCCCGTAATCAGCGCGCGCTTCGACGACATGGGCGAATACGATAGCAGATGGCAAGGGACGAGCCGGCGTATCGCGCTATCTCCCTATCGCGCTATCGCCCGATCGCACTATCTGGAGCATCGGGCTATCGGGTTATCTGCGGTCAGGCTATCTGCGGATCGGGCCATTGAGGCGGGACGGCAATAGGCAGATAGGCAGATGAGAGGCAGATAACGAGATAGCCCGACGCGAGATAGGGCGAGAGCGAGATAGCGAGAGAGTGAGATACGAACGCCAGCTACAATGTCTCCCTTGCCCGTCTCTCTCCTCATCGTCAACTTCCGCGTCTATGACGATCTCGATCGCTGTCTGCAGGCGATCGCGTGCGCCTTGCGGCCGGGCGACGAGGTCATCGTGTTCGATCAGGAGAGCGACGAGGCGAAGCGCGCGGCGGTCGCGGCGCGGCATCCGGGCGTGCGGTGGATCGCGTCGCCGCGCAACGTCGGGTTCGCGGCCGGCGTCAATCGTGCGGCGGCGGTGGCGCGCACGCCGCGGCTGCTCTGGCTCAATCCGGACGCCGTCATCAGCACGCCGGTCATCGAGGCGCTCGATGCGTGGCTGACGAGCCATCCCGAGACCGGCTGCGTCGGTCCGCGCGTGGTCGACGAGGACGGCCGCGTGCAGGCGTCCGCGCGCCGCTTTCCGGATCCGACGACCGCCATCGCGGGCCGATCGACGTGGCTGACGCGCCACTTTCCGGACAACTGGCTGACCCGGCACAATCTGCCCGCGCGCACGGCCGATCGGCCGCAGACGGTCGACTGGCTCGCCGGCTCGTGCCTGCTCACGCGCCGCGATCTGTTCGAGCGCCTCGGCGGCCTCGACGAGGGCTTCTTCCTCTACTGGGAGGATGCCGACTATTGCCGCCGCGCCGCGGCGCTCGGCTTCGGCTGCACGTACCTGCCGACGGTCTCCGTGCAACACGCCGTCGGGCGCTCGGCCGCGCTCAATCCGGTGGCGGCCATCCGCGCGTTTCACGCCAGCGCGTACCGCATGTTCGCGAAGCACGCGGGCCCGGTCGGCCGTCTGTGCGCGCCGGTCGTGCACCTGGCGTTGTGGACGCGCGGCGAGGTCCTGGCCCGCGCGACGTCGCGGCGTCTGCGAACGCGGTGACGCGCCGGCGCGACGCCGCCACGCCAAGTCTCCGCGCGCCTACTGCGCCAGCCAGCCCCTGTTGAGCAGCACCGAGATCGAGTTGCTGTAGTAGTTGGACACCACGACGTCGGCGCGTCCGTCGCCGTCGACGTCGCCAACGGCGATCGACTTGGCGTAGACGCCGACCGGTACGTCCGTGCGTTGATCGAACAGCCCGTCGCCGCGCCCGTGCAGCAGCGTGAGCGCGTTGCTGCGCGCGTTGGCAATCACGAGGTCCGGCACGCGGTCGCCGTCGAGATCGGCCGCCTGCACGTCCAACGGCGCAATCCCCACGGCCATCGTCTTCGGATCGCCGAACGTGCCGTCGCCGTTGCCGAGCAGCACGAAACAGGCGTTCTGCTCGAACCCTGTGACCGCGAGATCCAGCCGGCCGTCGCCGTTGAAGTCGGCCACAGCGAGGCCCGCGGGACCGCGACCGAGTCTGTAGTCCCGGCGCCCCTCGAACGTGCCGTCGCCTTTGCCGAGCAGCACCGCGAGACTGCTGCTGGCCGGAGGCGGCGCGGTCTCGCTCGTGTTCGTGATCGCGAGGTCGGGCACGCCGTCGGCGTTGAAGTCGGCGATGCGCACCTGATACGCGTTCATCCCCGCGGCGTACGTGGCGGGCGCGCCGAGCGTGCCGCCGGCGCCGAGGTGGACGAGGACGGACGATCCGTCGAAGTCCGCGGCCACGACGTCCACCGTGCCGTTGCCGTCCACGTCGCCGGCGGCCACCCCGCGAGGCGCCGACCCAGCCGCGTAGTCGGCGCGGGTGTCGAACGTCCCGTCACCTCGTCCCGGAAACACCGAGATCGAGTGGGCGCCGCGGTTGCCGGTGACTGCGTCGAGGCGGCCGTCGCCCGTGACGTCGGCGAGCACGATGCCGTCGGGGAGATTGCCCGTCCCGAGCCGGCCGGCCGAACGGAACGTGCCGTCGCCGTTTCCGAGAAACGTGTGGAACAGGCCGGTCGGGTACGCGGTGACGACGATGTCGAGGGCGTCGTCGCGGTTCAGATCGCCGAGCGCGAGCGTGTACGGCGACTGTACCGGGATGTCGTCCGTCGATTGGAGCGGCGGGCGCTCGGCGTCGAGCCGCGCGGATGGGGCGAGCGCGCCGCTGATCCACACCGTGACGATCGCGGCCGTGCCGAGCAGCGCCGCAAGGATCGTCCGGCGCCGGCGACGCGAAGGCGCGCTGATCGCGGCAGCGTCCGGCGGATCCGCGCGTGGCGCGTCCGACATCTGGCCCACGAGCCACGCGTTGATCTCGGACGTCAACGCAAAGACGGCCTGACGCCGGCCGCCGGGCACGCGATGGACGGGAAGGCCCTTGTCCTTCTCCCACCGCACGACCGTGCTGACGTCCCGGCCCAGATACGCCGCGATGGCCTTCCAGGAATCGAGGCGGCCGTCTGGGGAGTGCGTGCCACCGGCAACTGCCATTGTGCGGGTCCCGCGAGGAGGCGATGGTAGCAGGGCGCACCGTGGCGGGCAACGCGGTCTGCGGTCTGCGGTCCGCGGTCTGCAGTCTGCGGTCCGCGGTCCGCAGTCCGCGGTCTGCAGTCCGCAGTCTGCCGTCTGCGGGTTGCTGGATCAAAGCCTCGAGCCGTAAGCCCCAAGCCCCAAGCCCCAAGCCCCAAGCCCCAAGCCGTAAGCCGCCCCGAGCCATAATCCCCCCATGATCGTCATCGCTGGCGGCGGCGTGATCGGACTCGCCATTGCGCGCGCGCTCGCCCAGAAGGGATCTCAGGTCTGCGTCCTCGAGCGGCATGGCCGCTGCGGCACGGAAACCTCGACGCACAACAGCGGCGTCATTCACGCGGGTCTGTACTATCCGGCCGGGTCGCTCAAGGGCCGGCTCTGCGTCGAAGGCCGCGAGCCGCTCTACGCGTACTGCCGGCAGGCGAATGTGCCGCACGTTCGCTGCGGCAAGCTCGTCGTGGCGCAGGACGATGAGCTGGCGGAGCTCGAGCGTGTCGCCGGCCTCGCGAAGGGGGCTGGTGCGACGGTCGAGCTCGTG
>CAZNMF010000292.1:0-2302 GCA_964573795.1 uncultured Solibacteraceae bacterium
GAGCTCGGCCGCCTTCGTTGCGTCGAACGGCGCCGGCGTCGACGTGGCGCTGCCCTGCGCCGGCGCGGTGGCCGTCGTGGGCCCAGCCGGCGGCGGCGCGGCCACGTGCTGCGTGCCGATGATCCATCCCACCAGCACGCCGAAAAACGTGCCTGCGAGCCCGAAGACCAGTGAATCGCGTCTCATGAATGGCGACTGACGATCATACTGCGGCCGGCGGGCGGCGCGGCTCGTCGACGGCGCGCAGCACTGACAGATACTCCCGCACGACCCGATCGAGGCCGACCCAGAGCGCGCGGCTGATGAGCGCATGGCCGATCGACACTTCCTCCAGGTGCGGCAGCGTCCGGAACAGCACGAGATTCTTCAGATCGAGGTCGTGGCCCGCGTTGATCCCCAGCCCGCGCGCGTGCGCCGCCTCGGCCGCGGCCACATACGTCGCAAACGACGCGCGCCCCTCGCTGTCGCCGCGCGCGAACGCGGACGCGAACGGCTCGGTGTAGAGCTCGACGCGATCGGCGCCGCGATCGTCGGCCCATCGCACGGCCTCCGCGGCCGGATCGATGAACAGGCTGACGCGAATGCCCGCGTCCTTCAGGCGCGCGACGATGTCGCGCATGTCACGCGGCTCGGATCCGGCCGTCCAGCCCGCCTGGCTCGTGAGCTCGCCCGGCACGACGGGCACGAGCGTGCACTGATCGGGCTTGACGGCCAGCACGAGGTCGATCAGCTCCGGCCGGGGATCGCCTTCGATGTTGAGCTCGGGCCGCGTGCCTTCGGTCGTCACGCGGTCGCGCAGGAACGCGGCGACGTCGAAGACGTCGGCTCGCCGGATGTGCCGCTCGTCGCCGCGCGGATGCACCGTGATGCCCGGCGCGCCGGCGGCGACACAGATGTCGACGGCCTTGAGCACGCTCGGCTCCGGCCCGCCGCGGGAATTGCGGAGCGTGGCGATTTTGTTGACGTTGACGGAAAGAGCAATCATGGAAAGGTCTTCGTATCGCGCTATCTCACTATCGCGCTATCGCACTATTTGATAGCGAGCTGTCGGGTTATCTGCGGGTCATCTGACTATCTGACTATCTGACTATCTGCGGCCCATCTGGCCAGCAGCCCGCTACGCGAGCGAGTCGCGGACGGCGGCGGCGATCTCTTCGGCCCAGGCGTGCACCGATTTCAAATCCTCGCCTTCGATCATGATGCGCAGCAACGGCTCGGTGCCGGAATAGCGCACCAGCACGCGGCCGCGGCCGTCGAGCGCGGACTCGACCCGGGTGATCGCGTGCTGAATCGCGGGCACGGTGTCGACGGCCACCTTCTCCTTCACACGCACGTTGACCAGCGTCTGCGGATACGTCACGAGCTCGGACGCGAGCGACGACAGCGTCTCGCCCGTCTGCGCCATCACGCGCAGGACCGCGAGCGCCGTGGCCAGCCCGTCGCCGGTCGGCAGATGCTCGACGAGGATCACGTGCCCCGACTGCTCGCCGCCGATGACGTAGCCGCCGCGCATCATCTCGTCCATCACGTGCTTGTCGCCGACCGCCGTGCGAATCAGCGCGATCCCGCGGCGCTTCAGCGCGAGCTCCAGGCCGATGTTGCTCATCACCGTGGCGACGACCGTGTCGCCGGCCAGCCGGCCCGCCTGCTGATACGCGCGGGCCAGCACGAGCAGCACCGCGTCGCCGTCGACGATGTGCCCGCGCTCGTCGACGAAGATCGCGCGATCGCCGTCGCCGTCGAACGCGATGCCGACACGGCACTGACGCGCGACAACGGCCGCCGCCAACGCGGCCGGATGCGTCGATCCGCAGTCGAGGTTGATGTTGCGGCCATTGGGCCGATCGCCAATCGCAACGACGTCGAAGCCCAGCGCTTTCAAGAGCGGCACCGCGGTCGTGGTCGTCGCGCCGTTGGCCATGTCGATCGCGATGCGCATGCCGGCGATGGCGCCGGCATCCGGCAGCATGCGCCGCACGTGCTCGAGATACGCGTCGACGAGCGGCGCCTGCACGATGCGCGCTTCGCTGCCGGCCGCGACCGACCAGCCAGGATCGGCGACGACGGCCTCCACCGCGCGCTCTTCGGCTTCGCCGAACTTCTCGCCGCGGCCGGAGAACACCTTGATGCCGTTGTCGCCGTACGGGTTGTGCGACGCCGACAGGACGACGCCGAGGTCGAAGTCCAGCGCGCCGGCCAGGTACGCGACCGCCGGCGTCGGCACGACGCCCGCGCTCGTCACCGTCGCGCCTTCGCCCGTCGCGCCGCGCGCCAGCTCGCGCTCGATCCACTCGCCCGACTC
>CAZNMF010000293.1:0-2220 GCA_964573795.1 uncultured Solibacteraceae bacterium
ATCGAGGTGCGCGAACATGCCGACCGCGCCCGACAACTTGCCGACCGAGACCGTCTCCCGCGCCCGCTCGACGCGCACGCGATCGCGCTGCAGCTCCGCGTGCCACAGCGCGAGCTTGACGCCGAACGTCATCGGCTCGGCATGGACGCCGTGCGTGCGCCCGATCATCGGCGTGCGGCGATGCTCCTCCGCGCGCGTCGCCACGGCGTCGAGCAGCGCGTCGACGTCCGTCAGGATCAAATCGCAGGCCTGGCGCATCTGAATCGCGAGCGCCGTGTCGAGCACGTCCGACGAGGTCAGGCCGAAGTGCAGCCAGCGCGCCGACTCCCCCGCCTTCTCCGCGACCGCCGTCGTAAACGCGATCACGTCGTGCTGCGTCGTCTGCTCGATCTCCTCGATACGCGCGATGTCGAACGCGGCGCGCGCGCGCAGCGTGCGCGCGTCTTCGACGGGCACGATACCGGCGGCCGCCAGCGCGTCGGTCGCCGCAAGCTCGACCTCGAGCCACGTCTCGTAGCGGCGCAGCTCGCTCCAGATCGCGCCCATTTCCTTGTGCGTGTAGCGGGGAATCATCCTCGGATCAGATCCTCAATTGCGCGGCCGTCAACGCCTTCGGCAGCGCGGGCCCGACGACGGTCGCGACGACCGCACCGTCTTTGAACAGATCGCTCGCGACGCGCTGGACGTCGCCGGCGGACACGGCGTCGATGCTGCCGAGAATCTCGTCGAGCGTGAACTGCCGGCCGAAGGTCAGCTCCTGCTTCGCGAGCTGCGACATCCGGCTCGACGTGTTCTCGAGGCTCAGCATCAGGCTGCCCTTCAAGTGATCCTTCGCGCGCTGCAGCTCGTCGGCGGGCACGGGCGTCGCGCGCAGACCCGCGAGCTCGGCGATGGTGAGGTCGACGACTTCCTCGACGCGATCGGTCGCGCAGCCCGCGTAGATCGTCATCGCGCCCGTGTCGCTGAACGCCATCAGGCTGCTCCACACCGCGTACGCGAGGCCGCGATCTTCGCGGATGTGCTGAAACAGCCGCGAGCTCATCGATCCGCCGAGAATCGTGTTGAGCACGTACAGCGCGTGGCGATCGGCGTGCGCCTGCGGATAGGCCGCCGTGCCGAGGCACACGTGGCTCTGCTCGATGTCCTTCTCGCGCACGACGACGCCCGGCGTGATCGCGGGCGGCATGTCTGTGGCAGGCGCGGCGGCGGCCGGCAGCCGTTCGAACGCGCGCTCGATGAGCGCGCGCACGGCCGCGTGCTCGATCCGGCCGGCGGCGGCGACGATCAGATTCGGTGCGAGATAGGTCTGCTCGAAGTAGCGGCGCAGACCTTCAGACGTGAACGAGCTGACGGTCTCGGGCGTGCCGAGAATCGGCCGGCCGAGCGGATGACGCGCCCAGAACTGCTCGGCGAAGACCTCGTGGACGAGATCGTCGGGCGCGTCCTCGACCATCTTGATCTCTTCGAGGATCACGCTCTGCTCGCGCGTGATGTCCGCCGGCGCGAGCGCCGGGTGCATCACCATGTCGCTCAGCAGATCGATCGCCAGCGGCAGGTGCTCGTCGAGGACTTTGATGTAGTAGCCGGCGTATTCCTTCGACGTGAACGCGTCGAGCTGGCCGCCGATCGAGTCGATCGTCTGCGCGATCTGCTGGGCCGTTCGCGTGAACGTGCCCTTGAAGAGCATGTGCTCGACGAAGTGCGCGACGCCGCTCTCGGCGTCCGATTCGTGCCGCGATCCGCGCTTCAGCCAGACGCCGACGCTCACCGATCGCACGTGCGGCATCGCCTCGGTCGTCAGCCGAAGCCCCGACGGCAGCGTCTCCGCGGTCACCATGTCAGGCACCGCACCGTAAGTCGTTTACTTGATTGAGTTTACGAGCGAACTTCAAGATCGGAATGATACCATGGAGTTGCCTCGTATTTCCACCGTACGACGATGAATCTCGCGGAACTCGAACGCGCCGAGCTCGAACAGGTCATGGGCCAATTCGATGCCCGTGCGTTCCATGGCCGGCAGATCTTCTCGTGGATCCACGCGAAGGCCGTGACGGACGTCGGCGCGATGACCGATCTCCCGCAGGCGCTTCGCGATCGCCTGCACGACGCGGCGACGATCGAGACGCCGGCGGTCGAGTCCGTGCAGACCTCGTCGGACGGCACGACGAAGTTCCTGCTGCGGCTGCAGGACGGACGCCGCATCGAGTCGGTCTACATTCC
>CAZNMF010000294.1:0-2404 GCA_964573795.1 uncultured Solibacteraceae bacterium
CCTCGTCGACTCGCAGCTGCTCAAATCGATCTTCGATCGCGTCATCGATCGCGGCGGCGACTTCGAGGTCCTGCACTTCGAGCTCGGCCGCACGAACGACGACTTCTCGCGCCTGACGCTCAAGGTCTCCGCGCCGGACGCGGCGACGCTCGCGCGGCTCGTCGAAGATCTGCTGCCGTTCGGCTGCCATGCCGTCGGCGAGCAGGACGCGGCCATTCGCGAGGCGGATCGCGACGGCTGCGCGCCCGAGGACTTCTACTCGACGACGAACCAGCGCACGCAGGTGCGGCTCGGCGGCCAATGGATCGAAGTCGCCAAGCAGCGCATGGACGCGGCGATCGTCATCGAAGGCGGCCGCACGACGTGCCGCAAGCTCCGCGAGCTGCGCACGGGCGACCGCGTCGTCTGCGGGCTCGAGGGCATCCGCGTCACGCCGGAATTCCGCGATCGCGAGCGCGCGGACTTCTCGTTCATGAGCAACGAGGTCTCGTCCGAGCGGCGCGTCGAAGCGAGCGTCGCCCGCATCGCGCACACGATCCGCGACGTCAAGGCGCGCGGCGGGCGCATCGTCTTCGTGGCCGGACCGGTCGTCATCCACACGGGCGGCGTGCAGTACTTCGGCGAGCTGATCCGCAAGGGCTACGTGGACGTGCTGCTCGCCGGTAATGCGCTCGCGGCGCACGACGCGGAGCTCGCGCTCTTCGGCACGTCGCTCGGCCTCGATCTCGAGTCCGGCGTCCCGGTGCCGGGCGGCCATCGGCATCACATGCGCGCGATCAATGCGATCAACCGCGCCGGCTCGATCCGCGCCGCGGTCGAACAGGGCGTGTTGAAGAGCGGGATCATGGTGGAATGCGTCCGCGCCGGCGTCACCGTCGTCCTCGCCGGCAGCATCCGCGACGACGGCCCGATCGTGGACACGATCCGCGACATCGTCGACGCGCAGGACCGCTACACGGCGGCGCTCGCCGACGCCGGCATGGTGATCGTGCTGTCGACGATGCTGCACGGCATCGGCGTGGGCAACATGCTGCCCGCGTGGGTGCCGGTCGTGTGCGTGGACATCAACCCCGCGGTCGTGACCAAGCTCGCCGACCGCGGATCATCGCAGACCGTCGGGCTGGTCACCGACGTGGGACTGTTTCTGCATCAGCTCGCGCAGCAGTTGGAGAAGGCCTGAGGCGCGGGGCGGGGGCCGCCCCGAGGGCGGCCCCTATGAACGACGCAACCGTAGGGGCGGCCCTTGTGGCCGCCCGGTTCGGATCGTCGTGACGCGGACGGCCCGACGGCGCGTCGCGTGAGGCGTGAGGAGACACATGCTGACGGCCATCGAGACGATTTCCGGTGTTCTTCCGCGAGCCCTGTCGGACTATCCGTCGTCCGGCGATCAGTCCCTGCTTTCGCTGCTGGCGGAACGGATCCACATCGAGCCGTTCAACGCCATCGCCACGGCGATCTTCGTCCTGGCAATCCTGCACACGTTCGCCACCGCTCGTTTCTCGACGCTCGCGCACGCGCTGCAGCACGAGCACGATCGGCGATCGATCGCGGAAGGCCGGCGTACGCGCCCGAGCGTGCGCGCCGAGGCGCTGCACTTCCTCGGCGAGGTCGAAGTCGTGTTCGGGCTCTGGGCCATCGCGCTGATCGCGGCAATGACGGCGTACGCCGGCTGGGAAACGGCGAAGCACTACTTCACGGCGACCGTGAACTACACGGAGCCCATGTTCGTGGTGGTGATCATGGCGTTGGCGGCGACGCGTCCGATCATCGCGTTCGCCGAGGGCGCGCTTCGCCGCGTCGCGGCGCTCGGACGCGCGACGCCCGCGGCGTGGTGGATCGCCATTCTGACGCTCGGGCCGCTGCTCGGCTCGTTCATCACCGAGCCGGCGGCGATGACGATCTGCGCGCTGCTGCTCGCGCGTCAGTTCTTCGATCTCCAGCCGAGCACGCGCCTGAAATACGCCACGTTGGGTCTGTTGTTCGTCAACGTCTCGATTGGCGGCACGCTCACGCACTTCGCCGCGCCGCCGGTGCTGATGGTCGCGCGGCTGTGGGAGTGGAACCTGCCGTTCATGCTGGGGCACTTCGGCTGGCGCGCCGCGCTCGCCATCGCCGGCGCGACGTTCGTGTACTTTCTCGGCTTTCGCCGCGAGCTGCGGGCGCTCGCGCGGCGTGCCCCGCGACCCGACGTCGACGAGCCGGAAGAACGTGCGGCGGCCGACCCGCTGCTGCCCGTTCCGGCGTGGATCACCGCCGTCCACGGCGCGTTCATGGCGTGGACGGTCTTCACGGCCCACTACCCGGCCCTGTTCATCGGCGGATTTCTGATCTTTCTCGGCTTCGCGAAGGCGACGTCGGCCTACCAGAGCCGCATCGAGCTGAAGGCGCCGATGCTCGTCGGCTT
>CAZNMF010000295.1:0-17660 GCA_964573795.1 uncultured Solibacteraceae bacterium
AGCTGCCAAGGCCGAACCAGGCGAGCGTGGCGACGAGGTAGATGCCGATGATGGGCATGGGACGCAGTCGGGACATGAGACCTCCAGCGATCGATCGGCGAGCGTTCGCGTCGCGCGAGACACGGCCGGATCGACGAGGCCTCAGCCTGCGCCGCTATGCGCGGAAAGACATGAGCAAGTTGTGAGCGAGGGATGAGATGTCGCTCAGATCTCCTGAGCAGACGCGACGTTACGGCCGTCGCGGCCGGTGCGTGAGCCCGAACGCCAGGCCGACGCCGAAGGCGACGCCTTCGAACGCGCTGACGATGGTCCTCGTGATGGGCCGAAGCGATTCTTCGCCGAGCAGCTTGGCGATCGGGGCCAGGCCCACGTGCGATCCCGCAAAGGCCGACGCCATCGAATCGAGGCTCGATCCGACCAGCCGGCGTCCAGCCCAGGTCAGCAGGATGCCGGCGAGGCCGCACACGACGCCGGTGGTCAGACACGCGCGCACGCGCGCCCAGCCGCGGGGGCCAGCGAGCCCTCCGCCAGGCAGCGGCGCCGTGGACATCGCGTAGCCGAGCCCGGCGGCAGCGCCGAGGACGAGACCTTCGATCCAGCCGCCGATCGACGGCATCTCGCGGCCGAACATTCCGGCCACGAGCGCGCGCGTGATGACGTGCGCGAGCGCGCCCGCGAACGCGCCGCCCGCCGCGCCGCACGCGATCAACGCCGTCGCGCGGGCCGATCGCGCCAGGGCCTCCGCGGCCGCCAGCCCCGCGCCGATCCCGGCCGCGCCGAGCGCGCCCGCCACCGCGCCAATCGTCGCGACCGCGACGACGACGTTCGCGTGCGCGTCGGACGCGGGCACGAGCCACATCGCGATGCCGCCGATCACGCCGGCGATGACGCCCGCGACCGTGCCGCCGAGTGCGGCCGCGCCCCACCGATTCGACGTGTGCCTCGCCGCGCGCCGCAGCCGCAGCAGGGCGAGGTGCAGGATCGCGGACCACGGCGATGGCGACGTCAGCAGCGCGACGTCGCCCGCGCCGGGCACGTCCCATCGCGCGTCGCGCAGGATCGCGCGCGCTTCCGCATGACCGCGGACGCCGTCGAGACGCCGCAGCGTCTCCGCGGTACCTAGTGCGTGCAACTGTTCCGCGGCTTCGCGCCGCTCCTCGTCGGTCGCCTGTTCCCACGGCGAGCGGCGCAACAGGCGATCGAACAGCGGCGTGAATGGATCGGTGCGCGTTTCCTGCGCGGGCGGGACGGCCACCGGCGGCTGGGCGATCGATCCGATCGACGGCAGCGGTCCATCGTCGAGCTCGACCTGCACGTCGACGGCGACGAACTGATAGCCCTGCCGCGATGCCGTCCGGATGAACCGCGGCTCGCGCGGGTCGTCGTCGAGGCAGCGGCGGATCGTGCGAACGGCCTGGCTGAGCGCGCCGTCGGAGACGACGACGTCCGTCCAGACGCGATCGAAGATCTCCTGCCGCGTGACGACGCGATGACGCTGGTCGACGAGCAGGACGAGCAGATCGAAATAGCGCGGGATGATCGGCACGTCGACGTCGCCCCGCCGCAGCGCGCGATGCGCGGGCGAGACGAGGAACGATCCGAACCGGAAGCGCGACGAGGGCACTGGACGGCGATCGTATACCGGCGCCGCCGGCGTGCGCGTCCACCGGCTTGACACTCGGCCTACGCCACGGCAACATAGGCATCGTTTACCTATGCCTCGTGAAGATGGCCTCCCGCCCGGCACCCTCGTCATGCTCGTGCTCCGCGTGCTGACCGCCGGCCCGTTGCACGGCTACGCGATCGCGCAGCGCATCGCGCAGTTGTCGAGCCAGGAGCTGAGCGTCGAAGAAGGCTCGCTCTATCCCGCGCTGCAGAAGCTGCTCATCAAAGGATGGGTCAAAGCCGCGCCGGCCGTGTCCGCGACCGGTCGACCCGTCCGTGAGTATCGGTTGACGGCCGCCGGGCGCAAGCAGCTCGAACACGAACAGGCGAGCTATCGCCGGACATCGCGCGCGATTGACGCCATTCTCGAAAGCGCCTGAGTCCCGAGGCCGCCACCATGTCACGACCTGGAGAGTGGTTCCGGCGTCTGGGCTACCTGCTGACACGACGCCGCGTCGACGAAGCGCTGCGTCAGGAAATGGAAGCGCATCGCGAGATGCTGGACGAGCCCGCGCGCTTCGGCAACGCGCGACGACTACGCGAAGAGGCGCACGACGCCTGGGGTTGGCGCTGGCTCGATGATCTCGCGCGCGATGTGCGCCTGGCGATCCGTCAGCTCACGCGCACGCCCGGCTACACCGTGACCGCGATCGCGGCGCTCGCGCTCGGCTTCGTCGTCGTCGCGTCGACGATCGCCGTGGCGAACGCGTACTTGCTGCGCGCGCTCCCGTACGCGGGCGGCAATCGTCTCTATCACGTCATGTACGCGCCGCCGGGTCCGTGGGAGCCGCGTGGGATGGACTCGCTCGACTGGCCATCGGTCCAGGACGTCGTCGAGTTCCCTGTGACCGCCGCGAGCGACACGTTCTATCTCTCCGATGGCGCGTACGCCGAACCGGCGCGCGTGTTGATGGTCGGCCGCCCGTTTGTCGAGGGGCTCGGCGTTCATGCCGCGCTGGGCCGATCGCTCGGCGCCGACGACTGGCGATCCGACGCGGACGTCGTCGGCCTGATCGGTTTCAACCTCTGGCGCACGCGGTACGGATCGGATCCGACGATCCTCGGTCGGATCATTCGCGCCGCGTCGGAGTCGCAGCCGAACGGCACGCGTGCCGTCCGCGTCGTCGGCGTTCTCCCGGAGTCGTTCTATTTCGGCCGAGACAGCCAGGCCAAAGTGGACGTCCAGCTGCCGCTGACGCGGCCGGCGCGCACGTACATGGTGCGGCTCCGCGACGGCGTCACGCAGAGCGCCGCGGAGCGGCGATTGACGGACGCGGTGCGCGCCATCGCGAACGACCTGCCGGCGGATTGGACCGGCGTGCATCTCGAGTCGGTGCGCGGACGCTACGTCGCCGAGTTCAGGACGATCCTCATCGGATCGACGGCCGCGTCCATGCTCGTGCTCGCGTTGGTGACCGTCGACGTCGCCGTCCTGACGTTGCTGCGCGCCGCACGCCGTCAGAAAGAGATCGCCATTCGGCTCGCGCTCGGCTCGGGACGATGGCATCTCGCGAGGATGTTGATCGTCGAGACGGGGCTCGTCGCCGGCGTGGGGCTGGCCGTCGGTGTCGTCGCCTCGCGCCTCGTGCTGGGCGTGCTCGCGTCGACGATCCAGACGCAGCTTGGCCGCGCGGCACCGGGAGGCCCGGAGGCGTTCTCGATCGATGGGACGTCGACACTCGTGCTCGGCGGCGCGGCGATGATCGTGGCGCTGTCGCTCGCGCTCGTTCCGCTGGTCGCCCCGTGGCGGCGCCGAATGGGTGAGATCCTCGGCCGCGAGCGCGGAGCGACGACGGAAGGCGGCGCGACACGACGCGTCCGCGCGACGCTGCTCGCGTGTCAGGTCGCCGGCACGCTCGTCTTGCTCGTCGCGGGCGCACTGCTGTTCCAGAGCACCCGCCGCATGGTGCGCACGGATCTCGGCTTCGAGCCGGGTCGACTCGTGCGATCGCGCGTCGCGCTCCGAAGCGCAGGATACGCCGACGCGGCAGCCTTCTATCGTTTCTACGAGCGATTCACGGCGGCGGCGTCGGCGCGCACACAGGCGCCAATCGTCTTCTCGACGTGGCCGCCGTTCGTGGACTTCCCTGTTCAGGCGGCCGAAACGCCCGAGCTCGCGCGTGCCAGCGCGGGCCTCGTGCGCGCGGGCGGCGGATATTTCGCCGCCATCGGCGCGCGCGTGGCCGAGGGCCGCGACTTCAGCGTCGACGACGAGCGGACGGACGCGCCGGTCGCGATCGTGAGCGAGACGCTCGCGCGCACGCTCTGGGCGACCGGCTCCGCGCTGGGCCGTCACGTCCGCGCGATCGAACGGACGCAGAACGGACCGACGCCCGGTCCCTGGCGAACCATCGTCGGCGTCGTCACGGACGTCCGTCAGAACTACTTCGATCGCAACCTCGGTGATCTGTATCTCCCCTACGCGCCGGGCGACCGCGGGCGCTATGGATCGTTCTACGTGCGCACGGCCACGCGCCCGTCGGCCCTCTGGCCCGTGCTGCGAACCGTCGCCGCGGAGATCGACCCCACCGCGATCGTGAGCGAGCCGATCGCCGCGGATACGGAGAACCAGCCGCTCGTGGCCGCGCGATTCCTGACGCGCGCGGCGGTCGGCCTCTCGCTCGCCGCGCTGCTGCTCGCCGTCATGAGCCTCTACGGCGTCACGGCGTATACGCTGCAGCAGCGGGAGAAGGAGATCGCCCTACGCGTCGCCCTCGGCGCGCCGCCGCGCGCGATCCGGGGGACGTTCCTCCGCGATCTCGGCATGGTCCTCGCCGCGGGCCTCGGCTTCGGCCTGACCGCGTGCCTCATCCTGTCGCGGTTCCTCGAACACCGGCTCTACGGCGTGCCTCCGCGCGATCTCGTGACGCTCGGATCGATGTGTCTGCTCGTCGCGACTGTCGGACTGCTGGCGGCGTGTCGGCCGATCGCGCGGGCGTCCCACGTCAATCCTGCATCGGTGTTGAACGAGAGCTGACGCGGCGCGGCGTCAGATGTTGACAGTCAACACCTAAAGCTGTAGTCTGCCAACTCATGAAGCCATCGATGTGGGCAGCGTCGCGCATTCTCATCGCGCGCCTTCGCGCGCTCGTACGCCCGCGCGCCGCGGATCGCGACCTTCACGACGAGCTCACCAGCCACCTCGACGAGGCGATCGACGATCTCGTCCGCGAAGGCCATTCGCCGGCCGAGGCGCACCGGATCGCGATGCAGCGCTTCGGCGGCGTCACGCAGACGCAGGAGGCGTGGCGCGACGTGCGGTCGTTCGCGTGGATCGAGCATCTCGCGCGCGACGTGCGATTCGCGCTTCGAACGCTTCGCCGATCGCCGGGATTCACGATCGCGGCGGTGTTGATCCTCGCGCTCGGCATGGGCGGAGTGACCGCGCTGTTCACGGTGGTCAATGGCGTGCTCCTCGAGCCGCTCGACTATCCACGGAGCGATCGGATCGTCTCCGTGTTGAGCACTGGACGCGATCCGCACAAGCTGCTTCCGCGCGTCACGGGCGGCGACGCGATCGACATTGCCGCGACGCGGGATCTCTTCACGTCTGTCGCGTACTACCAGGGCGGCGAGATCGGCGTCCAAACCGCGAGCAGCGCCGAATTCGCCGGCGTCCAACTCGTGCATCCGGACTTCTTCGGTGTCTTCGACATCCGGCCGCTGGCCGGCCGCCTGTTCTCGCACGAGGACGCCGAGCAATCGGCGATTGTCAGCGCGGGATTCGCGCAGCGCCGCTTCGGCGGCCCGGCGGCGGCCCTGCACCAGTCGGTGTTCATCGAAAGTCATTCGTACGACATCGTCGGCGTCATGCCAGAGCGCATGCGATTTCCGGCGCGCACCGAGGTGTGGGCCGCGGGCAGTCTGCTGCCGGACAATCGAAATCGGACCGGCTACAACTACCGCATCGTCGGCCGGCTCTCGCCAATGGTTTCCGTCAGCGCCGCCAACGACAAGCTGCACGTGTTGGCCGCACGGCTGGCGCAGACGTTCCCGGACAGCAATCGCGAGAAGACGTTCGCCGCCATTCCGCTGCGTGAGAGCCTCGTCGCCGAAACGCGTGGCACGTTGTATGTGCTGATGGGCGCGGCCGGATTGCTGTTGTTGATCGCGTGCGCCAACGTCGGGAATCTCATGCTGGCGCGCGGCACGGCGCGCGTCCAGGAAGTCGCCATTCGCGGCGCGCTCGGCGCGTCGAGACGCCGCATCGCCAGCCAGTTCCTCGTCGAGAGCATGATCGTGACCACGCTGGCGTGCGGTGCGGGTTTCGGCCTCGCGACGATCGGCACACGTGCGGTGCTCGGCTACGCGGCCCGAGAATCACTGCTGCCGCGACTGCAGGACATCCACGCAGACTGGCGCGTCCTGATCTTCGGCGCCCTGCTGGCGCTCGCCACGACGGTCGCGTGCGGGCTCATTCCCGCCGTTCGCGCGTCGCGCACGGACGCCGCCGGCGCGATGAAGAGCCGGCAGACACGAAGCATTGTCGGTGGCTCCGTGGGCCTTCGCGGGGGCCTCGTCGTCGTCCAAATCGCCCTGTCGTGCCTGCTGGCGACCGACGCGAGCCTGCTCGTTCGATCGTTGCTCGCGCTGAACGACGCCGACCTCGGCTTCCAACGTGCGGGCGTGCTCGTCATGTACGCGCACGCACCGGCGCACGAATCGACGACAGATCACTCGAATCTCGAAAGCTATCTCCGAATCGGCCAACTGCTCGACGACGTCGTCGACAATCTCAGACGCGTGCCGAACGTCGTCGCGGCCGGCAGTGTGATGGGCCTGCCCACGGGTCAATACGGATCGAACGGCACATACGCCGTCGACGGTGTCCATCCTTACAGCGCCGGCCTGCACGCGGGCTTTCGCTTGGCTGGACCCGGATATTTCCGGGCACTCGAGATTCCGCTCGTCCATGGCCGCGACTTCGACGCCGGCGATACCTACGATCGCGAGCCCGTCGCGATCATCAGCCAGGCACTGGCGCGGCAATCCTTCGGCGATCGCAATCCCCTCGGCCAACGCATCATGTGCGGTCTCGATCGGTCCGGCGTATGGATGACGATCGTCGGCGTGGTTGGCGACGTGCGGCAGGACTCGCCCGCCGCCACCCCAGGCCCCGAGCTCTACATGCCGCTTCGCCAACATCCCTATCGCGGCAACGAAGTCCAAGTGGTGATGCGGACGCGCGGCACGCCGGAATTGCTGACACCAACGGTGCGCGACATCGTGCGCGCGGCAAGTCCGGAGATCGCGACCAGATTCACGACGATGGACGCGTCGGTCGGCGATTCGATCGCGGCCCCTCGCCTGCGCGCCACGCTGATCGGCGCATTCGCCTTGGCGGCCTGGCTGCTCGCGATCGCGGGCATCTACGCGCTCATCAGCTACACGACCGCACAGCGCACAGCGGAGTTCGGCTTGCGATCCGCGCTCGGGGCGCGGCCGTCCGACGTCGCGCGTCTCGTGGTGACCGGCGCGAGCCGTCTCACGTTCGCCGGCGTCGCGATCGGCCTGCTCGCCGCCTTTCTCACAAGCCGGCTGCTGACGACGATGCTGTTCGGCGTGACGAGTCTGGACGCGATGACGTATGCCGGCGTGTGCGTGGCGACGGTACCCGTGGCGATCGGCGTCGCGCTGATTCCCGCATGGCGGGCCGCGCGATTGAATCCAATCGCCGCATTGAAGTCGGCCGAGTAGACACGAACGACTCGCGCCTTTCGCATCCACTCACGGACCATGTATGCTCGGCCATCACCATCAATCCGAGGCCGACCATGACCCGACTCTGCGCGACGACGCTGACGGCGGCGATGCTCTCGATCGCCTGCTCACCTGGTGTTGAGACCGGTCCGCTCCAGCACGAGCACACCGTCATCAATCTCGATCGATCGGAGCTGAGCCGCGTTCGTCTCACGATGGAGGCCGGTGAGCTGCATGTGAAAGGCGGGGCGTCCAAGCTCGCGGAAGCCGACTTCACGTACAACATCGCGGCGTGGAAGCCGTCGGTCGTCCAGAACCTCAACCGCACGCCGCCCGAGCTCTCGATCACGCAGGCGACCGGCGTCTCGGCGTCGGGCAATACGACGAATCGCTGGGAGCTGGCGCTGAACGACCAGCAGCCGTTGGAGATCATCGCGCACGTTGGCGCCGGCGAGGCGCACATGAATCTCGGCGGGCTGAACCTTCGCAACGTCGAGCTGACCGTGGGCGCCGGCGAAGTCGACATGGATCTCCGCGGTCAGCCCACGACGAGCTACAGCGTGTCGATTCACGGCGGCGTCGGCACGGCGGTCGTGCATCTGCCGTCGACGGTCGCGATCTCGGCGAAGGCGTCCGGCGGTATCGGCGACATCAACGTCAGCGGCCTCGAGCAGCGCGACGGCCGCTGGATCAACCCGCGCGCGGCGTCGTCACCGGTGACGATCGATCTCGACGTCCACGGCGGCGTGGGAGAGATTCGGCTGGAGGCGGAATAGACGGAGACGACCATCGCGTCCTGCCGCGTCTGGTTGCCGGTGATGTTCCGGTCGTCGTTCGCGTATTCCTCGCGGACGCGGCGCACCGCGCGTTCGATCGAGGCCGCCTTGTTCAGCAGGACGTCATCGGCCATACACCGTGCCCTCCTGCCGCACGCGTTCGAGAATGCCGCGTCGTTCCTCGTTCAGCTGCGCGTACGCTCCGAGCATGCGATCTTCGAATCGGCCGCGCGCGTCCGGATTGGTAACCCGGTGTCACCCATGTTCCCGGTTTCTTCTGTTACCGATCTTCCCGGTTGCACGTCCTCTCTGCAGGCGCTCTGGGCAACCGACGCATGGGCGTAGAATCTGATTGTGACCGTTCGGTTCTACACCGATCCGACGACGTTGCAGCCGCACATCTACGGCCATGACGTTGTCGAATCGGAAGTTGAGGACGTACTCGCGCGACCGATGGAGGATCGAGCCGGCCGCGACGGATCGCGGATCGCGCTCGGCCAGACTGAGGCAGGTCGGTACTTGCGGGTGATCTACGTACCAGATCCGACGCCGGGCTCGGTGTTTGTCATCACGGCGTACGAACTCGGCGAGAAGGCCCAGAAGGCATTGCGGCGGCGGCAGAAGCCGTCATCACGGAAGAGGCCATGAAGAAACAGAATCGGTTTCCCCCAGGTTGGAACGAAGCCCGAGTGCAACGGGTGCTTGCGCACTACGAACGTCAGTCCGACACCGAGGCAGTCGCCGAGGATGAGGCGGCGTACCGATCAACCACGGCGACCGTGATGAAGATCCCGGTCAAGCTCGTGCCGGCGGTGAGGGCGTTACTGGCGAAGCGTCGGGCGAGTTAATCGACGCAGAGGCCTAACACGACACGCAGCCGACAGCGGCTGCTGCCATCGGTGAGCCGCCTCCCAGACCTGACCTCGCGCTGATCCGCCCCCGGGACCCGGATGAGATGTGTTGAGATCTCGTGCCTCACCTCCGCTCGCGTTGACACGACGCCCGACCGCCAGGCGGCGCGGGCGTCGAGCACGCCGTCGTAGACGCGCCGTCCCGTCTCGTCCGAATCGTTCCTGCACCCGTCGCGCGACACACGTCCCGCTTTCTCACTCCGCGCGCAGGGCGACGACCGGATCGACCTTCGTCGCGCGGCGTGCGGGCACGCAGACGGCGCCGATCGCCACGACGACGAAGAGCGCGGCCACTGACGCGAACGTCGGCCAATCCAGCGCTGTGAGCCCGAACAGCAGCCGCGACAGATAGCGGCTGATGGCCGCGGCACTGCCGAGCCCGAGCGCCAGTCCGACGGCTACCAGGACGACACTCTGACGCAACACGAGCACGAGGACGCTCGCGCGTCGTGCGCCAAGTGCCATGCGGACGCCGATCTCGCGCGTCCGCTGCGACACGGCATACGCAACGACGCCATAGAGGCCGATGCCGACAAACGCGACGGCGGCCGCCGCAAACGCGCCGAACAGCGACGCGTTGAATCGCGTGCCGGCGACGTGCGTGTCGACAATGCGATCCATCGTCTGAACACCGAGCACGCGCTGGCCGGGCGCGATCGCGGCCATCGTGGCGCGGACCTGCGCCGCGAAGACGTCGGGACGCGTCGTCCGCACGAGCCAGTTCGGCGTCGCGCTCGACAACGCGCCCGTCTCGGCCTGCGCGGCGGCAATGAAGACCGTTGGACGCGTGGGCGCCTGGAGCGTGACGGTCTTCGTGTCGCCGACGATCCCGACGACATCGCGGGGCGCGTCGTCCACGAACGTGCGGTCCTGGTACACGCCGATACGAAGGCGATCGTGAAGCGCGCCGCCGCCCGGCCACCATGTACGCGCGAGCGTTTCGTTGATGACCGCCACGGGAGGCGTGCCGCCGTCGTCGCGCGCGTCGAAAGTTCGTCCTTCTCGCACTGGAATGCCGAGCAGCGCGAAATAGTTGGGACTGACGACGCGAATCTCCGTTCCGCCGATGCTTTGATCCGGATGCGCGAATCGCTGCGCCGGCAGATTGCGCTGACCAGTCAACGGCAGTACCGACGTCGTGGCGACGCCCAGCACGCCAGGCAGCGCCTCGAGACGCTCACGCCATCCGCGCGTCACGACCGCACGGCTCGAGGCTGGCGTCGTGTCGAGCGGCGTCCGAAACGTCACCAACCCCTGCGGCGAGAATCCAAGCGGTTCCTGATGGAGCTCGTATACGCTCCGCGCCAACAATGCCGCGACGACGAGCAACGTCGTCGACATCGCGATTTCGCCGATCAGCAGCGCGTTCCGCACGCGTGCGTGCGTCCCGCCCGTGCCGGCCGTCCTTTCGCCCGACACGAGCCATTGCTGCGGCCTGACGCGCGGGGTTGCCAGAACAGGCAACACGGCAAGAACGACGGCGGTGGCCAGTGCGATGACGACGGTGAACGTCAATACGATCGGATCGAGGTGAATATCAGGCGTTCCCGGTAACGACGCGGGAAGGGCCGACACGAACGTCGCCACGCACGCACGCGCGAGGAGCCATCCACCGGTGGCGCCAGCCACGACGAGGACGAGGTTGTCCACGAGCAGCTTCGCGACGATCCGCGCCTGACTGCTGCCCAGCGCGAGACGAAGCGCGAATTCCCGGCGTCGCGCGGCGAACCGGCTGACGAGCAGCGCCGCGAGATTGCCGCACGCCACGAGCAGGAGCAGACCGGTGGCGCCGAACAGCAGCAGGAGCGTCGTGCGCACGTCGCCAACGAGCCAGTCCTGATACCGTGCGATCGCCAGTCCCTGATAGCTCGTCGGCACGCGATCGCCCTGTGCACGCCTCAGGGTCTCGGTCATCGCCGCGATCTCACTTTGCGCGCGTGACGGCGGTACGTCGTCCTTCAGGCGCGCCAGCACCTGCGTATTCGCGCCGAGATCGTCCAGCCCTCCAGACGCTCTCAGCGGCACGAGGACATCCACGGACTGCGGAAACCAGAATTCTGGCGGCAGCACGCCGACGATCGTCGCCGGCCGACCGTCGAGTGACACGGTGCGCCCCACGATCGCGGAATCGCGATCGAATCGGCGGCGCCAGAGCGCGTCGGTCAGCACGACCGCGGATGCTCCGCCCGGCAACGTCTCGTCGCCCGTGAACTCGCGGCCGAGCGCCGGCGACAGTCCCACGGTCCGCAGAAACTCCGTCGTCACGGCGATCGACTCGACCCACTCCGCATCGGCATCCGATCCGAGCCGGCGCTGCCCTTTGCTGCGATAGCCGGTGACGGCCGCCAACGTCTGGCTGCTCGCCTTCACGATGTCGTGCCAATGGAATATCACCCGCTTCGTTGGCGTGTCAAATAGTACGGCGACGATCTGCGCGCCTCTTGATGCGTGGGACGCGAAACGCCGATCCGCTGGGCGGCCACAAGGGCCGCCCCTGCGAGGCCGCCGCTTACAACATCCATGTTCAGCTATATCACTTTATGCTATAGTCGCCACCATGCCGCCACGCGACCGCCGCCCGTCTCCCCCACCCGAGTCGTTCCTGCCGCTGCCGCGCGATACGTTCCACATCCTCGTCTCGCTGGCCGACCGCGATCGGCACGGCTATTCGGTGATGCAGGACGTGCGCGATCGGACCGACGGCGCGCTGCGGCTCAGCCCCAGCAGCCTGTACGCGTCGATCCGGCGGCTGCTCGAGCGCGGGTTGATCGAAGAGCTTGCCGAGCGCCCCGATCCCGAGCACGACGACGAGCGCCGGCGGTACTACCGATTGACGACACTGGGACGAGCCGTGGCGACGGCAGAAGCGCGGCGGCTGCAGCGCCTGCTCGCCGACGCGCGCGCCACTGGGCTGCTGCCGAAGAAGGCCTGAGTCGATGCCGCGTCATCGTCCGCCCCTCGGCGCCCGCGCGTTCCATGCGCTGCTCGCCCTCTATCCCGCGGCCGTTCGCGACGAATATCGCCGGGAGATGACGCTCGTCTTTGCCGATCGCTATCGCGACGCAACCGGGCGAACCGAGCGCGCGCGGCTGTGGATCGAGGCCCTGACAGATCTGCTGATCGAAGCCCCGAAGGAGCACGGACGCATGATGACTCGAGACCTTCGTCACGCTTGGCAGTCCCTTCGACGGCAGCCGATGCTGACGGCGACGGTTGTGATCGTGCTGGGCTTCGGCCTCGGCGCGAACGTGGCGATCTTCTCGCTGTTGAATGCGATCACGGCTCGCACGCTGGGATCGATTCCCCATCCCGACGAGCTCGTCGCCGTCAACACGCGCGAATACGCCATCGGCGGCCCTGAGGGCTCGCGTCTGTCCGGGCCGGTGTTCGAACGAATGCGCGAGGCCGCGCCGGCCGGCGTGGGCGTCGCCGCGATGAGCCGCGGCATCGCGCGCGTCTACACGCGCACCACTGACGAGCGCGAGACGACGCCGGCGAGCGTGCAGCTGGTGTCGTCCAGCTTTTTTCCGTTGCTCGGCGCGACACCCGTGCTGGGACGCTCGTTGCCCGACGACCGCGAGAACGCGCAAACACCGAATCCTGTCGCCGTCATTTCCCACGGCTACTGGCAGCGCCGCTTCGGCGGCGCCACGGACGTCGTCGGACGCGTGGTGACGATCAACAACGTCGCGTTCACGATCGTCGGCGTCGGCCCGCGCGCGTTCACCGGCGTCTGGCTCGAGGCGCCGGTCGATGTGTGGGTGCCGCTCGCCATGCAGAGCGCCCTCAAGTACTCGCAGAACTTCACCGCAGACGGCGCTGATCTCGCTCGCCCGTGGCTGGCGCAGCCGAACGTCTGGTGGCTGCACGTCGTCGCGCGCGTGCCGCCCGATCGCCTCACTGCCGTCGCCGGCGTGTTCAACGCGGCCCTCTCGAGCACGGCGGGCGCCAACGCAGACGTCGTCCTGCAGCCGTTCAGCCATGGCTTCTCACAATTCCGGCAGCGTTTCATGCTGCCGCTGCAGGCGCTCTTCGTGATGACCGCACTCGTGCTGCTGATTGCGTGTGCGAACGTCGCGAATCTGTTGCTCTCGCGTGCGATCGCACGTCAGCGCGAGATCGGCGTGCGTCTGGCACTCGGCGCTGGACGCGCCGATCTCTTTCGTCTGCTGCTCGCCGAAAGCGCGCTGCTCGTCGCCCTCGCCACGATGGCGGCGCTGGCATTGGCGCACTGGACCAGCGGCGCCCTCGTTCGCGCGGCAGCTGCGACGGCGGACGCCGCGTCGCTCGCTGCGCCGATCGACTGGCGTGTACTGGGCTTCGCGGCCGCCATCGCGTGCGCCTCGGTGCTGCTGTGCGGCCTGCTGCCCGCGTGGCGTGCGACGCGCGCCAACGTGCTGGCCGCGCTCCGATCCGGCGGGCGTGGCGCGACGATCCGATCGTCCCGAACGGCGCGTGCGCTGGTCGTCGCGCAGATCGCGCTGTCGCTCGTGCTCGTCACGGGCACGGGCCTTTTCGTCCGCAGCTTCCGCAACCTGCAGCACGCCGATCCGGGCATCGACGTGGCCCATCTCCTGTCCGTGAGCATCGATCCACGGCTCGCCGGCGAGGACGCGTCACGCCTGCCGGCCATGTACGATCGCGTGCTCGACGCGGTTTCGTCGGCGCCGGGCGTGCGCGCCGCGTCGTTCGCGATGTGCGGGCTCGAACGTCCGTGCGCGACGCAAGGCAGCTACGCCGTCGAAGGGCGGCAACCTCGCAGAGGCGAGTCCATCGATTTCCGCGTCAACGTCGTGTCGCCGGGCTATTTCTCGACCGTCGGCATGCCGATCGTCGCTGGACGCGCATTCGACGCGCACGACACCGCAACCGCGCCGCGCGTCGCGGTCGTGAACAAGACGCTGGCCGATACCTATTTTGCTGGTGGCCAGGCAATTGGACGTCGCGTCGGCCTGGACGCGCTCGATACCGAGATCGTCGGCATCGTCGAAGACGCGCGCGCGTTGAGCGACATTGCGGGACCGCCTGGGCCCGCCCTCTTCATGGCGCTCGCGCAACAGCCCATCGCGCCGCGATCGCTCGACGTACGGACCATCGGCGATCCGCGGCTGTCGGCCGAGGCCGTCCGAATCGCGATCGTCGCCGCCGCGCCGCTGCTGCCCATCGAATCGATGACACCGGTCGACGAGCAGGTGACGCGCGGTCTCAGCCGCGATCGCCTCGCGACGCTGCTGACGACGGCCCTTGGCGCATTGGCGCTGGGCCTGGCCGGCTTCGGCCTTTTCGGCGTGATCTCGTACGCCGTCGCGCGCCGCACGTCCGAGTTCGGCGTGCGCATGGCGCTCGGCGCGTCGCCGATGGGCATCCTGTGGCAAGTCATGCGCGAAGCGCTCTGGCTCGTGGCCATCGGCGCTGTTGTCGGCGTGCCGATTGTCTGGATTGCGGGCCGCGCCGCGTCGACACTGTTATTCGGCGTCAGTCCACACGATTGGATCACGATGGCCGCCGCATTGCTCGTGCTCGGCCTCGCCAGCGCCGCATGCAGCCTGCGTCCCGCGTGGCGTGCGGCGAGGATCGATCCCGTGATCGCGTTGAGACAGGACTAAACGCGCCGATCAGCCGTCGACGCGCAAGGTGACGGCTGGATCGGCGGCGCTCGCGCGGATGGCGGGAATCACGGTCGCGAGCGCGGCGGCGGCGAGAATCGTCAGCGCGCTCAGCCCCCACATGGCCGTGTCCGTCGGCGCGACGCCGTAGAGCTGCCGGCGCAGCAGGCCGACGGCCCACCACGCGGCGAAGCCGCCGACGACGAGTCCCACGGCGACGACCAGCATCTGCTCGCGCAGCAGCAGCCAGACGAGGCTGGCCCGCTGCGCGCCGAGCGCCTGCCGCACGCCCATCTCCTTCGTCCGCAGGCTCGTGATCGTCGCGACGATGCCGAAGATGCCGACGGCGGTGATGACGACCGCGCACGCCGCATAGCCGCCATAGAGCCACGCCGAGAAGCGGCGGTCGCTGATCGTGCCGGCGAGCGCGTCGCGCATCGTGCCGGACGACAACACCTCGATTTGCGGTCGATAGGCGGTCATCTGTCGAGCAACCGTCACCGCGACGTCCGCGGGCCGCCCGGCCGTTCTCACGAGCACGGTGAGTCGACGGTCGCTCCTTCCAGGCACGAACACCTGGCCGGCGCGGCGATCCCGATCGATCAACCCGGCGAATCTCGCATCGCGCACGACGCCAATCACCGTCAGCGGCCTGCCAATCACGATCGATCGTCCAACGGCCGGCTCACCCGGCCAGAGCGCCGCGGCCGTGCGTTCGCTGACGAGCGCGATCGGGTCGCGCCGCTCGATTTCCTCCGGCGTCGGCAGCCGGCCCTCAATCGGTCGAATGCCAAGCACGCCGAAGACGTCGCCACGAAAGGTGACCTCGCTCAGATCGACGGCCTTCGGCGACGCGGCGGATTTCACGCCGACGACGGCCCACGAGTGCGTCAGGAACGGCGACGTGACGATCGCCGCCGACGTCGCACCGGATACGCGCACGAGATCGGCCTGCAGGCGTTCGACGTCGGCATCGACATCTGCCAGATTCGGGGCCCGCGCGTTGAGGCGCACCACCGCAATCCGCTCTCGCTCGTAGCCCGGATCGACCTGCCACGCACGCCACAGGCTCATCGTCATGAGCGCACCGCCCAGCATGACGACGAATGCCAGCGCGGCCTGAACGGCGACGAGCGTGCGGCCGAAGCCGCGTACTTTGGGCGTCGTCTGCGCGGGGCGAATCGCGAGGTTCGCGCGACGCGAGGTCCACAGCACGCTCAACGCGACGATGCACGACGACACGAGCGCGGCGGCACAGACGACGCCGATCACGCGGGCATCGACGCGCGGCGCTTTCAGGAACGACGTCCTGGCCGGCAGCAGATCGAGTGTGAATGACAACAGAGGCGCGGTGAGACTCACGCCAATGGCCGCGCCCGCAGCCCACAACGGAAGGACGCGCGCAAGCGCGTGACGGAAGAGATCGGCCGTCGACGCGCCGAGCGCGCGCCGCAGCAGGACGTCGCGCTCGTGCTGCCGCGCGCGAGCCGCCGTCAGTCCCGCGATGCCCACGCACGAGAGCAGGACGAGAACGGCGGCGGCCGCCGCCAACATTCGAAAGGCCGAGCCATATGCCCAGCCGAGCGTCGCGACCGGGCTGAACGACGCGCCGTCGATCACGAACGACGCGTCCATGTGCTGACTCGCGCGAGTGACCGCGTCGATGCGCGGCCGCCACTGTTCGATCGTCGTGCCCGGCGGCACGCGCACGAGCGCGACCGCGACGCTCTCGTTGCGCTCCGCTCGCGCCGCCGCCGATGCCACGATCGGCACGATGACGTCGGGCATCGCATTGCCATCGGGGAACGCGAAGTCGGGCGGCAAGACACCGACAACGATCGGCGGGTCGACGGGACGGCCGAGGACACCGCGCCCATCGACGAGCGGCAACTGCTGCCCGACGACGTCCTTCCGTCGGCCGAACACGCGCTGCCAGAGTCGATCGGAGACGACCGCGACATGACGAGCGCCCGGTTCAAACTGATCCGGAGTGAATCCGCCGATCGCCGGCCGCTGTCCGAGCACGTCGAAGAACGCTTCGTCGACGGACGCCATGCCGTAGCTGCGCCCGTCGCCCAACGTCCCGCCATCGTCGACTGGCCGAAATGCCGCGATGCCAAGTGAGGGCATGGCGCTGTGCCACGCATCGATCTCGTCGAGCGTGAAGACATAGGCGCGCTGATCGCTCGCGTCTCGTGCAGTCGCGGTGTACAGATGCGCGGCGTCCGGATACGGCAGCGGCTTGAAGACGACGCCATCGACGACGGCGAACACGGTCGCGCCGAGCGCCATGCCGAGCGCGCTAATGACGACCACGGTGATCGCGTACGCCGGCGCGCGACGCGTGGCTCTCCAACCGTGACAAGCGTCACGGATGAGGCCGCCGATATCGAACGTTCGGGCTCGTCCGCGCGACACGTCACGTGTACGCGCCGCGCGTCGGCGCCACTCGTCGACGCGAGCCGCGAGGCCATATCGAACGACGTCGATCACGATCGCGATCCAGAAGGCGGCCGTCGGGAGCATGCGGCCGCGATGCGCGTCGCGCTGCTCGCGGAACCGCGCCAGCATGTCCGCGCCGTGGCGCCGCCGGAACCGCGGCGGAAAGACGCGCAGCAGCCGGCAATACGCGCGATCGCCGGCGTCCATCAGCGGCGTCCTCGCAGCAGCCGTGCCGCGCGCGATCGGGCAATGAGCGCGGCAAGCCGGTCGGTTTCCGCGCGCGCGACCGCGCGTCCGAACGGCGTCAACTGGAAGAATCGCGTGGGCGCCGCGCCACGCGTCGTCCTCGGCGGTGGCGGCGATGATGGGTTGTCCGACTCGGCGATCAACCCATCGTCGAGCATGCGATCGATGGTGCGATAGAAGTGGCCGGGCAGCACACGCGAGACGGGCCCAGCGTCCTCGAGCGCGCGCGCGAGATCCGCGCCGTGCCGCTCGCCCTCGGCCAGCGTCACGAGGATGCGAAAGACCAGGTCCTTCAGCGGCAGCACGTCGCGCGG
>CAZNMF010000296.1:0-18455 GCA_964573795.1 uncultured Solibacteraceae bacterium
TCGCAGACCCTTCGACAGCCACTGGGCGGTGCAGAGCAGGACGCGGTCGCCGATCAGATGGCCGTGCGTGTCGTTGATGATCTTGAAGTCGTCGACGTCGAGCATCGCGAGCGAGAGCGGCGTGCCGTTGGCGCGCGCCTGGTCCATCATGCGCGAGAGCGTGCGCTGGAACCGGCCGCGGTTGCCGATGCGCGTGAGCGGATCGGTCGAGGCCTCTTCTTCCACCTCGGTCAGCCGCGACTGCAGCGCTTCGACGCGACTGTTGAGCGTGACGTACGCGCGCTCGTCGCGCTTCTGCTTTTCCTCGACCGTGTGGCGCAGCGTCGAGACCTCGGCGACGAGCTGGCGCTTGAGATCGCGGATGTCGTCGAGCCGCGCGAGATTGTCGAAGCGCTGCGACGAGGCCATCACCTGCGCGTTGAACTCTTCCGACTCGCCGACCGACAGCTTCGCGGCGTCGCGCAGGATGCCGATGAGCTCCTTCAGCTCCGCTTCGCGCTCGTGGTGGTAGTGCTTCGAGAGTTTGAAATACCGCTGGCAGGCGGTGACGCAGGCTTCCGTGACGCGGGGGATTTCGAGCCGGCGCGTCGGATCGACGACGACGTGGCGGTACTCCTCCAGCCTCTGCAGAAACGCGTCCGTGTCTTTCGATTCGGCGCTCGGCGGAATCGCGCTGAGCACGCCGATGAGTCGCTCGACGAACGTAACGAAGGGAGCCTCGGCTGCGGCGGTCATGGTCAGTCCAATAAATCGGACCGGTCGCATGTGTCTTTAGTGCGCCTCGCGGATCGCCGCGCGCACGAAGTTGTAATCCGGCATGTGCGAAGCGCGCAGTTGCGCGCAGACGATGGCTGTCGCCGAGTCGGGTACGAGCCGTGTTAGGCTCTTCGCGTTCCTAGCGGGGCCCTGATTCGAACGTCAACCAGGGGCCCCTACCTGCCGCCCCCTTCGCAGGACTGCAGATGTAGGCGAACGCGAACACGAGGAAGACGTGTGCGCGGCGCCCGGCTGCGCTCCGCGCCTTCCGCACGAGGGAGCCGTCATGTTTCTTGGACTGAGAACCGTCATCTACCACGCGCCCGATCTGGCGAAGGCGAAGGCCTGGTACACGTCGGCGTTCGGCGTCGCGCCGTACTTCGATCAGCCGTTCTACGTGGGCTTCGAGATCGGCGGGTACGAGCTCGGGCTCGACCCGAGCGTCGCGCGCGTCACGGTTGGCGACAACGCCGTCGCGTATTGGGGCGTGCCGGACATCGCGCAGGCGCACGCGCACATGCTGGCGCACGGCGCGGAGGCGCGGCACGCGATCCAGGACGTCGGCGACGACATCAAGGTCGCGACGGTCGCCGATCCGTTCGGCAACGTGATCGGCCTCATCGAGAATCCGCACTTCAAAGCGAAGAGCTGAGCGGGGGATTGCACCGTGGAGTCGTGGAGATCTTGAAATTCAAGATCTCCATGGCTCCACGGTGAAGCTCGGCCATCTCTGGGGCGGCTCGATCAGAGCGTGCGTGACACCGACGCTGCCACCTCCGTCGTCGTGTTCCAGGAGTCCATATGCCGACCGATCTTCGCCACGCGCTTCGCGCCCTCCGTCACGCGCCCGGGTTCTCGACCGTCGCGATCCTCACGCTGGCCTTGGGGATCGGCGCCAACACGGCACTCTTCAGCGTGGCGGACGCGGTGCTGCTGCGCCCGCTGCCGTATCCGGATTCGGATCGGCTGGTGGCGGTCGAGGAAGCCTCGTCGCTGGCCAACTGGCGCGGCGACGTCCGTCGCGACGTCGAAGAGAGCGCCGTCTTCGCCGGCGTCGGGACGTACGTTGCCGGCGCGGTGAACGTCGGCGGCGATCCCGCGCCCGAGCGCGTTCGGGCCGCGGCGGTGTCGGCTGGCTTCTTCAAAGCGCTCGCCCCGCAACCGATCGCCGGGCGAGTGTTCACGGCCGACGACCTGAAGGTCGATCCGCGTCAGGCGGTCGTCAGCCACGCCTTTTGGACGCGGCGCGGGCGCTCGCTGCGGCCGGGCGGGGAACTGCTCATCAACGGGCGTACGTTCGTCATCGCGGGCATCATGCCGCCGCGAGTGGACTTTCCCGGCGGCGTCGATGTCTGGATCCCGACGGGATCGGACAATCAAATCGCCGGAAACGCCGCGGCGCCAGCCGCGATCGCGAGGCTGGCGTCCGGCGTGACACCTGATCGCGCCCGCTTGGAGATCGAGCGCATCGCTGCAGCGGCTGCGAAGGGCAGGCGTGACGCGAACGCCCCTCCGGTCGTCGTCGTGCCGCTCCGCGATCAGCTCGTCGGACCGGTGCGCCCCGTGTTCGTCACCCTCGCCATTGCCGTTGCGCTCGTGTTGTTGGTGGCCTGCCTCAACGTCGCAAGCCTGCTGCTGGCGCGCGTCTCGGCGCGCGAGCGCGAGATCGCCGCGCGCCGCGCGCTCGGCGCCACGGGACTGAAGCTCGTCCGCCTCCTGCTCTGCGAAAGCGCGCTGCTGTCGGCCGGCGCGGGCCTCCTCGCGGTGCCGGTGGCCGTGTGGACGCTCGCGGCGATTCGCGTCGTGCTGCCCGCAGCGCCAGTCGGCGCCGACGCCGTGGCCATTGACGCGCGGGCCTTCCTCGCCACGGCGGTGCTGTGCGTGACGGCGACGTGCATTTTCAGCCTGGCACCGGTGTGGTCGCTGCGGCGTGCCAGCGCCGCGAGCATCCTTCGCACGACGTCGTCGAGCACCAGCGATCCGTTCTGGCGGCGCTTCCGCAGCGCGCTCGTGGTCGCCGAGCTCGCCATCGCGCTTGTCCTCATCGCAGGCGCGGCCACCATCGCGCGAACCGTCGGCACGCTGATGCGCGTCGACCTCGGCGTCAGCGGCGAGCGCGCACTGACGGTCGAGACGACGCTGCCGCTGGCGCGGTACGGCTCACTCGAGCGGCTCGACGTGTTTTACGAACGGATGGAGGCTGCCGTGAGGCGGATTCCCGGCGTCGAGACGGTGGGCACGACGAGTCGCCTGCCGGGCACGCGCGAGCTGGGCATCGCCAGGCCCATCATGGTCGAGGGACGTCCGGCGCCTGAAGGCGCTCAGCGCGGGGCCAGTTATCTCTCGGCGTCACCGGATTACTTCCAGGCGATCGGCATCCCGCTCGTCGCGGGACGTCATTTCGCGTCCACCGATCGAGCCGGAGCCCAACCCGTTGCGATGATCAGCGAGAGCGTGGCGCGGCGGGTCGGACTGTCGCCCACCGAGGCGATCGGCCAGCGCATCGCGATTGGTCTCCAGGGAAGATCGCTGGCGACGATCGTCGGCGTGGTGCGCGACGTGCGGCTGCAGGGGCCGGAGGCCGATCCCGGGGCGCAGTTGTACGTGCCGCTGGCGCAGCAGGCGAATTACGGAACGACGTTCATCGTCGTCAAGACGCTCGGCAATCCGACGACGGCGGCGCCGGCGCTCCGCGCCGCGATCGCGAGAGTCGATGTCGATCTGCCGATCTACAACATCCAAACGTTCGCGCAGGTGCGCGCGAGCTTTCTGGCTGACCGCGCGTTTGCCATGGCGGTGCTGAGCGCGTTCGGCGCGCTGGCGTTCTTGCTCGCGGGCATCGGTTTGTACGGCACGCTCACGTATCTGGTGCAGCTGCGGACGCCGGAGATCGGCATCCGGATGGCGCTCGGCGCGTCGCCGGGCGCCGTTCGACGGCAAATCCTGCGGCAGGGATTGCTGCATGCCGTCGCCGCCATTGCGCTCGGCGCGGGTGCGTCAGCCATGCTCCTGCGCGTGATGACGAGCGTCGTCCCCGGCCTGCAACGCCCTGAAATGTCCATGCTCGCGGCCGCGGCAGGGACGATGTTGATTGCCGTCATTCCCATCATCTGGCTCCCGGCGCGGCGGGCCACGGCCATCGATCCGGTGCACGCGCTGCGTACCGAATAGCACGGGCGAGCTCCGCAAGTGTGATCGGCCGGTGACGACGAGGGCCGAGGCTTTGCCGGCTGCGGGCTACGGCCACAGGCTACGGCGCCGTAGGGGCAGCCCTCGTGGCCGTCCGGAAGATGGCTACGCCGAACCTGAAGGCTCGGCGCTCCGACGACGTTCGATCCACTCCTGCACGCGCCCCTCGAGCACGTCCAGCGGCAGCGCGCCTTCGCCGAGGACCAGATCGTGGAACGCGCGGAGATCGAAGCGTGCGCCGAGGCGCGCTTCGGCCTTGGCGCGCAGCGCGCAGATCCGGATCTCGCCGACTTTGTAGCCGAGCGCCTGGCCCGGCCAGATCATGTAGCGATCGACTTCGACGGCGATGTCGTCGGGTGTCTTCGGCGTGTTGGCCGCGAAGAACTCGATCGCGCGATCGCGCGTCCAGCCGAACGCGTGCAGGCCGGTATCGACGACGAGCCGCACCGCGCGCCACATCTCGTACGTGAGCTGACCGAACTTCGAGTACGGGCTCTCGTAGAAGCCCATCTCCTCGCCGAGCCGCTCGGCGTAGAGCGCCCAGCCTTCGATGTACGCCGTGTAGCTCGCGTGTTTGCGAAACGCGGGCAACCCGTCCATCTCCTGCGCGAGCGCGACCTGCAGGTGATGGCCGGGCACGGCCTCGTGCAGCGTCAGCGCTTCCATCTCCCAGCTCGGTCGCGCAGGCAGGTTGTACGTATTCGCGTAGAAGTTGCCGGCGCGACCGGCGACGAGCGATCCCGGCTGGTAGTACGCCGTCGTCTGCGACGGCGCCGACGCGTCGGGAACCGGCAGCACTCCGTACGGCGTGCGCGGCAGCCGGCCGAAGAATCTCGCCAGCATGGGATCGGCACGCTTGCAGATGTCGCGATACGCCGTGAGCAGTGACGCGGCGTCGCGAAAATAGAACGACGGTTCTGTCCGCAGATATGCGGCGAAGTCTTCGAAGCTGCCCGTGAAGCCCGCGCGCTTCTGGACGTCGGCCATCTCGCTGCGAATGCGGCGGACCTGTTCGAGGCCGATCTCGTGGATCTCTTTCGGCGACAGCGGCGTCGTCGTGTGCCACCGCACGAGGTACGCGTAGAGCGCTTCGCCGTCCGGCACCGACGAGATGCCCGTCGTCGTCCGGCACGCGGGCAGATAGGTGTCGACGAGATAGGCGTGCAGGCGCGCGAACGAGGGACGCACGTAGTCGACGAAGACGCGCGCGGCGTCGGCGCGCACGCGATCGCGATCGGTCGGCGCGACGGACGACGGGAAGCGCGCGAAAGGCTCGAGCATCGGGCTCGCGTGGGGATCCTCGACGAGCTGCGCGGCGACCTGCGCGGGCACGCCGCGGATGGCCATCGCCGGCGGCGTCAGCCCGAGCGCGACGCCGTGCGCGAGCTGCGCGATCGTCTGCTCGACGAGCGCCGGCACGGCGCGCAATCGCGCGAGCATGTCCTCGTAGTCGGCGACCGACTCGGCGGGCATCAGCGACAGAACCATCGGTACGTCCTGCGGCACGCCTTCGAGCTGGTTGACGGCCGACAGCGGCATCCGCGGCACGACGCTGCGAATCGGAAACGGATCGAGGTGGAAGGCGAGTCCCTGCACCGCCGTGTCCACGAGATCGCGGTAGAGATCGAGGTTCAGCCGATCGGCGTCGCTGAGGGCCGCGCGATCGATGCGCGCGAGCTGGCGTGCGGACTCGCGCACGTGCGCGGCGCGGCCGGCGATCGCCTCGGGCGACGCATCGGTCCATCGGTCGTTGTGTCCGCGCTCGCCGATGACGGTCGCCCATTCGGGGAACTGGGCCGTCCAATAGGCCCAGTCACGGTCGAGGAACTGGTGGAAGTCGCCGGTGGCCGCCTCGTGTGTCGTGGTCATCGAACCGCCTACTATGGCGGATGACGCGCCGGAGCGAAAGCACTGCTATAATCGGTCGTTCTGAAGCGTTGGACCTCCCGCCTGGTCCGGCGCCATGTGCGGAAGTGGCGGAACTGGCAGACGCGCAAGCCTCAGGAGCTTGTTCCCGCAAGGGAGTGGAGGTTCGAGTCCTCTCTTCCGCACCAGCAATCGCGCACGCTTGTCAACACACGAGCGTGCGCTTCGGCTGGCGAGCCAACGGCGTGATTCACATCGGGCCGTGGAGCTCGCGACGCCATCGCGGCAGCGCTCAACGATTGGAAAACATTGCGCACTCGCGGGTGCCCACAAGGGCCGCGTCGTGTACGACACCGTAGCCCGTAGCCCGTCGCCCGTAGCCCGCAGCGTAGCCCGCGTCGGCCAGCCTGCAGACTGCGGACCGCAGACCGCGGCCCGCTACGCCCTCTTCTTGTGCCGCTTCTCGCGGTACATCAGCGTGTCGGCCTGCTCGAGCAGCGTCTCGATCGATCCGTTCTCGTGCGGCGAGCAGGCGAGGACGCCCATGCTGAAGCGCAGCGGATACTGGCGATCGCGGCGGTCGTTCACGCGATCGAGCGCCAGGTTGATGCGCCGTCGGATCGTCACGTCGTCGGCGCCGTCGCCGCTGAGCGCGAGCGCGGCGAACTCGTCGCCGCCGAACCGCGCGAGGATGTCGCTCTGACGGAAGCAGCCGCGCAGCAGATCGGCGGCCTCGACCAGCGCGCGATTGCCTTCGGCGTGGCCGAGCGTGTCGTTGATGTGCTTGAGCTGATCGAGATCCATGAACAGCAGCAGGAACGGCGTGCGCTGGCGCCGCGCGAGGCGGATCTGCTGTTCGGCCAGCATCAGGAACCCGCGGCGGTTGTTGAGCCCCGTCAGCTCGTCCGTGTAGGAGACGCTCTGCGTCTTGTGCTGCCGCTCGAGCGCGAAGCGCAGCGCGCGCCGCAGCGTCGGCGCGGTCACCGTGCCTTTCACCAGATAGTCCTGCGCGCCTTCGCGCACCGCCGCCAGCCCCAGCTCGTCGTCGCCCGCGCCCGTCATGACGACGACCACGGCCGTCGACGCCGCCTCGACGACGCGCCGCAGCGTGTTGAGGCCGGAGTCGTCGGGCAGGCTGAGATCGAGCAGTACGGCGTCGATCTGTTCCGGGCCCGCCTGCAGCTGCTCGATCGCCTCGCGCACCGTGGCGACGTGCGTCAGATCGAACTCGCAGGCCTCGTCCTCACAGAGCAGCTCGCGGACGTAGCGTGCGTCGCCCGGGTTGTCTTCGACGAGCAGGACTTGGATGCGATCGGCGGGCACTTAGATCTCCGGCGGCAGCTTGACGAGCGTGAACCAGAACTGCTCGATGCCCTGGACGACCTTCGTGAGCTGTTCGAGGTCGACCGGCTTGGTGATGAAGCAATTCGCGTGCAGGCGGTAGCTGCGCAGGATGTCCTCGTCGGCCTGCGACGAGGTCAGAATGACGACGGGAATGTGCTTCAGGCTCGGATCCTGCTTGATGTCCTCCAGTACCTCGCGGCCGTCGCGCCGCGGCAGGTTCAGATCGAGCAGCACGAGGTCCGGTGTCGGCATCGACGCGAACGCGCCCTGCCGCCGCAGGAAGGCGAGCGCCTCCTCGCCGTCACGGACATGGTGCAGATGGTTGCGGACCTTGCTGTGCGCGAGCGCCTCGCGCGTCAGACGCGCGTCGCCCGGGTTGTCCTCGACGAGCAGAATGTCGATCGGCTTCATCGCGCCTCGCTGGCCTGACCGGGGGCATCCGGCATTGTAAAAGAGAACGTCGCGCCGCTCCCCGGCGCCGACTCCACGCGGATGCGGCCCCCGTGGCGCTCGACGATCTTCTTGCACAGCGCCAGGCCGATGCCCGTACCTGGATAGTCGGCCCGCGCGTGCAGACGTTGAAACATCTGGAAAATCCGGTCGAAATACTTCGGCTCGATGCCGATGCCGTTGTCGGCGACCGCGATCGTCCACGCCCGGCCGCCGCGCGTGGCCGAAATGTGCACGCGCGGCCGCGTGCCGGGGCGGCGGAACTTCACGGCGTTGCCCACGAGGTTCTGGAAGACCTGGGCCATCTGCGTCGCGTCGCAGACGAGCGTCGGCAGCGGATCGACGACGACGTCGGCCTGCGCCTCGTCGATCGCGGTCGACAGGTTCGCCAGCGCGTCGGCGACGATCTGCTCGGCCGGCGTCGGCTTGAACTCCTTGCCGCGCGTGCCCACGCGCGCGTATTGCAGGAGATCGCGAATCAGATCCTGAATGCGCGTGGCGCCGTCGACGGCGAACGCGATGAACTCGTTGGCGTCCTCGTCGAGCCGGTCCTTGTAGCGCCGCGCGAGCAGCTGCGTGTAGTTCGACACCATCCGCAGCGGCTCCTGCAGGTCGTGCGAGGCGACGTACGCGAACTGCTCGAGCTCCTGGTTCGAGCGCGCCAGCTCGTCGGCCTTCGACTCGAGCGCGCGCTCGGCCGCCTTGCGCTCGGTGATGTCGCGCACGATCGCCGTGAAGAACCGCGCGCCCTGCGCGTTGGTCCACGCCGACAGCGAGAGCTCGAGCGGGCACTCGCCGCCATCCTTGCGGCGGCCGATCGTCTCGAACGTCGTGCCGACGGCGCCCTGCGCGGCCGGCAGGCGCGACGAGGCGAGGAGCGGATCGGGCATCGCCGTGGCGAGCGGCTGGCCGATCGCCTCGGAGGCGGGCCGGCCGAAGATGCGCTCGGCGCCCGGATTCCAGTACTGGATGATGCCGGCCTCGTCGACCGAGACGATGCCCTCGATGGCCGTCTCGGCCACGGCGCGGAAGCGCGCCTCGCTGTCGCGCAGCGAGTCCTGCGCGATCTTCCGCGACGTGATGTCGCGATTCACTTCGAGGAAGCCTTCCGGCGTGCCGCGCTCGGTGCGCGTCAGCGTCCAGCGGCTCGCCACGAGCACGCGCTCGCCGTTGCGCGTGCGCTGGCTGACCTCGCCCTCCCAGTCGCCCGTCTCGAGCACGTGCCGCTCGATCTCGGCGAGCGGCCGCGGATACTCGGCGCCGAGCAGGTCGTGCGACACGCGGCCGCAGGCGTCCTTGCGCGTCCAGCCGTACATGTCCGCCGCGCCGGCGCTCCAGTAGACGATCGTGCCGCGCAGATCGCGGACGAGGATGCCGTCGCGGACGAGGTCGAGCAGCGTCGCCTGCTCGCGCAGCTGATCGGACTGGCGCCGCAGCGCGTCGTTGGCGCGCGTGAGCTCGGTCGTGCGCTCGGCGATGCGCTGCTCGAGCCCTTCGTTCATCTTCCGGAGGTCGGCCTCGGCCTGTTTGCGCGCCGTGACGTCGACGGCCATCGTCACGAACAGGCGATCGGGGCCGAGGCTGCCGAGCGGCGTCGACGACAGCTCCCACATCCGCGTCTCGCCGTCGCGCGTCGTCACCGGATGCTCGCCGCCGGTGAGCGTCTCGGTGGCGGCGCTGAGGCGCGCGACGTAGCGCGGGAGATCGGGCAGCAGCGCGGGTTGCGCGCGCGCGATCCACGCGCTCAGCGTCGGCGTCTCGGCGAGCAGATAGCCGGAGAGCTCGGTCCAGCCGCGGCTCATGTGCAGGATGCGATCGCCGTCGTGGATGATCATCGGGATCGGCGCGCCCGTCACCGCGCGCCGCAGGCGCTCTTCGCTCTCGGTGTGCTGCGCCTCGGCGGTGGCGCGTTTCGACTCGAAGCCCGCGAGCAGACGGCCGCCGGCGAGGATCGCGAGGCACAGCGCGCTCACGGCGAGCGTGACAAACAGCGTCATCGCGAACGCCGGCTCGTACAGGCCGCGCTCGACGCCCTGCCACGACAGCCACGCGAGCGCCGGCGGCAGCACGACGACGACCGGCACGAGCTGCCGCGCGATCAGGCCCGCCGGTCCCGCGTCGATCACGACGTCCATCACGCCCTGGTCGGGCCGCGCGAAGAAGAACGCGAGGCCGAGCAGCAGCAGGCCGACGGCGATCTGCACGCTCATGTAGCCGAACCGGCCGGGATCCGTCGTTTCCCGCAAGCCGAGGAAGTACCCGACGCCGCTCAGGATCGCCATCGCGATCACCGCGCCCGCCAGCACCTGCGCCAGCCCGTAGCTGCGCCGCGCGTCGGCGGTGAGCAGCGCCGCGCCGAAGAGCACGAATGCGGCCGCCGTCGACAGCGGCATCCGTCCCGGCGTTTGGCCAGGGCCGGACGGATCGAGGACGAGCATCTGATCGATGCCGAGGCCTCGTCCCGTTGCGTGCTCGACGATCGTCAGCGCGCCGAGCGCGATCGCCATGCCGATCGACGTGCGCAGGACGAGATCAATCGACGGGCCGCGCACCGGGCCGCGGTAGATCCACAGCGCGATCGCGGAGAAGAGCAGCGCGAGCGCCGAGTTGACCTTCGTCGCCGCCAGGCCCGCGAAGACGCTGCGGAGCGCGGGGACGTCGAAGATCCATCCGGCCAGCACGCTCAACGCGATCGCGATGACGAGAATGGTCAGCGTCGCCGAGGTCAGATAGAAGCGGACGGCCACGACGTCCCGCGGGCCCGGATCGGGCGCGTTGGCGGGCGTTGGGACGGCGTCGACGGGCTCGACCATTGGACCTCGGACTGCTCCGGATCTGTTTATCGGCAAAGGGGGAGGGAGTTCCAGGGTGGGGTTCCGGGTTCTCGGTTCTGGGTTCTAGGTTCTGGTTCTCGGTGCTCGCTGGCAGTGCGGCAGATAGCGCGATAGCGCGATGTCAGATAGTGCGATAGTGCGATAGTGCGATAGAGAGGTAGTGAGATGGTGATGGGTTTCGATCACTGGCCCACGTGGGTCGTGCAGGCGTTGTGGACGGTCGTCACGATCGGCGTGCTCTTCGGCGTCGGGCACGTCGTGCGGCTGGTGCTGGCGACGCGGCTCTCGCGGCTCGCCGCGCGCACGGCTGGTGACTGGGACGACGTCCTGCTGCAGGAGATCGGCCGTCGCATCCCACTGTGGAGCGTGCTGATCGGCCTGCACCTGTCGCAGGCGCGGTGGCCGCTGACCGGCGCCGCGCACCTGCAGGCGACGCTCTGGCTCGCCGCCGTCGGCGTCGCGTCGGTGACGTTCGCCGTCGTCGCGGTGTTGACGCGTCTCGCGCACTCGTACGGCACGCGCAACGCCGTGCCGGTGTCCGGTCTCACCGTCAACCTCATCCGAATCGTCGTCACGCTGCTCGGCGCGCTCGTGATCGTCCAATCGTTCGGCTACGACATCAGGGGGATGCTCGCCGTCCTGGGCGTGACCGGTCTGGCCGTCGCGCTCGCGCTGCAGGATCCGCTGTCGAATCTGTTTGCGGGACTCTTCGTCTCGATCGCCGGCTTCGTGCGCATCGGCGACTACGTGCGGCTCGACAGCGGCGCCGAGGGCTACGTCGTCGATTTCAACTGGCGATCCGCGCGGATCAAGCAGCTCGGCGACAACATGCTCGACGTGCCGAACGCGAAGCTCGCACAGGCGATCGTCACCAACTACAGCGAGCCGACGCCGGAGATCGGCATGGGGCTGGACGTGATCCTCGACACGGACAACGATCTGGCCGTCGTCGAGCGCGTGTCGCTCGACGTGGCGCGCGACGTGCTCCGCACCGTCGCGGGCGCGGTGCCGACGGCCGAGCCCGCGATCCGCTTCGGCGCGGTGTCCGAGATCGGGATCAAGATGAACGTCGGCTTCCGCGTCCGCACGTTCACCGACCAATATCTGATCCGGCACGAGCTCATCAAACACCTGCACGCGCGATTCCGGCAGGAGGGGATCCGGTGGGCGGAGCCGCCGGTGCGGGGGAAGGCGACTGGCTAAGTTCGAAGTTCGAAGTTCGAAGTTCGAATAGAGTCCCCTCGTAAGCCGTAAGCCGTAAGCCGTAAGCCGTAAGCCGTAAGCCGTAAGCCGTAAGCCGTAAGCCGTAAGCCGTAAGCCGTAAGCCATAAGCCGTAAGCCGTCCGAACCCCGCTATACTGCCAAAGAGGTCCTGCCTGTGTCCGCTCGCCGTGGCGTTGCGCTCATCCTGACTCTGATTCTCCTGGCCGTGCTCGTGTCGGCCGCCGGTCTCGTGCTCGTGGCGCTGTTCGCCGGCACCACGCCGACGATCGGCTCGAACAGCACGCTCGTCCTCAAGATCAACGCGCCGTACAGCGAGATCGAGCCGTCCGACGTCCTGCAGCTCCTGCGATCGAATCCCGCGCCGACGCTGCGCACGACCGTCGACGCGATCCGCCGCGCGAAGACCGACGCGCGCATCAAGACGCTCATCGTCGAGCCGGCGTCGGCCGGCGCGCTCTGGGGCCAGGTGCAGGAGATCCACGCGGCGATCGAGGATTTCAAGACGTCCGGCAAGCCGGTGATCGCGTATCTCGAAGCCGGCGGCGCCGGCGAGTACTACCTGGCCACGGCGGCCGATCGCATCGCGATGATGCCGGCGGGGCAGCTGGATGTCGCCGGGCTCGCGTTCTACGAGCTGTTCTTCCGCGGCGCGCTCGACAAGCTGGGCGTGCAGCCGGACATGCTGCACATCGGCGACTACAAGACCGCGTCGAACACGTTCACCGAGCGCACCTTCACGGCCGCCCATCGCGAGATGGACAAGGCCCTCAACCGCGACTGGTACGACGAGCTCGTCCGCGCCGTCGCGAAGGGACGCAAGCTGTCCGAAGACGCCGCGCGCCGTGCCGTCGACGGCGGGCCGTATCTTGCCGACGGCGCGCAGAAGGCCGGTCTGGTCGACGAGCTCGCGTATCGCGATCAGCTCGACGGCGCGCCGCCCGTCAAGGGCACGCAGCAGATCTCGCAGAGTCAGTACGATCGCGCGCTGCCGTCCGCGCCCCGTCCGCCGAGCGGCGGCCGCATCGCGTTGCTCTACGCCGTCGGCACGATCGCCAGCGGCGACAGCTCGTTCGATTCGCCCGCCGGACAGGTGCTCGGCTCGGACACGTTCACCGAGTGGCTGCGCAAGGTCCGCGTCGATCCGGGCGTCCGCGCCGTCGTCGTGCGTATCGACAGCCCCGGCGGATCGGCGATCGCGTCGGAAGTGATCTGGCGTGAGCTGATGCTGACGCGCGACGTCAAGCCGGTCGTCGTCTCGATGGGCGACGTGGCCGCCTCCGGCGGCTACTACATCGCCGCGCCGGCGCACGTGATCGTCGCGCAGCCCGGCACGCTCACGGGCTCGATCGGCGTCGTCACCGGCAAGTTCGTGGTGCAGGGCGGGCTCGACAAGATCGGCGTGGGCACGGGCGCGGTCAGCGAAGGACCGTTCGCGGAGATGAACTCGCCGTTCCGGCCGTTCTCGGCCGACGAGCGCGCGCGCGTCGAGGAGCAGATGCGCACGACTTACGATCTGTTCGTCAAGCGCGTGGCCGATGGGCGTCAGCAGGCACCCGCCCGCATCGACGCCGTCGCGCAAGGCCGCGTATGGACCGGTCATCAGGCGCGCGAGCTCGGCCTCGTCGACGAGCTGGGCGGCCTCGACCTCGCGATCCGCCGCGCGGCCGAGCGCGCGAAGCTCGATCCCGCGAAAGGCGTGAGCCTGGTCGTCTATCCGGCGAAACGATCGATCTACGATCTGCTCTCGCGCCAGTTCGGATCGTCGTCCGAGACCGCCGGCCTCGACGCAATCTTCCGGCGCCCCGAGATCCGCGCCGTGCAGACGGCGATCTCCGCGATGCAGCTGTTCCGCCGCGGCGAGCCGCTCGCAATTCTGCCGAGCGTGTTCACGAGATAGACCGGCGTACGGCTTACGGCTTACGACTTACGACTCACGGCTTAGAGCTCACGGCTTACGCGTCGCCGGGTCTGAAGACCCGGCCTACATCTGCGGACCAGACGCAGAGAACCCGGAACCAGAACCTAGAACCTAGAACCTAGAACCCAGAACCTAGAACCCAGACCCTCAGAACCCCGGAACCCAGAATCTAGAATCTTGACTCCCCAGTCCCTTCGTCCCTTGGTCCCTTGGTCCTTTGGGGCCCTTGCGGCCCTCGTCGTCCTTGCCTTGTGCGCGGCCGCCTGCGGCGCGCACGCGCCTGCGGTCGTGACGCCGCCCGTCGAGCAGACGATCCGTGAGCAAATCGCGCAAGAAGACGGCGTGCCGTGGGACGCGGCGCGGCCGCTCACGTGGGCCGACTTTCGTGCCGCGGCGCCCGACGGCGGGCAGGAAGGCGCGCTCACGGGCTACAGCCTGCTCTACGGCGTGCGATGCGTGAAGACGACGTTTCAGTTCGAGGTCGAGGCGGTGTTCATGCCGCGCCGATCGTGGGTGAAGCCGGTCGTCCTCGCCGATCCCGCCGAGCGCGCGCGCACGCTTCGTCACGAGCAGACGCATTTCGATCTGACCGAGGTCTACGCGCGGCGGCTCCGCAAGCACCTGCACGGGCTCTACGACCCGTGCGCGGACATCGCTCGCGTGCAGGGCAGCGCGGAACGCCTGATCCAAGGCGAGCCCAATGCGCAGCGCGACTACGACGAGGACACCCGTCACGGGCTCGATCCCGCGCGTCAACGCGCGTGGGACGAAGACGTCAGAGGGTGGCTCGTGGAGTTGGAAGGCTACGGGAGCAAATAGATCGCAGGTTCTCGGTTCTGGGTTCTGGGTTCTCCGTTCTGGTTCCGGGTTCAATGCGAACCTAGAACGGAGAACCGAGACCCCAGAACCTGAAACCTAACTTCCCAACAAATTTCTGACCGTCGCTTCGTTGTATCTCACGTCCATCTTGCGGATGGCGCTGGCCATGTAGGCCGAGAAGAACTCCTGGCGGCGCTGCTCGGTCAGCTGCGCGCGCAGGGTCTCGCGTTCTGCCGCGAGCGCCGACGCGTCGATGTCCTGCCGCTCGCGCAGATGCGCAACGACGACGGCCGAGTCGGTGGCGACGGGGGCGCTCGTCTCGCCGGGCTTGAGCGCGAAGGCCGCCGTGTCGAGCGCGTCGCTTACGCCCACTTCCGGAAACGCCGACCCACGCGTGATGAAGTCGGTCGTCCGCACCGTGGCTCCCGCCGCTTTGGCCGCCGCCTCGAAGTTCGGCGCCGTGCTCTTGGCGATCGCGGCCGCGCGGCTCTTGGCGATCTCGATCGCTTTCGCGGTGATCACGGCGTCGCGAACTTTGTCCTTCACCTGATCGAGCGTCGGCGCGTAGGACGGCTTGATGTCCGTGAGCGCGATGAACGCGTAGCCCTGGCTCGTCTGGATCGCGCCGCTGACCTTGTCCTTCTCCATCGAGAAGGCCTCGTTGGCCACCGTCTGGGCGAAGCCGAGCCCGGCCAGCGGCTCGTCGCGCGCGAACAAACCCGAATCGCCGGTCGTCAGACCGCGCGCCTTGCCGACGCGATCGATGTCGGCCGGCGCCTTGATCTCCTTGGCGATCTCCTCGGCGAGGCGCGACGCCTCGGCCTGCGCCTTCTCCTGCCGTATCTGTTCCTGGATCTGCGGGCGCACTTCGTCGAGCGTGCGCGTGCTGGCCGCGCGCCGGCCCGTCATCTTGATGATGTGGTAGCCGAACTGCGACTTGACGAGATCGGTGATCTGTCCCGGCTGCAGGTTCCACACGGCGTTCTCGAACTCCGGCACCATCGTGCCCTTGCTGAAGTAGTCGAGATCGCCGCCGTTGTCCTTGCTGCCGTCGTCCGAGTACTGCTTGGCGAGCGCGGCGAAGTCGCCGCCGGCCTTCACCTTGGCGAGCACGCTCTCGGCCAGCTTCTTCACCGCCGCGTCGTCCTTGCCCTCGGTCTTGAAGAGGATGTGGCTGGCGCGCACCTGTTCCGGCGTCGAGTACGTCTGGATGTTGTCGCGATAGCGCGTCTCGACTTCCTGCGGCGTCACCGTCATCTTGGCGCGCAGCGCGTTCGTTTCGATCGAGAGATAGCGCACCTGGCGCTTCTCGGGAATCTTGTACGCGTCGGGATGCGCGGCCAGCTCGGCAGTCAGCTCCGCGTCCGTGGGCTGGATGCCCTCACGGAACTGCGTGCCGTTGAAGACCGCGAGGTCCAGCTTCACTTTTTCGTTCTTGCGGCGGTAGTCCTGCTCGACGTCGGCGTCGGACACGCGGATCCAGCTGGTGATCGCGGCCTGGAGCTTCTCGGCCATCAGCGATCGCCGCAGATCTTCCTCGAACTCCTCTTCGCGGACCGGCGGCCGCGCCGACGCGAGCATCTGCGTGTACTGCGCGTAGCCGATGAACTGGCCGTTCTGCTGGAACGCCGGCAGGCGCAGCAGGCGCTCCCGCAGCTCGCCGTCGCTGACGGTCAGCTTCAGCCGATCGGCCTCGGCGAGCTCGGCCTCCTGATTGACGAGCTGCTCCAGCAGCCGCTGGCCGATGCCGAGCTGCTTGATCATGTCGTCGGTCAACTGGCTGTAGCTCGATCGCAGCTGCGTGACCTGCTGGTCGTAGACGCGCTGGTAGACGCCGGCGGTGATCGGACGTCCGTTGACGGTCGCGACCACGTCACCCGGTGCGGCGCCCACCCCGTTCGTCTTGAGGAACTGGGGGACGTAGAGGAGGATGAACGTCGCCACCACCACGCCCAGGCTCCATTTGAGCCAGGACTTGTGACGTCGCATCCGGTCGAGCATGGTCATAGGTCGGAATCTCCTGCACGGTCTCGCCGGACGATGACCAAAGGCACCCGCCGGCCGGCTTTCCTTGGCGCCGAAGCGACCAATTATGCCACGCACGCGCGTCCGCTGCCGCCGGCCGCGCGGTTCGGCGTCGCGATCACGATTTTCGTGTGCGGGACCGCGCCGATTCGGGCTCGATCGACGTTCGGGCGTACGATCCGCGTGCTATAGTTTGGCGACTCGGCAGGCCCCCGATTACACGCGACCGCCGCCTCATTTCGCCGTCATGCTAGGACGCCATTCACGGAGCTCCTCCGCCGTCGAAGGCTCCGCCGTCCACAGCGGACCGGCCCTTGCGGTCTATCATCGCAGCGACAACGTCGAGCAGCATCTCTCCGAGCTCCGCACCTCGGGCGGATTGCGCCTCTCGCTCATTCGCAAGGGCACGCTCTGGACGATGCCGACCGACGCCGACGGCATCCTGTGGGAGCTGACGCTCGACGACGGCGCGCAGCGGCTCGTGGCGGCGCTCATCGCGAACGTGCCGGCCGTCTCGTACAGCGCGACCAACCAGCCCGGCCTCGCCGAGCTGTCGCGCTCGCTCGGCTTCCGTGAGCACTTGACGCTGCCGTTGCACCTCGAGGAGGTGGAGCGTGCGCTCGGCCTGACCGATCTCGTCGATCTCGCCGATCGGCTGGACGCCTCCGCGCCGCGTCTCACGCACCTCGCCGCGCAGCCGGACACGGTCGGCGCGATCATGCGCGCCGTACACGTCGCGACCGATCCGGCCGGCGTCGCCTCGGCGCTGGTCTCGCAGGTCCGCGAGTGGATGCCGCTCTCGGAGTGGTGCGTCTTCGCCGTCGAGACCGACGGCGTGCCGCATCTGCTCGGCCAGCACGACGCCGACCCGGCGCTGCGCGCCGCGCTGCGCGCCTTCGCCGACGTCATCGCCGAGACCGGCGCGCCGGCCGTGCGCGTGACCAACTACCTCGACCACCGCATCGAGAGCGAGCGCAAGGCCGACAAGCTCGTCGAGATCTCGCTCGTCGGCTGGCCGCTCATCGCGGGCGGGACGACGGTCGGCGTGCTCGTCGGGCTCGACACGGGCCGCGCGCACCGGCTGCCGTCGGTCTCGCACGGCGTCGCCGACTCGATCGTGCGCCTGCTCGAGCCGGCCGCCTACGCGCTGTCGACCGCGCTGCGCGTCGCGCGCGCCGAAGCGCTCTCGGTCACCGACGACCTCACGCAGCTCTACAACTCGCGCTATCTGAACGAGGTCCTGCGCAAGGAGACCAAGCGCGCCATGCGCAGCGGCTGGCCGCTGTCGCTGTTGTTCATCGATCTCGACGGCTTCAAGCGCGTCAACGACGTCCACGGCCACCTGCTCGGCAGCCGCGCGCTCATCGAGGCCTCCGACGTCATCCGCGAGACCGCGCGCGAGACCGACGTCGTCGCGCGCTACGGCGGCGACGAGTTCGCCATGCTCCTGCCCGAGACCGGCACCGACGGCGCGCACTCGGTCGCCCGGCGCCTGCGCGAGCGCCTCCAGCGCTTCACGTTCCTCGACGGCCTCGCGACCAACGTCCGCATCACCGCCTCGATCGGCGTCGCCACCCTCCCCGACGTCGCCGATACCGCCGAAGGATTGCTGCAAGCAGCCGACGCGGCGATGTATCGTGTCAAGGTCGCGGGCAAGAATGGGATCCACATCGCGGGCGTCGAGAACGGCACCGTCCGCCTGCCCAACGAGGAACAGGAGCTGAGTTGACGCTTCGATCGCTTTTCTCGCTCTTCTCGAGCGATCTCGCTATCGATCTGGGAACGGCCAATACGTGCGTGTATGCCCGCGGCAAGGGCATCGTCGTCAATGAGCCGTCCATCGTCGCCATCAACAAAGTGACCGGCCGCATCGAGGCCGTCGGCAAGGAAGCCAAGGAGATGCTCGGCCGGACGCCGGGCAACATCGTGGCGATCAAGCCGATGAAGGACGGCGTCATCGCCGACTTCGAGGTCACCGAGAAGATGCTCGCGCACTTCATCAAGAAGGCGCACAACCGCACGATGTGGGT